>NZ_JAAHGB010000006.1:316001-321477 GCF_010672695.1 Okeania sp. SIO1H4
ATTTTGGTATTTCTCTTAGTTCTATGCAGAAGGAATAAATAACAAGGAAAAAGGAATAAATAAAAAGAAAAAATCTTGAGTTATCTGATTTTTAAGATGAGTGATATATCCACACCTTTTCCTGAGACTGCTATATTTACCAATAATAACTGTTGGTGTTTCTCCTAGTTCTACACAGAAGGAAGAAACAACAAGGAAAAATCTTGGGTTATCTGAATTTTAAACTTTTGATATATCCGCACCTTTTCCGGAGACTGCTATATTTACCAATAGTAACTGTTGGTGTTTATCTCTGCCTTTAGCCTAAAAGCAACCAGTTCTTTGACGCAACTCAAATAAAATTACTACATCCACAAGATATTAGTTAATATAATTAAAATTAACATTTCATAGTGTAGCTAAAAATAGCGATCGCCTAGCCAAATCAATAACTAACTTATAAATAATAGTAATAAATTTAACTATATCTTTTTTTCAAGTCTCCCTCTTCCCAAATTTGGAGTTGCCTTTCAGCAGCAATAAAATTGTTAATTGATTTCGGCGGGTAAACAAAATGGTCATAAGCAAGAGCCATTTGTCTAGCTGCTTCTTGGTAAGAAACTTTTCCTATTCCTGTACCTAAACCTGGACAGACAACATTTTGAATTTGTTGCTTTTGCTGACGGTTGTGGTGTCGCACTGTCAGTAACATTGCCCACATTGCGATATAAGGAGTATCAGTGCCAGCAATGGACATAGGTACGCGCATAGTGGGGGTATGGGCAAGAAAAGGATGTTGGGGATGACCAGTTTCGACAATAGTAGATGTGCCAACTGGTTGTTCGCCCAGATATTCATCTAATATTTTTTGTTGAACCGAAGTCATTAAAAAATCACCAAAATATTTGACGATCGCTGCATCTATACCACCATCCATAAGTCCAAAAGAATTTCCTGGACTTACTAAACAGTCATATTCTGGTACAGTCTCGAAATAATTATTGATAATTTCTAGATTGGGTAAATAATGGAAATGTTCTTGAAAAGCATCATATATAGCGCTGTGCGCAGGCAACAGGCAACAGGCAACAGGCAACAGGGGGAATAAAAAAACCGATAATATCAGGCTTTTAGCTATTGGACAGTTACTGTAATTTGTAAATATGCCAGCGCACATTGCTATAAAGATCTATTTGGAGCAACTAAAATCAGTTTCATATTAGTCTATATTCTGGTAGCTTTAGAATTATCAATAACCCCAATAGGTTTTCAATTTGAAGAAGGAAAAATATCAGCCTTAAAAAATAATTTTTGGACAGATTTTGCGGGCGTTGAATTGATTCTCAAACATATTTTCTATTTCTTCCTCAACAAATTGTTAAATCATTTTTTTTATTTAATCAGGACTTACGCATAACCACCAAATATTGTAGGGGTTAACGGCCGTTAACTCCTACAAATGGTGTATATTTTTGTCTTTTGCGTAAGTTTTATCAATCTTGAATCTACCACTTTGACTAAAGAGTGAAACATACCTCGCACAACTTTTCAAGCAGAAATGGATTAAGTAAATAAATTAACTAAGAATATTTTTCATTTCTATTTTAAAAATATTTTCAATGGTTTTTCCGGCAGTTTTTTCATCCCAGTTAAGGATATTGAGAAAAGTTTCTGCTGAGTGAGTTTCTACAACATCAATACCCCATTCTCCTGTTTGTAGAGTATCAGGATAATCACTTAATGGAGGTGTTTTTTTCAAACCTCCCAGAATCAAAACATCAACAATTAAATCCTTGTCATTTTTTTGAATTATTCGCTTTTCTATTAAAGCTTCAGCACATTTTTTACCAACTTGAGGTGGGGAAAAAACTTGATTTTCAAATAAAATTTCTACCATCCAATGAGGATGATTTAATTGCCGACATTTAAGTTGTGGATATTTGCTTAAACCATTAATGAAAACTTGAGCAAATTCTTCCCTATTTAATTCAGGCAGGGTATTTTCTGAGAGTTCAAAATTATGGGAAAGCAACATTCGTCCAGTTTTAGATTCCGTCATTATTTTATTTATCCTATGTTCTAGAAATTTTAATTCACAATTTTATAGCAGAAGGAAGAAGGAAGAAGGAAGAAGGAAGAAGGAAGAAGGAGGAAGGAAAAATCTTACGTTGTCTTAGTTTTAAGCTTTTGACTTGTCCCCGCCCTTTCCTTCGACTGCTATATATTCTATTAGACCATAAATCAAAAACATAGATAAAATTGATGTCTCTATAAATTTCGGCATTGCTGAATTAAGGTATGAAAGTAGGTTTGTAGGGAATAAGGAATAGGAAACAGGGAACAGTTAATATTAACAAGTAGTTCAAACCATCCAAAATACAAAATTAAAAATATAAAATTATCAAATCATACCCAGAATCAGCAACGGCTAAATTTCCAATAAAAACGTATAAATCAGAGGAATTGATATTAGACAAAAATTATTATTTGAGTTGCTCCTAAATCTACCAATAAGCGAATTAGTTCAGTTTCTCTTTCTGCATAAAGTAAAGAGTCAAATACTTCTATAGGAATATATTTATTACTTTTCGATTTTAAGGGATGCACTCTATATAATTTTCCTGGTAATGGATGACCGGGAGGAAAGTCAAAATATTCTGGTATATCTGAGTAAGGAGTTTCTGTAATAAATTCTGACCAACATAGCTAAATTAAATTCATTTAAAGCTAATTTTGTATTTTCGTCGAGTTTTGCTTGTTCGCTATCTTGAGTATTTTGTTGGCGAGCAAAAATTCCTGTTACTACTGGTATTAATAAATAACTAAAAGGAGGAAGTAAAGCTGACAAACCTCCATATATCAAAGCTTCTTTTATGCTTAAGGGATTTGATTTGAAACTATTTAATTTATTTTTATCTTGTTCAGTAGTTACAGTAGTGATTGCTGAAGATAGAGATTGTTGTAAACTAGATTTATTATTAGGGGTAATGTAAAGTAGTGGTTTATATTTTTTGAATTCTTGAATTTCTGAAGACTGATTCATAAAAAATCCTCCTGCAAAGCTTTTAACAAAAATCTTAGAGGTTGATTGATGATTCGATACTTATAATTTACAGATTTTACAGTCAAGCAAATTATAATTACAAACTCATACTTACTTTTGTTTTACCTCCTAAAAAACTTCAATAGAGAATTTACTATTTCCGGATTTTCGCCTCTGAGCATTAAAAAATTGTCAGATTTACCTATACTTACCCTAACTTTAGCTTCAGAAAAAATTGGCAGTTCGACAAAATTTAAGAAATCCACTGATGGAAAATTTACTATTTCTAGATTTTCACCTTTGAGCATCAAGAAATATTCAGAGAAAATCAGACTTACTCTGACTTTAGCTCCTGAAAAAATTGGCAGTTCGACAAAATTTAAGAAATCCACTGATGGAAAATTTACTATTTCTAGATTTTCACCTTTGAGCATCAAGAAATATTCAGAGAAAATCAGACTTACTCTGACTTTAGCTCCTGAAAAAATTGGCAGTTCGACAAAATTTAAGAAATCCACTGATGGAAAATTTACTATTTCTAGATTTTCACCTTTGAGCATCAAGAAATATTCAGAGAAAATTAGACTTACTTTGACTTTAGCTCCTGAAAAAATTGGCAGTTCGACAAAATTTAAGAAACCCAATGATGGAAAATCTACTACTCCTGAATTTTCCCCTCTAACCATCAAAAAATTTCCAGAATAAATCATGCTTACCCTGACCTTATCTTCAGAAAAAATTGGCAGTTCAGCAAAATCTGAGAAACCCAATGATGGAAAATCTACTACTCCTGAATTTTCCCTTCTGACCATCAACAAATCTTCAGATAAACTCATGCTTACTCTGACTTGATCCCCTGAAAAAATTGGCAGTTCGGCAAAATCTGGGAAACCCACTGATGGAAAATTTACTATTTCTATATTTTCCCCTCCGACCGTCAAAAAAATTCCAGAGGAACCCATATTTATTCTAGTTTTACCCTTAAAAAAATTCCCACAAAGCAAAATTTAAGAAATCTGCTAATAGATAATTTAGTCGTCTGGATTTTCAACTTCAATAATCAACTAAAATCCAGACAACAAACTAACACTTACTCCTCCTTTTCAATTATCCCTCCACCTAACAAAATATCTCCCTCATACCAAACAGCAGCTTGTCCAGGAGTTATACCAAAAACTGCCTCTTCAAACATTAACTTAACTCGAAAACCATCCTGTGGTTTCTCCTCATTAATACCCAAAGGAATAATATTTGCTGCTACAGGTAAACTACGATATCTCACTTGCACCTCCCCTCGTATAGGTATAGTTGGTGGGACAATAGAAACCCAATTAACTAACTTCACAGTGGACTCCATTTTTGACGCACTGTCGCGATCGCCCACTATTACCCGATTCATCACTGGGTCTAAATCAATTACATATAAAGGATGAGGGGCCGAAACTCCTAAACCTTTTCTTTGGCCAATTGTATAATGATGGACACCATCATGGAGTCCTAACACTCGTCCCTCTTGGTCAACTATTTCACCTTGATGAGGAGTAATATATTTATCCAAAAATGCCCGCATCGAACCGCTAGCTTCCACTAGACATAAATCCTGACTTTCTGGTTTATCAGCAGTTTTCAAACCATATTCTGCTGCAATGCGTCGGGTTTCACTTTTCACCATTTTTCCTAGAGGAAATACGGAACCAGCTAATAAGTCCTGTGTTAAATCGTACAGAAAATAAGACTGGTCTTTATTACGGTCAATAGCACGTTTTAATTGATAGCGATCGCTCTGTGAATCATAATCAATTCGTGCGTAATGCCCCGTGGCAATTTTGTCAATACCCAATTTTTCACGACCATAAGCCAGCATCGGGCCAAATTTCACAGCTTTATTACATTGAGAACAAGGTAGTGGAGTAATTCCAGCACTGTATCCTGTTACTAAATAATCAACAATATTTGCCTGAAATAGATCGCGACTATCCACAATATGATGGGGAATACCTAACTGTTCACAAATATGAGCGGCATCGACCATTCCCTCGGAACAACATTGACCTTTTCCTTTCATTAACCAAAGAGTTAAACCCTCAACTTGATATCCTTGATGATGTAGTATTGCTGCGGTTGTGGAACTATCAACTCCACCAGAAAGACCGACTATAATTTTATTCATTGAATTTGAGGTTATAAAATCAAAACTAAGTTTATTTATCTTGCATTATAGATTTTTTGAAGAAGGAAGAAGGAAGAAGGAAGAGGGAAGAGGGAAGAGGAAAAAGGGAAGCAGGAAAAAAATTACTTTCTCTGAGTTTTAAGTTCTCGATATTTCCTAACCTTTCCTTCCACTGCTATATATGAGACTGCACAAAATTATCAAATTTATTAATTTTTCTGTCTTAATCTTAAGTAAGAAAGAAAGAAGAAGTAACCAGGAAAAGGGAAGCAGGAAAAAAATTA
>NZ_JAAHGB010000006.1:321487-788710 GCF_010672695.1 Okeania sp. SIO1H4
TAACCTTTCCTTCCACTGCTATATATGAGACTGCACAAAATTATCAAATTTATTAATTTTTCTGTCTTAATCTTAAGTAAGAAAGAAAGAAGAAGTAACCAGGAAAAGGGAAGCAGGAAAAAAATTACTTTCTCTGAGTTTTAAGTTCTCGATCTTTCTTAACCTTTCCTTCCACTGCTATATATGAGACTGCATAGAATTATCAAATTTATTAATTTGTCTGTCTTAATTTCAAGTCAGGAAGAAAAAAGAAGGAAGAAGGAAAAGGGAAGCAGGAAAAATATTACTTTCTCTGAGTTTTAAGCTCTCGATATTTCCTCACCTTTCCTTCCACTGCTATATATGAGACTGCACAGAATTATCAAATTTATTAATTTGTCTGTCTTAATTTCAAGTCAACTCTGATTAAAATATTGTTCTATGCAATTTAGAAATGAATTTGGCATTAGACTTTTAGGGAAAAGTAAATAGGAAATGGCAAATAGCAACCAATAAAATTTTCACTATTGAAGAAGAAAGAAGAAGGAAGAAAAAATGGATGGGGACTCAAACCCCAACCAATTGTTAATATCGTGTAGACGGTGGGGTATTAAACCCAAAATAAAAAGATAATTTAGGACTGCTATATAGTGTTTCTCAAGTTACTGATTTACAGTTATTTTTCTTTTTTTCTACTCCCTACTCCCTACTCTCTACTCCCTAAAGCAAAATAATTTTGTACCTCACGCTTTTTGGGAATTGCTATATATAATTTCACTTTGTTTTACCCATGTAATAAACTATGTTCAAACGCCTACTAAAAATCATCATTTATTGGCTCGACTCACCATGCTAAACCAATTATTTTTAATATTAAACTACAGAATTTCAAAAAAATCATTATTATCAATTATATTAGGAGGATTTTTAGCGATAAATAACCAAACTATCGCTCAGGGTAAAGTAATTGCAAGTCAAAGTTTACCAACCAATAAAAGTCAAAGCAAAACTACAACTTTTAGTTCCAATAGCAATACAAAAAAACAGACATCATTAATAGCAGAAAATTCCAGTTTTCCCAAAAATTTTGAAGTATTACCTCCATCAACAGTAAGACCATCAATTCGACAACAAGAACCAATATTTAATCCCATCGAAGTAAATCCATTTCCCAATTTACGATATGTTGTCTATATTGAATCAGACAGTGCCTTATTGTTAGGAATTATTCGGCGAAAAATCGAACCAAGGGCAGTATTGCGCTCTTTTGCAGGCAACGACGTAATTCAAGTAGGAAGTTTTTCTCAGTTATTTTTCGCTTTAGATTTGTTAGATTATTTGGAAGAAAGAGGAATTAATGCCCAACTAGAAAAACTTGATTCAAATGAAGCTTTTGGTGAACCTGTAAAACCTGCAATTTTAGCAGCTAGTGTATATCCTCCAGTTAAACGTTCAATTGCTTATGGACTAAGTAATAGTAAATCTTATTATTTATTAATTCCTAGTAAGTCAACAAATTTAGCTTTAATTACATATAAATTGCGATTATTAGGAATTCCCGACCAAGGTATTCAAGTGACAGAAATTCCCGAAAATGTAGCGATAGGACCTTTTGAAAAGGAAGAAATAGCAGAAAAGTGGCAACGCTATTTATTAGATTCGGGGTTTGTTAATGTGGTTATTTACTTTGGTCGTTAAAAGTCAGTCAGAAGTTAAATTTAAAAGTTGATTGAAATACATTTTTAGGCAACAGGCAACAGGGAATATAGAATAGGGAATAGAGAATAGGGAATATATAGGAAAAAAGTATTTTTGTAAATATGAGATGCACCCTCCAAAACTGCTTTAAGTAAAATTTCAAGTCCCTTATGTATCAAGAAGAAAAAAGACAAAAAATCCTTTTAGTAAGTCCTATACTTTTAAACATAGGTAATTAGGGTTTGCTGAATCTTATATAGCGTTTCTCAAGTTATTGAGGTACATTTTTTCTTCTTTTCTACTCCCTACTCCCTACTCTCTACTCCCTACTCCCTAAAATCAATGAACAATACTAAAGAAAAATTTGTAGTTACTGCTGCCCAAATGCGACAAATAGAAGAACGAATATTTGTTGCCGGAATGCCAGTAGCAGCATTAATGGAAAAAGTTGCAGGATTAGTAACACGAAGAATCGTAAAATTATTCAATCGTAATATTAGTAAAATTGGTATATTAGTAGGTCCTGGTCATAATGGCGGAGATGCTTTAGTCATAGCCAGAGAATTATATTTCCAAGGTTATGAAATAATAGTTTACTGCCCGATACCAAAACTTAAAGAATTAACAAATGCTCATAGTAAGTATCTCCAATCTTTAGGAGTTAATTTTGTTGATAATATTTCCCCGGTCAAAAATTGCGACTTGCTCATAGACGGTTTATTTGGCTTTGGTTTAGAACGAGAAATTACCGGAGATTTAGCTGTAGCAATCAATCAAATTAATAGTTGGAAAAAACAGATATTTAGTATCGACTTACCTTCTGGAATTCATACAGATACAGGAGAAGTTTTAGGAACAGCAATTTCTGCTAAACACACATTTTGTTTAGGTCTGTGGAAACAAGCATTTTTACAAGACCAAGCCTTAGAATATATAGGTACATCCGAATTAATAGATTTTGATATTCCTCTGGCAGATATTACAGAAATTTTAGGAGAATTTCCCACTATTGAAAGAATCACAAAAACATCTGCTATAACAAATTTCCCCTTACCTCTTTCTCCAACAACCTATAAATATAAAAACGGTAATTTATTATTAATTGTAGGTTCCCATCGTTATAGTGGAGCAGCAATTTTAACAGGATTAGGAGCTAGAGCAACAGGTGTCGGAATGTTATCAATTGCCGTACCAAAATCAATTAAACCTATACTAAATAATCATTTACCAGAAGTACTAATTATTGGTTGTCCCGAAACAGAAACCGGAACAATAAAACAATTACCAAAAGATATAGATTTAAGTAAATTTGAAGCGATCGCCTGCGGACCTGGTTTAACCACAGAACCTAAATCTATAATAGAAGCAATATTATCCGTAAATTGTCCGATAGTTCTAGATGCTGATGCTTTAAATATTTGTGATAATTTAGAGAAAAATTATTTAGTCAGTCAACGTCAAGCACCAACAATTATTACACCCCACCCAGGAGAATTTAAACGTCTATTTCCACACCTAGAAAATCAACTCAATAATCGGATATTATCGGCTAAAAAAGTAACTAAAAACAGTAACCTGATTTTAGTTTTCAAAGGAGCAAAAACAATTATTGCCAATAGTCAAAAAATATTGATTAATCCAGAAAGTACCCCTGCATTAGCAAGAGGAGGTAGTGGAGATGTATTAACAGGATTAGTTGGAGGTTTATTAGCTATTACTTCAACTCAAACTCCACCACTAGAAGCTGTCAAAACAGCAGTTTGGTGGCACGCTCAAGCAGCAATATTAGCAGCAAAAAAACGAACCGAGTTAGGAGTAGATGCTTTTACTTTAACTCAGTATTTAATCCCCGCACTAGAAAAAATATATAGCAATTCCTAAGAAGCGTGAACTACAAAATTCCTTGGTTTTAGGGAATAGGGAGTAGTAATTCGGGCAACAGGGAATAGCGGTGTGACCCCGCGAGGTGCGTTTGTCGCACCTAATAGCGCACTCCTGTGAGAAAAGAAGAAATGTCATTGCACCTCAGTAACTTGAGAAATGCTATAACCTTTCTTAGTTTGATAAGAAACCAAAATCTGGAAACTGAAATACCTCCTTATTTATGCCTCAAAATTCTATCAGCACTTATTAACTAGGCAGGCATAAAAATATATATAAAACTGGGATATGGTGTTAAGTATTGAGGAGTCAAAATAATCCTTTTTCTCTTTTAAATTAACAAAAAATATCCGGCCTCAATTTTTATCTTTATAAAGAGATAAAAAAGAAAATCCTGAATCTTCAAAGCTTCCCTATTCCAGGAGTTACTGATAACTGATAACTGAATAGACCATTACTAGGTTTTTATTCCCTCGTTTAATTGTTCTTTTTTTAATTTAAACTATAGTTTTTTTATATGAGATGTAAATGTAGGTTAAGGTTTTTTATAATAAAAAAAGCACGCTTATTGATTGCTTTACCTCCTTGTATTTGCTAATATTTAATGCTGTTCTCCCTTCTTTACTATTCCCTCCATACCTTTTTCATAACACTTGGTTTCCACATCCCACATAAAAACGCCATACCGACTTTAAGTCTAAAAATGCTACAATTAAATGTTTATTCGGAGGAAAACCATCAATGGCAGGTGCTAAACTTAATACAAACTTATGGTTCGCTGAACAAATTACACCTTGGGATATTTATAAACATGGCATCGATCGAGTGCTGGTTTATCAAAAAACTAAATACCAGGAAATGCATATTGTTGAAGGTATTTATGGCAAAGCTTTAATACTAGATAATAAGTGGCAGTCGTGCACCAAAGAAGAATTTCTCTACCATGAATGCTTAGTACATCCAGCAATGATTTTTCATGGGTCGCCACAAAAAGTCTTAGTACTTGGAGGTGCAGAAGGAGCAACATTACGAGAAGTATTACGCTGGAAAACTGTAGAAAAATTAGTTATGGTTGATATAGATGGGGAAGTAGTAGATGCCTGCAAAAAGTATCTACCAGAAATGCACCAAAATTCTTTTGAAGACCCTCGGGTAGAACTAATTATTGATGATGCTCAGAATTTTTTAAACTCTTCTTCAGAAACTTGGGATGTGATTATTTCCGATCTGACAGACCCTATTGAGTCTGGTCCGTCTTTTCCCTTATTTACTCAGGAATACTTTCAAAAAATTCGCCAAATTTTATCTCCTGATGGAGTTGTTATGATACAAGCAGGTTCAATTTCTCCTGCCGAAATGTATCTTCATGTCCGCGTGCTTAAAACTTTACAAACTGTGTTTAATTATACTTATTCTGTAGAGCCTTATTCTGCCAGTTTTGGAACTCCATTAGGATTTGTTATTGCTTCCGACCAAGAACTTTCCTCTACACCAAACCCAGAAAAAGTAGACCTTTTATTAGCAGAAAAAACTATCGGTAGTTTAAAAGTTATGGATGGTATTTCTTTGTTAGGAATGTTGCAAATACCTTTGAATGTACGACAGGCGATCGCTACAGAAACTCAGATATATACTTTGAAATCTCCACCAAAATCTCTTCAGATTTCAGGTTGAAAACTAACAAGAAAATTACTACTCAATCAAGCAGTTGTAAATAATTTCATAAATTAAATTTTATCGGATAAAGCCATTGGTAGAAAAACATACAGGAGTCAGAATGAATAGCTTCTGTAGGATTTCTTAAGTCGGAACTTCTACCAATTTGAAAAAAGAATGTGTTCAAATAATAAGTGCGATCAAAAGATTTTGTAGGAAATGTCCCTTTGACGAAAAAGAGAATTTACGACCGTTCAAACTGGTATTGAAGCAATTATCGTGTGACTCGGTCCGACTGACTTCCCCTCCTGGGAGGGGTTAGGGGTGGGTTTACTCCTAAGAAATAGCCTAACTATTTGTAGCAAACATTTATCAAATTGGTATTATCTATCTTTTTAGTCAAAGAGATATCTACTGTAAAGTCTTTTAATGGCCAAAATTAATTCGTAACATTCTTTATTCTACGTTTGCTATTAGATATCTTAAAGTTAGAATATGAAGCACATTCGTACTCCTAATTAGCTAGGTTTTAAAATGTTAAAACCTTAAAATTTAGACAACACAAATTTTTCCAACTTCCTTCTTCCTTCTGCTATATTTATCCTTCATATAATAAATAAAATCTAGTTTTAATTATTAAAGTAATTTGATTAGAAAAAGGTGTAAAAGTTTAGCCAAAAACTTTGCAATTATTCCAGGAAATACACCAACTGGTGAAAAGATTAACAATTGATATCAAATGATATCAAATGATTTCGATATTTGAGTGTGTAGTTATATCATGTCCGCTGGTATCGTTATGTATAAACCCAAGGGTGAATATCTACAAAAAATTTAAGTTTTTTTGGACTTTTAAGTCTTCCGTTCTAGATAACTAAAGCCTTCTTCCCTCTTCCAACTTCGGTCCTTCCTTACCTTTACAATACTGATGCTACCAGACTTGATATTACACCTTATATATCTTTCAACAGCACTTTAGAGAGTGTTTGTCAAATAAATATAAGACCGCGTAGGGTACCAAGGGTGTTACGTAATGCACTATCCAACAGCACGCGGTTCGTGAGGTGTCAAACCGACCATTATTCCATAAATTAAATTGTAAGCGTACCGTCACACACCCTACTTAGTTCTTAGGGCCACTTTCAATTTATTATAGATAAGTAAAAAACCACATAGAATAATCTTCTAACAATTCAGCATTCTCAGAATCTTCCATAACAGCTTCTAATTCAGCTAGTGGCAATATAAATTTTTGACTATCTGTAGTGCGCTCCAATTCTGCTAAGATTCCAGACTCTAAATCTAATTTATCATCTAACTTTAGCAGATTAAACACATCTGTATAGGATGGTTTTTTCTTCTTCAGCTTCTGATATTCTTTTTTACTCCCTGGACCCATAGTATAATATACTTCCCACTCAAATTCTTCTATTCCTGTTACTAAACAAGGAAATTCAAGATTTTGCTTGAGATATTTAAAAAAAGATTTTAAATTACTTTGATTAACTTTGAAATTACTTGTATTGAAAATTTCCTCTAACTTTTGCTCAAAAACTTCTAAATTAATTTGTTCTGCTTGATCATCATCTTCCATCCCTTGAAAAGCACCGATCTGCTGTAAAAAATTATCAATAGGTACACTAATAGTTATATTTTCTCCATTATTCAACTTACCAGTTTTCCCTGATATAATAGTCTCATCAATCTCAATTGGTTTTAGTTTTCTGGTATCAGGTTGAGACTTATTTTTATTTTGTTTTTGATTAGATTTTGGCATAAAGTTCTCCCCTTATCCAGGTTTATGATTAAAGAATATCTATAAATTAAAAAAATCAGTCGATCTATATTTCTTTAGGAGTAAATTATGACACAAATACTACAATCTCCAGAACCGATAGTTTATCAAGGACATTTTGGAGAATTTACTATCACAAAAAGCGATCGCCTTAGTGTCATTATTTATCGTAGTGGCCTGATGATAGCTGCCCTTAGTTTTGCATTAGGCAGCACCTTAGTCTTATGGCAAGGCAACAACCCAGCAGTGATTAAAGCACTAACACCCATCTATGGCTGTTTTTGTCTAGCTTTAGGTCTAAGTTTAGTCACTATTCATATCTATATGGCCATTTTACACCGACTACTCCAACTATTTTGGATTATAGGGACTATTACTACAGTAATCTTAGCAATTAACAGTACTCAGCCCCTGTTCTTAGTAGTTTACACTAATCCAATTACCATTTTGGGTGTTGGTTTTACCTTTGCTGCCTTGACTGGTATTTATTTCAAAGAAGCTTTTTGTTTTAACCGCCTAGAAACAAAATTCCTCACACCTTTAGTACCTTTTTTACTACTATCTCATATGGCTGACTTTTTATTACTTGAAGTCAAAGAGTTTTTATTGGGAATTTGGGCATTTCTATTTATAGTTTTTGCTATCCGAAAGGTATTCCAAGCAATACCTCCAGATATTGGTGATAAGAGTGTTTTTGAGTATTTACACAAAAAACAAGAAGAAGTAGCTCATAGCTAGAAAGAGCTATTAACAGTAAATATTACTGAAGTTAAATCAAGAAGATTGAGTCTTTTTGAATAGATAGCAGTTATAGCAAATCTAAAAAATTTTGCTACCTACATTTAGTTAAGAGTAAAAGTAATCAATAGTCAGTAGTCAGGAAAAACAGAATAACAACATTTACAGCAGATTCCAAGTATATGAAGACATATATTAACAATTAAATGTTACCACTGCGGGCATCTTGCCCGCTATAGTTGTACCTCAACCCTGATGGAATCTACTCTACCAAAAGTCCTACTACGCTCATAACTTTGATTTTGCAAACTTATAAAGCACTCAAGTATAGCAAGATTTTTAGTAATTGATATTATCTAAAATTCAGTTTAAATAAATTACTTATGAAGGTCAAGAGTAAAGAACAGAAAAAAATTATAAATCTGTTTTATTAACCGGATTTAGTGTGAGATGAAATCTGTTACTTTCTTTCTTCTTTACTTCTTAGTTGATTACTTAAATGTATCCAAAAAACATTTTATTACAATGGCAGGAAAAATTAATTTTAATAATCCAGGTATGGATATTAATTCTAGGATTAATTATCTTTCTAATTACGATTTGCTGCTTTAATATTTATTCATTCTTAGCACTAACCTCCCCCATAAAAGCAGATATACTAATAGTTGAGGGTTGGATGTCTGACTATGCAGTAAAGTTAGCGATCACTGAATTTCAGCAAGGTGCTTATCAAAAATTAATTACCACAGGTTCGCCCATAGGTAAGGGATATTATCTATCAGAATACAATAACTTTGCCGAACTAACAGCCGCAACTTTAATTGCCTTGGGTGTCGATCCAGACCGAGTAGTTGCGATACCAACTCCTCAAGTTGTTAAGTATCGCACTGCTGCCTCTGCTATTGCGGTTAAAGAATGGCTAAAAACTTCTCATATGAAAGTAAACTCTATCAATATCTATACCTTAGGACCCCACGCTCGCCGTAGCTGGATGATTTATCGAAATATTTTCAGTCCAGATATTCAGGTAGGTGTGATTGCTCTTGAACCTAAAGATTATAATCCTCACAGATGGTGGCAGTCTAGTGCAGGTATGCGGACTGTTGTTGGAGAGGCGATCGCTTATTTTTATACCCGTTTTGTCAATTGGACATCTTGAAGAAGAAATTAGGAGTTAGTAGACAGGAAAAAGCATTAATTAGGCATTTAAGACCCATCACTCATTAAAGACTACCAAATTTTATGTTTGCTAGAGGGTCTTAAACGCACTTGCGAAACATAAAAATTTTACAGAATTCAATTCAAAATTCTGCACTTTGTTAATCCAACGTTTCCCTTACCTAAATTCTTTCTTGATAATTATAGGAGCTAAACTAAGTCCTATAATTAACTTTAATAATAAAAATGAATTAAATTAGTAGCGACGAGAGTTGTTTCTGCGACCACCGCCACCAAAGGAAGGTCTTTCCTCCCGTGGCTTAGCTTTATTAACTTTTATTTCGCGATCCATCCATTCAGCACCATCAAGTGCAGCAATGGCCGCTTCTTCTTCTGCCTCAGTATCCATTTCCACGAATCCAAAACCACGAACGCGTCCTGTTTCACGGTCAGTTGGTAAATGAACCCGTTTAACAGAACCATATTCCTTAAAAACCTCAGATAGATCATCCTGCGTGACATCGTAGGATAAGTTGCCTACATAAATTGACATAGATATTCTCCAAAATTAAGATTTTTGTAGAGATTTAGATTTCGGAGAGAAGCTTGTCAATAGCGACAGGAAAGTAGCCCTCAATATAAACAAACATTATAACCGAATTTATTCTCACCTTCTATAATAGCACAATAGATATTTATATTCAGAGACTTTTTTGAAAATATTGAAAATATTTAAGACGAGAAAATGACCAACTAAGTTCGTTTCACTAAAGTCAGAAGTCAAAAGTCAGAAGTCAGAAGTGATATTTTAGACACTTATATAAAATCCGGTTATACAGTTATCGCACTTTCTACTTCCATTCAATGCAGACTTGAAGAAGGAGACAGGAGACAGGAGACAGGAGGAAAATTACATGGGGATAGTCAACAAAGGGCCGCTCCGCGTCTACGCTCCCCCAAGTAATTTTGAACACCCCCGTTGACGGTGGGGTATTAAACCCACAAAGAAAATGATAAAATGCCGGAATATCCCCAGATAATTCCAACTCTCATCCTTTCTTCTTACTGACTCGTGAGTTCTGAGTTCTGACTCCTCTCATCATACAATAACTAATTATCCGGAACTATATTAAAACCTCTACTCTACAGTAATTTTAGCTTATTATTTGACTTCATCAGTTACCAACTATTTGTGACATTTTTTAAGTGAATTGGTATAAGTTCGTGTAGTCTTCTGTAAGGAATAACAAGAGCAAACAAAATAATGAAAAATAATTTACTCTGGAACACTTAAAATGAGCATTGCTCAATGAACAATGCTCAGTATTGAATGGGTTAGAGGTAAGCGCTTTGAGACAAATATTATGCGCTTACCACAGCTAAATTTAATTTTAAGACCCCGAATTAAAGTTGCTTAACCTCAGAAACCAACTTAGCAACCATATCCTTAGCACTGCCAAATAGCATCATAGTTTTATCCTTGTAGAACAAGTCATTGTCCACACCAGCAAAACCAGTGCTAAGACCGCGCTTAATCACAATAGTATGCTTTGCCTTATCAACATCGAGAATGGGCATTCCATAAATCGGACTATTCTGATCCGCACGCGCCGCCGGATTAACCACGTCATTCGCTCCAATCACCAAAGCTACATCTGCCTGGTCAAACTGAGGATTAATGTCATCCATATCATATAACTGGGGATAAGGCACATTTGCCTCTGCCAACAATACATTCATGTGTCCAGGCATCCGTCCTGCAACTGGGTGAATAGCATACTTAACCTCAACACCCAATCCTTCCAACTGGTCTGTCAACTCACGGACAGAATGTTGTGCTTGAGCAACAGCCATACCATAACCAGGTACAATTACCACAGAACGCGCATAACCCAACATCATTGCACCCTCTTCAGGGTCAATACTACGAACAGACTTATCAGTTGTACCACCAGCAGCAGCAGGACCACCACCTTCACCAGTACCAAATGCAGCAAACAGTACATTAGTCAAGGAACGGTTCATACCCTTACACATAATTACTGTGAGAATAATTCCAGAAGCACCAACCAATGCACCAGCAATGATCAACATATTGTTCATCACCACAAAACCAGCAGCACTAGCAGCTAGTCCAGAAAATGAGTTCAACAAAGAAATCACAACTGGCATATCGCCACCACCGATGGGGATAACAAACATTATACCCAATATTAGGGATACACCTACCAATGCTAAAAATATGGGTAAGTTGAATGGTGTGACACATAGATAAACGCTACCAACAATAAACCCACCAAATAGGAGAGCATTAACAGGTTGTTGCAATGGGAAAGTGATCGGAGAACCACTCATAATTCCCTGTAGTTTAGCAAAAGCAATTACAGAACCTGTAAAAGTTACACCACCAATTAATACGCCCAATAATGCTGTAATAGTAGTAGGCAATGGAGGAGACTGAGCAACAGCCAAATACCGCCAAAACTCACCTACTGCCACCATCGCAGAAGCAGCACCACCCAAACCGTTGAACAAACCAACCATTTGAGGCATATCAGTCATTTCTACTTTGTAAGCACCGATCGCTCCAATAATTGAACCGACAACAATTGCTACCAAAATCATTTCATAGTTGATTACTTCTTTTTCTAGCAGGGTTGCTACAATAGCAATCAACATTCCCACTGATGCTAATAAATTACCATTACGAGCTGTAGCTGGAGAACCCAACTTTTTCAGTCCCACGAAAAACAAGGATACCGCTACCAAGTAGCTTAATTGGATTCCGGTAGGTATAAAATCGCTCATTATGCAGCCTCCTTCTTCTTGAACATTTGCAACATCCGGTCTGTAACCAAAAATCCACCAACTACGTTAATGGTGGCAAATACTACAGCAATTAAACCTAAAATCACAGTGACATTCCAATCTTTGTCACCAGCGATAATTAGTGCGCCCAAAACAGCAATCCCTGAAATAGCATTAGCTCCAGACATCAGGGGTGTATGCAGAGTTGGAGGCACTTTATTAATTACTTCAAATCCGGCAAATGATGCCAAGACGAATACGAATAAAGCTGCAATTAATGTTTCACTCATAGTCCTTTTACAGTTAATTTTTGACTTTTATACGGCATTAGCAAGGTTTTCAATTCCTTCTCAACAAGAAAAAACGCTCTTGCTGAGTGCCGATCGCTGACTGCTGACTGCTTAACTAACTACCAACAGCAACACCTAAAGCATCTTTGACTCTTTGATTGCGAATTTCACCACCATGGGCAACACAAGCACCAGCAATGATATCATCCTCAAAATCAAGATTTAGCTCTCCATCCTTAATCATCAACTTGAGCAAAGCAGAAATATTTTTGGCATACAATTCACTAGCATGAACTGGCATAGTTGCTGGCAAGTTGACCGGACCAATAATAGTCACACCATTCCACTGTACGTTTTTGCCTGCTTCAGTACATTCACAGTTTCCACCCTGTGATGCTGCCATATCAACTATCACTGCACCTGGTTTCATTTGGTCTACCATTTCTTTAGTTACTAGCAATGGTGCTTTTTTACCAGGAACTTGAGCAGTAGTAATTACAATATCTGAAGCAGCAACGTGTTGGGTGAGAACTTCGCGAGTGTGTTGTTTAGCTTGCTCAGAAAGTTCTTTGGCATAACCACCCTCAGCAACAGTATCTTCCTGGAGAGTTACATCTACAAACTTTGCTCCCAAACTTTGCACTTGCTCTTTAACTTCTGGACGAATATCAAACGCTTCTACCACCGCACCTAGACGACGAGCAGTAGCTATCGCCTGTAAACCTGCAACCCCCGCACCCATTACTAATACCTTTGCAGGTTTAATAGTACCTGCTGCAGTAGTTAGCATTGGGAAAAACTTGGGTAAAGCAGCAGAGGCAAGCAAAACTGCTTTATATCCACCAATATTAGCTTGGGAAGATAAAGCATCCATAACTTGCGCTCTACTGGTACGAGGAATCAACTCCATACTGAATGCAGTTATTTTCCGTTCCGCTAAACGTTGGACGATAGCAGGGTTTCCTAAAGGATCGAGAAAACTAATTAAAACAGTACCCTCTGGTAATTTATCAATTTCTGATTCCTGTAGTACCCCAATTTTTAGAAGTACTTCTGTTTCACGCCACAGGGCGTCACTATCAGAAATTATTTTTGCTCCAGCTTGTTCGTAAGCTCCATCAAAGAAGAAAGACTTTTCTCCCGCACTTGCTTCTACCTGGATTTCTAATCCCTGTTTAACTAATCGTGCTATAACATCGGGAACTAAGGCCACACGGGATTCATTGACCAGAGTTTCCTTAGCTACTGCTATTCTCATAAATTCTCCTTGTCTACTTAAAGTTTGATTTCCTTACCTAAGAACCCTACCTAAAATAATGGGCCTGAGTTAGCTAGCTATAGCTATATTTATTGTTCTTTTACTAATAATTATTAGGCTGATATTTCGTTGCTCATTGCTATCTTTAACTTGTCTTATGAATTCAAGGTGGACATTAAGAAAATATGTGATTTTTAAGACTAAATACTTGGTCATTATTGAAGCTTGAACAAATTCAAAAAAATTGCTAAATAAAGAGGGTATTAAATAAATTTGTGGAGATTACTCTCAAAGTCAATATTTTTAATTTGTCAGTTTGAATAGAGATACTACTCCCTACTCCCTACTTTGGTGGAAATATCTATTTTAAAAATCCTGTTTATACTATTAGGCATCTCCAAAAATCAAAAATCAAATCAATTATCATAAATAAATCATCAATTATTTCCCCTACTCCCTACTCCCTACTCTCTCAGATGTCTATTTTCAAAATCCCTAATGCAGGATGGCGAAAATAACTGACCAGTTACAAAAATTACAAATCAATTTTGACTGTCAGATGTGCGTCTTACATTCTGTTCGCGGAGTGTTTCTGGAGGAAACGGAAACCTCGCCAATTAGCACTCGCTTTTGACTTTTAACTTTTGACTTTTAACTTCCGCGTAGCAGCACTAGCCGTATATATAAAATCTTGATAAAGTTTTAGTGAAGAGATTTTAAAATTAGAGGAAGTTTTATGAAACGTATACTTTCTACTTTGCTGGTTAGCAGTTGCTTATTAACAGGTGTACCAATTGCTAGCTTGGCTCAAGGGATGCCAGGATTTACATTATTTGGTGGCCCAGAACAAAAAAATCAGTTAAACTTCCGTTTAGATTCTGGTAGGTCTGGGACTTGGGATCGTTATCGACTACGGATACCAGCAAACAAATTAAATTTAGCAGTTGCCCAGTTATCAATTTTTTATCCCAATTACTACAAAGGTTCATTTGATACTGACAAAATAGAAATTCGTGTTGGGGGAGGAAGTTCAGAAAAACCAGAATCAATACCTATTGATGAAATAGTATGGGACAAAGAAAATAATTTTGTCGAAATTTACCCTGCTGAACCTATTCCTGCGGGTAATAAAATTGAAGTAGTTTTCAGCAATGTCAGAAATCCCAGATTTGGTGGAATGTACCACTTTAATGCCAATATTAGGACTCCTGGTGATGTGCCTTTACTACGTTATATTGGCACATGGCTTTTGACCATAGAATAGAATATTTGATTGAAAAATAGACGATAGATTTGCCCTGTTTTACTTTATATGATATACGTGCTATGATTAGGGATTGTGACTTTAAATTGTTATTAGATTAGTGGCTAAGGAGTAGAAAAAATGACTCAAAGGACTTTACATGGAACAAGTAGAAAAAGAAGAAGAGTATCTGGCTTTAGAACAAGAATGCGTACTAGAAATGGCCGAGCAGTAATTAAAGCACGTCGGCAAAAAGGGCGGGAGCGTCTAGCAGTCTATTAGAAAAAGAAAATTAGTGCAGGATGGCAGAAATAACTAACAAGTTACAAAATCCTAAAAGCCTTACCAATCAATACTTTAGAGGGCGTTAGCGGCAGCTTGGCGCTAGCCAATGCCATTTTTTCCTACGACTTTTGACTTCCGCGTAGCGACACTAGAAATAATTCTGATGATTATAGACAAATTTTAAATAATCTCACTATGTTGCCTATCGAAAACAGGCTGCGTCATTATAAAGATTTTGGTGCTGTATATCAAAAAGGAATTCGCAAGAATAGTTCTGATCTGACATTAAAGGCTCTGCGTCATCAGCAAGAGCCTAAATTACCTCAAGGTACAGATAATTTAGAATCTCTGCGACCTACTCGCATAGGCATTACTATTAGCAAAAAAGTGAGCAAAGGAGCAGTAGTCCGAAATCGAATTAAACGCCAAATTAGAGCAGCTTTACGTCAAATGTTGCCATTCATTTCCAAAGGATGGGATATAGTGATTGTAGTTAAACCAACAGCTCAACAGTGCAATTATTCTCAATTTCTGCAACAATTAGAAGAGTTATTGACACAAGTGGAGGTGTTGGATGGGTATTCGAGAGGAAGCCTTTTATGAAGGTGGTCCCCACATAGGAGATTTAATTCTTAACTTATTAATTGGTTTAACAATTATTGGCCTACCTCTAACTGTTGCTGCTATTGTTAGAGCTTTATGGCTACGTTATAGGATTACTAATAGGCGAGTTTCCGTGATTGGAGGCTGGATGGGACAAGATAGAACAGATATTGTTTACTCAGAAATTGTCAAAATAGCAAAAGTCCCCAGAGGATTAGGAGCTTGGGGGGACTTAGTAGTTACTCTCAGAAATGGTACTCGTTTAGAACTAAGAGCAATACCAAGATTTAGAGAAATTGAATCTTACATAACTGAAAAGATGGCTGCAAAAGCTCAAAAAACTAATAGTCCTACTAATTGATAGTTATTTAACTATTATTTTTCAAAGCTACTATGTCTTTCAATTAGCTACTACTATAATATCGACCTAGTAAATGTTCTTATAAATGACTAATTTATATGTATTGAACTAGATACCTTTATTATATAGTAATCAAAAATTAAAAATAGTCGAAATTAGAAATATCACCAGCCCCAAGGTTGACATAAAATAATGGATTTTGGTATAGGTTTTCTTTCCAACAATATAATGCTGCCGATCCTAGATTTTTTCTACGGGATCGTACCAAGTTATGGTCTAGCGATCGTAGCTTTAACTCTTGTAATTCGCGCAAGTCTCTACCCGTTAAATGCGGGGTCAATTAGGAATATGCGTAAGATGAAAGTTACGCAACCTTTGATGAAAAAGCGACAAGAGGAGATTCAAAAACGCTATAAAGACGATCCACAAAAACAGCAGGAAGAAATGGCTAAACTGATGAAAGAGTTTAATCCATTGGCAGGATGTTTACCATTGCTATTTCAAATGCCTATACTGTTTGCCTTATTTGCAACTCTGCGTGGATCGCCCTTTACTAATATTAACTACACTGTAGATGTACAAATATTTCCTCAAGAACAACTAGAGCGAATTCAGCCACAAGCTTATACAACTTCACCTCAAAATATATATGTTAATGATGGTGTCCACTTTCCGATTTTGGCCTTGATGCCTAGTGGTAATAAGTTAGTTGTTGGAGATAAAACTCACGTCGAATTTCAAACAGTAGAGGGTAAATCTCTAGAAACTCTGAAACAGGAATATAATCAAACTGAAGTTAAACCTACATGGACTATAACTAAAGGTTCAGAAAGAGTTCAAATTGATGGAGACGGTAACTTAGTAGCTTTACAACCAGGGGACGCTACAATTCAAGGTACTATCCCAGGAATTGCAGCAAACAAAGGATTTCTATTTATCAAAGCTCTTGGTCGTGTAGGTGCATTTGATGACAATGGGGCGATTCACTGGGATATATTAATTATGGTGATTGGTTTTGGAGTTAGTATCTATGCTAGTCAGACAATATCAGGAAAAGGACCTGGTGCTAACAATGCTAATCCTAATCAAGACTCCATCAACAAAATTACTCCCATTTTGTTTTCAGGAATATTTTTGTTTACTCCTTTACCAGCAGGTGTGCTACTTTATATGCTCATCGCTAATATATTTCAAACGGTTCAGGCTTTTATTTTATCTAAAGAACCATTACCTGAAAACCTGCAGAAATTAGTAGAAGAGTCACAACCAAAAACAACAAAAACAGGAAAGGGAAGAGAAGCACTACCCTTTGAACCAGGACGTTCTAAGAAGAAAGCTTAATGCTAGTAATGAACGATAGTTATTATATAGAGCAAGGACTAGACCAAGGAAAGCGATGGCTAGAGAAACTGCTAAACTTAGCAGAAATTCCAGCAAAAGTCATAGCTCAAGAGCAAGAAGACGGCTATTGGTTAATCATAGATGAGACTAATCTGACACAAGAACAAATTTCTACTCTACTAGGATTTGATGGCAAAGTAATTGATGCAATTCAGTACCTTGTTAATACAATTCTGAATATAGGTAACGATTCAGAACAACATTTGTCCTACACTGTGGAAATAGCAGGTTATCGAGTTCGCCGTCAAGAAGAACTCTTGTTAATAGCAGAGTATGCAGCAAAAAAAGTACGTTTGACTGGTGAAGAGCATGAGTTAACATCTCTATCTTCTGCCGAACGTCGTCAAATACATACTATGCTTCAAGACTGTGAAGATTTAGAAACTTACAGTCATGGACAGGAACCAGACCGCCGTTTAGTAGTGAAAATTAGAAGCTAACTACCAATAGAAAATATATAGAAAATATTTGGAGAAAAGAATGAGTTATAGAGATTAAAATCATTAGTGTAAGTAAAGCAAATTCAGAATTCTATCAAAAATGGAGCGAGAGGACTCCCGGTAAATCTGAGATTATACCGGGAGATGGATCGCGACCAAACAAACAATAAGCACTCCATTAAGAAAGTATCTGTAAAATAAATCTTAAGAGATGCTCAAAAGTTTAGGTTTTACTGGGTTACGGTGAATCACAAAGCTAACTATTAACTTTAACCATGTAATCTGCGCAATCCAAATCGTGAGGTTTGGGAGTCTCACGTTATAATCGCGAGATTTAATGGGAGAGGATGTCAAACTCAGAATTCTGAATAGCTGATATGGAATAAGTGAGGTATAAGGAAGATGGAAGTAATACATATTCCCAGTCTACTAAAAAAAACTGAGCAGACTGAGGCTATTAAGTTTGAAGAATTTATATCAGACTTGGACACACTGACTCCAGTTAGAGGCTATTTACAAGTAACTCATCATGGCAATTATCTGGAAGTTAAAGGAAAATCAGAAACAATTATTACTCTCACTTGTGATAGATGTTTAAAACAGTACAACTATAAATTGGCGATCGCTCCAAAAGAATTAATTTGGTTTCAAGAAATTAAAGAGCAAAAGGATTTATTTCAGATAGAAGTAGAAAATTCTGTGGAAGATTTGGTGGAAACTTTACCTCCAGATGGATATTTTAACCCTAAAGAATGGGTATATGAACAGTTGTGTTTGGCAGTTCCTCCCAGAAAGTTATGCGATAAAAATTGCCAGGGAATTAAATTATCTGAAAAAAATGGCTCTTCATTAATGATAGACCGGCGATGGGCTGGTTTAGAATCTATCAAAAAACAACTGAATATAAATAATAATTGAAATTTTAATCAGAACAGTTAGCTGTTAAATATTAAATATAAAAAAATGTTTTTTACTGGCAATACACTGAAGATTATCAAAGTGGCAACTGACAAAAAAATATTATGAGTTTTCAAGAAGAATTTGAACTACTACTACGTTCGCGCTACTCGATAATTTATATCCAAACTAGGGAAGAAGAGCGAGTCGAAAATGCAATTATTCAATCAGCAAAAAGACAGGCTAATAGAGCGGTTTATATATGGGATTTTGTCGAAGGATATCAAAATAATCCTAATGATATAGGGTGGGGAAAAAGAAATCCTCTCCAAGGTTTAGAGCTTTTGGAAAAGTTACCGGAATCTGCTCCGGCAGTCTTTATTTTGCGTGATTTTCAAAGATTTTTGGAAGATATTTCTATTTCGAGAAAACTACGAAATTTGGCAAAAAAGTTAAAATCTCAACCTAAAAATCTAGTTATTCTTGCTCCTCAAATATCTGTTCCAGAAGATTTAACTGAAGTTATCACAATTATAGAATTCCCACTGCCAAATAGTCAAGAAATTTCCCAAGAGGTAGAACATCTATTAGTGGCAATGGGTCAATCTTTAGACAAACGTTTATTAGATGAAGTTGTTCGAGCAGCTCAAGGATTATCTATTGAAAGAATTAGAAGAGTTTTGGCTAAGGCAATTGCTACTCACGGAGAACTACAGCTTAATGATGTTGATTTAATATTAGAAGAAAAACGTCAAAATATCCGCCAAACTCAAATATTAGATTTCTATCCTGCTCGTGAAAATATTTCTGATATTGGGGGTTTAGATAACCTTAAAGATTGGTTATTGCGACGTGGAGGAGCATTTTCTGAAAGGGCCAGACAATATGGTTTGCCTCATCCAAGAGGTTTACTTTTGGTAGGAATACAAGGTACTGGCAAATCTCTTACTGCTAAAGCGATCGCTCATCATTGGCATTTGCCTCTACTACGTTTGGACGTGGGACGTTTGTTTGGAGGGTTGGTCGGAGAGTCGGAGTCTCGTACAAGACAGATGATTTCTATTGCGGAAGCTTTAGCACCTTGTGTTCTCTGGATCGATGAAATTGATAAGGGTTTTGCAGGGTTGAAAAGTCAAGGAGATGCTGGTACTACCAGTCGTGTTTTTGGTACATTTATTACTTGGTTAGCTGAGAAAAAATCTCCTGTATTTGTGGTAGCTACTGCTAATAATATTCAATCTTTACCTCCTGAGATATTAAGAAAGGGCAGGTTTGATGAAATATTTTTTGTTGGTTTGCCTAACCAAGAAGAAAGAACAGCTATTTTTGAGGTACATTTATCTCGACTAAGACCTCACAATATCAAAAATTATGATATAAATCGCCTAGCTTATGAAACTCCAGATTTTTCTGGTGCAGAAATAGAACAATCTCTAATTGAAGCTATGCACATTGGATTTAGTCAAAATCGTGAGTTTACTACTGAGGATATTTTAGAGTCTGCTAGTCAAATTATCCCTCTTGCTAGGACTGCAGAAGAACAAATTAAGTTTTTACAAGATTGGGCAGCAGCAGGTAAAGCACGTCTTGCTTCTAGATATGGTGGCTTAAAAGGTAATTTTTAGAATAGCAGAAGAAGGAAGAGGAAAGAAGGAAGAGGGAAGAAGAAAATAGTGATACTTAATTATTGATAAATGTTTCCTACAAATAACTTTCTAGGTGTTAGGTGTTAGGCAAATTATTAATTGTTAGTTATTAATTATTAATTATTTACTAGCCAGTTTATTTTTAACGTTCTTTTTTCACCCTTGGTATTACATCTTAATTTGTGATTGATTCCTACAATAAAAAAATCTATATTCCATAAAATAAAAAAATCAACCTTTTTGATTATGTTTTTCTTTCTCTATTCCCTATTCCCTGTATTGTGACTGTAGTAATATTTTATGAAATTGGTTATTAAAGTTATGAATTTTTATAGCTTATTCAAGTTTTTAGTAGGGTTTATTTTAGCAATACTATTGCTCATTGGTGCTAGTGCAGCATCAGTGCTCTACTTTGCAGCAAAACTAACGAAAATGCCTGAAAAACCAATATTTACTAATGAAAAACCTATCGCCCAAAAAGTGAGTACGTCTTCTCCAGGAACTACAAATAAAAATTTATCTAATCAATTAGACCCTGGAGCTTACAGAGCTATTGTAGTTGAACCTATTGGTTTGATTTTACGGGATACTCCTAGCAGAGATGCTAATCGTATTGGTGGTGTTTCTTATCAAGAAAAAGTTATAGTTTTGGAAGACAGTTCAGATAAAAGATGGCAAAGAATTCGAGTGGATGATGGGAGTAATCGTACAGGGTGGGTATCAGGTGGTAATACTGAAAAATTGGAGTAAATTCTCTATTCTTTAATATCATTGAAAACTTACCTAATAAATATAAATTTTGAGTATAAAAACATATTTCTAGGTAATTATTTAATTTTTTTATCTTCTCTGCTACCTTTTCCCAACTTCTGCAAAAAATTTATCATTAAATAGTCTTGATTTGTTAAGAAATTTAGAGAAATTTTAATCTTAATTGCAAAACCAGGATAATTTCCATCTTAATTATTAATTCAGTGATAGGCTGAAACAACGTTGTTAGTTATGAATTGTTTAACAAATCTATCTGGAATTAATAATTATGTACAAAAATCGTTCAAACCGCGATCCATTGGTTGCTGCCGTTACTGCTGCTTTAGGAGCTGGTGTAGTGACTTCTTTTGCTGTTAGTCAGGGTCAAAATCCTTTAACTGCTTTAGGAATAACTATTTTTGCTGCTTTAGTAGCTCTGATTTTTGACCGGGCAGGTTTAGTTTAAGCATTTTATAGTACGGCAAAATGATAGAACATTAGATAGGAAATTTTAAATTAAATTAACCTATATATGTTCTTTCAGTACGTTATTCTACCTAATAATTTAATACACTAATAGCAGTTTAATAAAGAATAAACATAAACTAAAATATAGAAGTCTTTACAAGGAGAGAAAAAAGCCTCTATATTTAATAGGGAAATTTATGTGAATATTTGAAGTGATAGATTCAAATATTCCCCTCTCTTGATCGGCTAGAAATTTTATTATAGTTATATATAAATATATAAAGTCTCAATTTCTATTCATAATAATTTTCTGAATTATACTCTGTTGAGAATTGCTATAATACCAAATTAATATGAAGTTGTTATAAAATAATATTTTAATCAGAGTTAACTGTAGATCGAGGCAGACAAGTAATAAATTTCATGATTTTGTGCAGCCTCACATAAAATTGGTATAACTTCTTTAAGATAACAAACTAAATTGATTGAGTTTGTTAGTATTAAAATGTTAAAGTACCCCAGGAAAATTTATGGAATCTCTTGCATATATAGAAGTTTTTCTGGCTAATCAAGAAAACAAAGACTTCAAACTTATTGAAGGACTCAAATGGGAAAAACTTTCTAGCTTCGCTTACATAAACTTTTTATCAAAAATGATAATTAATTTAATTATTATTGATTCTTGTTGGGCTAGAAGGCCAGAAATTCCTAGTCCTGAAACAAATAGTTATTTTAATGTTAGTCAAACATACCAAGGACAAATAGCAACAAGCTCTTTTTTTTCTGGCACTTCTAACTTTAGACCAGAAAGCAATGCAATTCTTTCCCCTAATAGTGCAGTCTATCTAAGACGTGGAGATAATGCCGCAACGGTGGCTGCAGTTCAAAGAAAACTTAGAGAATTAGGCTATTTTTCTGCTAATCTAACTGGTTATTATGGTCCTATTACAGAAAGAGCTGTAAGACAGTTCCAGCAAGACAATGGTATTACAGTAACAGGCCAAATTGAACCTACTACTTGGTCATTACTATTTGTAGGTAAGAGGTCTAATCAAATTAATTCTTCCCTATTAAATTCTTCAACAAGACCATTATCTTTTGGACAAGTTAGCCCTCAAGTAGCAATTATTCAAAGAAGGTTAGCAGAATTAGGGTTTTACAGAGGTCCAATCAATAGTATTTATGACCAAAATACTAGAACTGCAGTTATCAGATTTCAAAACTCTCACAGAATTACGCCTACGGGTCAGGTAGGTATTACAACTAGAGAATATTTGTTTGGCACTAGACCTGTTCCTGTGGAGAAAGTATTTCTTCGACCTGGAGAAACAGGTGTAGAGATAGGAAAATTACAACAACGTTTGAAAAATTTAGGTTATTATCAAGGACAAATAACTAACTATTTTGATCGAAGTACTGAGATAGCAGTAATTGAATTTCAAAGGAGGAATAGAATTACTCCTACAGGTATAGTAGGACCAACAACTCAATCATTTCTATTTAATCCTAGTCAAGTTCTGCCCCCAGGTCCTGTGTCTGACTCCAGGCAAAACTACACCACTAGGCAATACTCCTACTCAAGTTCTCTCAGAAGGGGTGATCGAGGTTTGGCGGTAAAACAACTCCAGATTTTGTTAACAAGATTGGGTTATTATCCTGGTGTCATTGATGGTGTTTTTGGACCTGCGACTGAGTTTGCTGTCAGACGTTTTCAGCAAGATGCGGGAACAAACGCCAGTGGAGTAGCTACAAGAAATACATTGCAAGCTCTAAGGCATCCTATGATTGTTAATCCAAGTGCTTCCAAAGGGGGAGCTACTTATATAGGTAGTCAAGCAAATGTCTTAGAACTGCAAAAGAGACTTCGGCTACAAGGATTTTATTTTGGTCCATTAAATGGAGTTTACAACTCAGAAACAAGAGTAGCAGTGGCGAAAGCTCATCTGCATTATGGTTTAAGTGCTAAAGATATTGGAAACTAATTATTAGATTTATAAATCTTTTTTTATTTACCCCACTCAGAGATTAAGTGGGGTTGTTTATTTTATTCAGAGTTTTTTTATTCAGAATTTTCCGCATCTGCAAGTGCTCGTGGACAAGACCATTCACAAGATACTAGAGAAGGCCAGCCCATTCTTAGGGCTTCATAACAAATTGTATGAATAGTTAATTGACAATCTAAGAGATGTAACCCAGATTTTTCTGTCTGCTTAAGACCAATTTTTAAAATAGAATCATTCTTAAATTCAACAGTTTTATTGCATTGTACGCAGACAAGATGGTGGTGATGATGGGGATAAGGTTGATTTATCTCATAATGTTTATGTCCCTCCGCTAGTTCTAGTTCTCTGAGAATTCCCATCCTTGCCATTAACTTTAAAGTTCTGTAAATGGTAGATAGACTAATTCTTTCACCCCGATTTTGTAGCATATTATAAAGATCTTCGGCACTCAGATGATTGCCTTTAGGAAGATTTTGAAAAACGTGCAAAATGGTCTCCCGTTGGGGAGTCATTCGCCAACCTTTGTCATTTAGTTCTGCTTTAAATGAAGATGGTGTGTAAAGGGCCACGGTACTTTATCAAAAATGTACGCCTATTGATAATCATACACAATAACTAAACGATTGTCAAAAAAAGATATTATTGAAAATTGCCTGAAAATTTTTGGGAGCTTGAGAGTAATATCATGTCCGGTTGAATACTTATAAATCAGGGAGTAGGGAGCGGGAAGCAGCGATAATAGGGAGATTTGCCCTGTGTAAGAGGATAGGTTTTTTTATAACTAATTATCCGGACTTAATATCATAGACAGTAGATAGAAATACCGAATACACTTTATCCTATAGGCAAAAAAAAGATTATTTAGAGTTTGCAGAAAAACCCTTCAGAGTTTTAAAATGATAAACTTGTCGCTAAATAAAACCCTAAAAGTGGCAAAACAAAATTGTAAAATTGTGGGTTGGAGCTATCAAAATTAAGCGACAAGTCTAAGGATCGATCTTCTTAATTTTGGATTAAAGGTTGAAAAACTTCTAGTTGAGAGCTTTTTATAGTATCAAAAGTAATATCTTTTTTGAAGATAAAGGAGTAAAATTCTGGGGTTGTAACAAGAAAAATTTCCCTACTTTCTGTTCCTTAAGCTAAAACTTAGGACTTTTGAGGATACCCTAATTATTAGTATTTAACCATACAATACATAGTTTAATTTTCATTAAAACTCATTAGGTAATCCTCTGTAACTATTCCAAACTTTCCACAGGAACAGGTTTCCAAACTTCACCATATTTTTCTTTCAACCCTTGCCAAGATTCTACCTGTCCAGGTTCATATTCTCCTGGTTTTCCCCATTGTAAAAATGCACTCAAAGCAATTTTATCTTCACTATCTAAGAAACGAATTGCATAAGTAGTAAAATTTCCTCTTTTTGCCTCCCCAGTCTCAAACTTTACCTGTTTAATCATATCCATGTTTAGATGGAACTCAACAATATCGGTGTGCATATTGGCATACTTGCCTTTAGGAAGTTCAGCATAAAATAACTTTTGAATTTTGCCCCTAACTTCCAATACGGCAGCAGTACTTGTCACAATTAAACGTAAAGTTCCCAATTGTTCACAAGCTTCTAAAAAATCTTTTAGGTTAGTAGTCATAGATAAAAATATTATTTAATTATTTATTTTTGGCGTTGGCGATTTAAGATATGATATAATAACTAGACAACTAGGGATAAAACTCCGTTCCGCGCTCCGCCTTACATATCGCGTAGCTAAACAAAAAAACTTTCTCCTTCTATTCTTCTGTTGTTTCTTCTTCTTTCTCCCCTCCTAACTCCTGTTCCCCTCCTGGGAGGGGTTAGGGGTGGGTTGACTCCTAAGTAATTAATACTAATATCATACACTAATTCAGCAACGTCTTATTTTTCATACTGCTCGTAAGCAGCAACTATTCTCTGTACTAGAGGATGTCGTACCACATCTGCTTGGGATAGTTCACAAATAGCAATACCCTCTACATTTCGCAGAATTTTCATAGCAACTGTTAAACCAGATTTTTGACTTAGGGGTAAATCTGTTTGAGTAATATCTCCCGTTACCACCATTCTTGAGCGGAAACCCAAGCGAGTTAATACCATTTTCATCTGAGCAGGAGTGGTATTTTGAGCTTCATCAAGAATCACGAAAGAGTTATTCAGAGTTCGACCTCTCATATATGCTAAAGGCGCAACTTCAATAGTGCCTTTCTCCATCAAAGTAGTTACTTTTTCTGGTTCTATTAATTCATAAAGAGCATCATATAGAGGTCGTAAATAGGGATTAATTTTCTGTTGCAAATCACCTGGTAAAAATCCCAATTTTTCTCCAGCTTCTACAGCAGGTCTAGTTAAAATCAAACGTTCATATTGGTTATCTAAAAGTGCTTTAACTGCTAGAAGTGCTGCCAAAAATGTTTTACCTGTACCAGCAGGACCCACACAAAAAGTCATATCGCGGGTGCGGATAGCTTGTGCATATTTTCGTTGACGGAAAGTTTTAGCACGAATTTCTAACCCACGACGGGTTTTAACTAGAACGTCTTGTTGAAGTTCTTGTAGGTCATCTTGACGGTTAGTATCAATAGCATGGCGAGCAGTGATAATTTCTACTCCAGTAATTATTTTACCATGTTTCCAGAGGCTTTCGAGCGATCGCACAATTTGTTGGCATCGTTCTATTTGAGTTGCCGTGCCACTGATAAATAATTCTTGTCCACGCAGTACAACATTTGCCCCTGTATGTCGTGCCAGTAGTTTAATATTTTCTTCCTGATAACCAGAAAGATTGATCGCGCTATCAATACTAGGCAACTCTACTCTTACTGTCTCTGTCATGCCAACATGGTTCTCCATTCCATATTTGCTAAGACTCCCTAACAAATACTTTCTGTTTTTTTATCATTTTCTTTGTGGGTTTAATACCCCACCGTCAACGGGGGTGTTCACGCATTACTTGGGGGAGCGTAGACGCGGAGCGGCCCTTCGTTGACTATCCCCATGTAATTTTCCTCCTGTCTCCTGTCTCCTGTCTCCTGTCTCCTTCTTCAACCAAGTGCTAGCACTAGATAACCCAAAGGCTGTCACAGTTGTTGGCAGTAGCAAAGCAAGTTGCTCAATGACCGCCCAACGCAAATTTATCTTATCGGTTTTTAAACTAGGAAACCATCTATATATTTTTATCAATAAATAGTCCTCCAATCTTAGAATAATGAAAGTAATGCCCCACTATTCCTAATAAAAGTTTTAGTGGTGGCATTGTGATAATTTTTACCTCATTCCACGATCGTCTCGTTTATATATAATTGGACTTGGAGTTGTACTACGACTACGAGATACTCTTTGTCTGTTGTAGGATGGGCGACTAATTGGCATAGTCTTTCTATCATAAGTCCCTTCTTCTCGATTGCTATCAGAGTAAGAAGGAGAAGGGCGTGGTGTCTCTGAATGGTCTTCGTATATCTCCAAATGCACAGATTGACCTGCTGTTTGAGCTAATGCTGCTAACACAGTACGAACCGCTTGGATATTACGTCCTCCACGACCATATACTCGTCCTTTTTCGAGTTCATCAAAAGCTAGACGAATCCAGGCTTTTGCTTGCCGAGGATTTACTTCACAGTCCACTCGTAAAGACTCTGGTGAATCTAGAAATGGCTCAATTAAAAATCTTACTATTTCCGCGTAATCAGGGTTAGCTGAGTGAGAATTATTCCTCAGACTCGGTAGCTGCTGTTTCAGTTGACTCACTGTCACTGGTTTGGCTGGCTTCGGTATTGGCAGTTTCTTCGCTTGGTTGATTATTGGCAATGGCTTCTGTCGATTCTGCATGGGAAACTGATACGTTCTCTTGGGTGTTAATTCCGGTTCTTGGTGATTCAAGGACATTAGCTTTTCTCAATATGTCACGCACTGTTTGTGTTGGTTGAGCGCCTTGTTCAAGACGTCTGGTAATTCCTGGTACATCTAGCCTAGTTTCATCTGTTCTGGGATTGTAAAAGCCGAGTTCTTCTAATGGACGGCCATCACGTCGGGAACTGCTGTTCATTGCTACTATCCGGTAGCTAGTCTCCCGTTTTTTTCCATATTTCTTTAATCGCAGTTTGATCATTTCGAGTGATTATACTCCTGTTTGGAATTGTAAGCTATTATGTTTCATGGTAACGAAGAAATTATTAGGCATCTTTTGTCAAATTTACAGTTTGCCACCATATATTTATATTTTAGGACTCTTAATACCTGCTACCGTATTCTTAAAGTTGCCCAAAGCCCTTTTTCTTTTTCTGTTTCTTTTTCTTTTTGCCACCACCCATACCGGGGTAGTTTGGCAATCCTGGAGGTGTTCTGCCTCCTAGCATTCCTGGCATTCCCATACCTGGCATTCCTGGCATCCCCATACCTGGCATTCCTCCTTGGCCCATTTGTTGCATGAGCGATCGCATTTTTTGGAAGTCACTCACCAGTTTACTAACATCTTTTTCAGCATAACCTGAACCACGAGCAATACGTTTTCGTCGAGAAGGAGACTTGGCTAAAAGTTCTGGGGTTTGGCGCTCTTGCTTTGTCATTGAATTAATCATTGACTCACAGCGTTTGAGTTGAGTTTCTCCCTGCTGTAACTGATCGTCACTCAATTTATTCATTCCAGGAATTAATTTCATAATTCCTCCCAGAGAACCCATGTTCTTCATCAGTCGCGTTTGCTTCAGGAAGTCAGTAAAGTCAAACTTAGCTGAGAGAATTTTCTCTTGCATTTTTTCTGCATCAGCTATGTCAAACTCTTCCTGAGCTTTTTCTACCAGGGTCAGTACATCTCCCATCCCCAGAATCCGAGAAGCCATCCTCTCTGGGTAGAAAGGTTGTAGGGCTTCTACTTTTTCTCCCACCCCCACAAATTTTATGGGCTGACCAGAAATTCTACGTACTGATAATGCTGCCCCACCTCTTGTATCCCCGTCCATTTTTGTGAGGATTGCCCCTGTAATCCCAATTTGATCGTTGAAGGTACGGGTTAATGTTGCCGCTTCTTGACCTGTCATTGCATCCACTACTAGCAATGTTTCTTGGGGCTTAACTGCTGCTTTAATTTTGGCGAGCTCCGCCATCATATCTTGGTCAATCTGTAGCCGACCTGCTGTATCTATAATTACAGTATCTATGCCCTCTGTCTTTGCTTTTTCAACACCTTTTTGAGCAATTTCTACAGGATCTATATCTATGCCTAATTCAAATACGGATACATCTATCTGCTTACCTAGAGTAACTAGCTGGTCTATAGCAGCAGGTCTATAGATATCAGTAGCTACTAGCAAGGTACTTCTGTCTTGCTTCCGTAGATGTAAGGCCAATTTAGCTGAGGCAGTGGTTTTACCTGTCCCTTGTAAACCTGCCATCAGAACAATAGTTGGTGCTTGTTCAGCTTTTGCTAGGGGAGCATTGGTTTCTCCCATGACGCGCACTAGCTCATCATGGACTATTTTGATGAACTGTTGATCTGGCCTTACTCCTGTTAATACATCTGCCCCTTTAGCCTTATTGCTAACCTCGGCTATAAAGTCTTTCACAACCTGTAAGTTAACATCTGCCTCTAATAGAGCACGACGGACTTCTCGTAGGGCTTCTTGAATATTGGAGTCTGTAATTTTATCTTGACCCCTTAGTTTTTTCCAGGCGACTTCTAAGCGGTCGGCAAGGGCTTCAAACATAAAGCAATTTCAGCTAGCTAGTAGTAGTTTTTTATTATATATCATCTGAAAGGTTTTTTCTTTTTTTTACCTAACTTTTTTTCCAACTGTGAAATTCAAAGCGTTCTGAATATAGACAGTTAGCTTCTGTTTAAATTTTATTTATTGCTTCTTTAAAGTAAAAAAAATTTTCGTTAAATCATTGCTTTTTCTCTTTTACAACAATGTAATCTTTTATTCCTAACCTAATTTCCTATTTCCATAATCGATAACTATTTTGGTTTTTTATTCAGCTCTTCATAGATATATAGAAAATTCAGTGCATATTTTTTTCATATCTGCAATGTTGGATATCTTTCAATATTTTTAGTACAAAATATTTCTCGGCATTTTTTGTAGCAAAACAAAAATTATATAATTTACTTCTTCAAAACAACATAAATCACGATTTTCTAACTTTAACTCTACTCAATATTCAAGCAAATCGTAAATATTAATCTATATCTTTATCTTTAATTATATTATATTTACCATAGTGTATATATTCTGTCAATAGTTTCCATTTTATGGGGTTTTACCCATAATATTATTAACCTATCAGTAAATATTTGTCCAGTATCAAGCTTACTTGTCCAGATATATAGCTTCGATCTTGGATTTTATGGCCTATTATTAAAAACTCGGCCTAGTTTAAGATCGTATATATAACCCATTTGAGAGTTATCTAATTGATATAGTTTAAACATGGGGAGATGGGGAGATAGGGATATGGGAGCATTTTTCTACCTGCTTGGTGCGCGTTCCCTTGCGCCGTGCGAAGGCGCGGGGTCGCATCTGCTTTTTCCCCTATTCTATTTCTGAATTTCCTGACTTCACCAGGACTGAGTTCTGAATTCTATGCCAAAAACACATACCGTGTGCAAAGAGACCAAATGGGTTCTCATAGATACATAAAATAAATATTCAAAACATCAGGTGTAAAACAGATGCATACTTCCAAACAAAAAATTACAGATAAACATAACAAATATTATACAAAAGCTTTACCAGGGAAAACTTCTTCCATCCCAAACCATCAAAACAGTGAGGATATCAATATAGAGCAACTATTGCAAGCTCTAGCATCTCAACTATCCAATCACCATAATCAAGTCGATCAACTAAAAATTTGGAGACAAATAATAGAGCGACTTGAAGATTTTCCACACCAAAGCAGAATATTAACAGCAATTGTAGAACCAAGTAACCTCAGCATTAAATATGCTAATCATGCTTTTTGCCAGCTAATGGGAATGAATCAGATCGATGAAATAGAATCAAAGCAAAACATTAAGCTGAATGAGTTGGTAAGTGATTGGGAGAAAACAGAACTAGAAAAAATTTACCGCCTGCAAATTTTGCACTGGATACTCAAAGAACTTTATCAAATAAATACAGCAAATCTACAATTTCAACATTATTCAATCATATCAACCATTAATTGCCCACAAAACTCAGAACCACAGTATATAGAATTCTGGTTTTGTTGCTCACAACAAAAAGTACAAAGAGTTGAGAAAACTGTAGACGATTTTACAGATATCAATTTCCAATCAATGTCAACATCTGAACAAATAGCTTGGTTGATACAACCGGGAAATCTAGAAATTTTAGCCCAACAGTTAAAATTGGAAAATTTCCAACTAGAGGGTTTGTTTTTACTCGAAGGATTGGATGTAACTGTTAAAGAACAAAAACGAAGACTAACTCAACTGTTAGTAGAACCAGAATCATTGATGCAGCAAGAAAAATTTCAGCAAATTGACAAACAAATGCGGTCGCTATTCCGGGCAGATGATATGATTCTACTGCGCAATGAAGGAGAAAAACAACTAAAATTATTTATCAGCAGTGAGTATTTAACCACAAGCAACTACCCTGGACTATATTCCACGCAGAGTCTACAGGATTCTCCAATCTTCAAAACTGTTAAAGATAATCAAATTCAGAATATTCCCGACCTGAAGATACATTGTCAAACTGAGTGTGAACAAAATCTATATCAAAAAGGAGTTCGCTCCTTGCTACTAATTCCTCTAGTAATTAAAGCTGCCTGTCCACAAGATAGTTCTGGACTTCAAGCAGTTTTGGGAATAGTAGGATTAACTAGCAAGCTCCCCAACAATTTTTATACCTCTGATTACAAACACGCTCAGGAACTTATTTCACCTTTAACCACTGCGGTTCGTCAAACAATTCAACAACGGTTCACAAATATTCGTAATATTCACCCGGCAGTTGAATGGCGATTTTTGCAAGAAGCAGAACGCCGTCGTTGGGGATTACCGCCAGAAATAATCGTTTTTGAAGATGTCTATCCTCTTTATGGTATCTGTGATATTCGTGGATCTTCCAGCGAACGCAATCGAGCAATTCAAACCGATCTGCTGACACAATTTTGCTTAGGATTGACAATTGTCGAAACTGTTTGTCAAATCAAAGATAGTGCTTTTTGTCAGCAACTACGGCAAGATCTGTTGGAATATATTAAGTCTCTAGAAGCAAAAGTATCAGTGGATAGTGAAATTACAGCGAGAGATTATCTACATTTACATTTAGAAATCTACTTTGATTATTTTGTGGAATGTGGAGATGCTGTTAAAACTGCTGTAGAAGCTTATCGAGCTGCTTGTAGCAATGAACATCATAGCGTATATCAAGCTCGCGATCGCTACGACCAGATGTTGCACAAAATTAACTACCATCTTCAAAATACTTGGGAAAAGTGGCAAAAGCAGATGCAGCAAATTATACCCCACCATTGTGATTTTGAGGCTACCGATGGCATAGACCACATGATGTATCTGGGGAAATCTATTAATCCTAAATTTAGTCAATTTCATCTCTGTAGTTTGCGTTATGAGCAACTACGAGCAATTTGTGATTGTGCTAGAACAATTTTGCGCCTGAAAGCTGAATCTGAGGAAGTTACTTTGGGAGTTGTGCATCTGATCTTAGTGCAGAATTCTACAATTGATATTTATCACAATGAAAGTACAGAAAGATTGTTTGATGTCAAAGGTAGTCGCGATATTCGTTATGAAATTGTTAAAAAGCGAATTGATAAAGGTGTGGATCAGGAAACAAAGGAGCGGATAACTCAGCCAGGGATGTTGACTGTGGTTTATTCTACTGATGAAGAGTGGCAAGAATATCAACAGTATTTCCGTTATCTAGTTCGTGAAGGTTGGGTGGAGGATAAATTTGAGAGTGGTTTGGTTGAACCTCTACAGGGAGTAAGTGGTTTACGGTTTGTTCGAGCAAAGGTACTGTTGCCTGAAGAAGCTACATCTACTAAGTAGGTCGATAAAGTTGGCGTTGTCAGAAAAGAAGATGATTGAGAGAATGATCAGCGTGTAAAGTTCAAGGAAAAATGCAATGGAATGTCCAGAATGCCACAGTTACCACATCCATAAAAATGGTCACGCGAAAAGGTAAACAAAATTATAGCAATGTGCGCTGGCATATTTACAAATTACAAGAACTGTCCAGTAGCTAAAAGTCTTATATTATAGGTTTTTTATTCCCCCTTCCGGAGCTGTTGCCTTCCGGAGCTGTTGCCTGCGCACAGCGCTATATGTCTGTGTCAAGTGTGGCCGTCAATTGATCCCAGAATATCAACCCATACGGATATAGTGATGATGCCAAACGCAACTGCTGGAAAATGTATGTTAATGGCATGGGTTTTCGTGCCATAGAGAGAATTACAGGAGTTTCACGCACAACTATTATAGATGGGGTTAAACTCGTGGGAACACTTCTACCAGATACCTATGAGGCAGAAACTATGCCAGAGGTAGGAGAATTGGAGCAACTGGAAACCTTTGTTGGAAAAAAAAATCAAATCTGGCAGAGGAGCTGCTGTTGGGTGAGGGATGGTAATCCAGTTTATAGCAAATTTATTCCAGCAGGAGATCAGATTGTGAGCAAGACTTACATGACTGGTGTAGAGGAAGAAAATACACCTTTACGTCATTACTGAGCTATGTTAGATGGCAAAACCTTGTGCTATTCCAAGTCTGTTGAAATGTTAAAGCACTCAATTCAACTACTGATTCATTACCTTAAGTTTAAAGAGGTCTCTGTTCCCACCCTGTCCCTATAATTTATCTTTTAATCTGACAACGCCATAAAGTTATTATTATGATAGCAGGAGTCGGGGGTTGGGGAAAATCAGGTAAGAAAGGTATTTCTACTGAACTCGTCAATCTGATAGTTTTATAGATTGTGTATTATCCAGACATGATATAATATCAAGTCCGGTTGAACAACCTCACTTCAATTTAGTAGTCAGTAGTTAGTGGGACTTAAACATTTTTAGGTCGAAAAATGGCGCTCGTGTCAGTCTAGATAAAGGAATTACGTCAATGGCCTAAAAATGCCTAAAACCCTTGGTAATTAAGAATTTATGCCTTTTTGATGTCAAAGCCTCTTTCTGTCTATATTTGAGCCTATTTTCGACTTCTATTTTGTGTAAGTCCCATTAGTAATCAGTACGCGGATGCCAAACCCTTAAATGTTAATTATTGCTAAAAATTTGCTTCTGCTCAAAGAGTTACCCTCTAAAAACTCCAAAATCGCACCTTGGAGTTGGTAGGACTCAATCACTTATCCCACATTTTACTGATGCACTACCGTAATTCTTAGCGATGATAGCGGGTGAGGATTCTCGTCCTGGTGGTATAGTTGCTGTTCGCGTTCCTTAGCACTCAGTTTGAGACTGTCTGGGAGCATAAATGTATCAAGAGCCTCGATCTTTACAGTCCGTGTTTCGATCTTCTCATTCCCCTTTTTAAAGTTCCAGCGGGCAGCTAGAACTCCTATACGCAGTCCTCCTGTCGCAATCCAGTTAGCATAACCCGGGTCCAATTCAGAAACAATAATTCGGACCTTACCATCGGTATCTGTCACAACGTCTTGATTATTGATTTGCACTGGAATTGAGGAATGCTCCAACCCTTGAAACCAAAAGTTGTGGGCAGCGACTGACCAGTAGGCCGCTTCTGTGGGAACAATCTCGATAAGAAGCACCTCGTCTTCGGAAAGGTTCCAGGAACCTATATAGTATTCATTTTCTTGTGAGGCACCAAGGTCAGCCTTGAGGTCATCCGGGAGAGGCTCAAGAGCATTAGGCATAGAAATCGCCAAACGACTCGTGTCAAGGTAGGCCAAGGCCAAGTTTTTAATGAACCCTGTGACATTGGATAGCTTTTCGGCAAGTGCTTCTGGCTTGTCATATTCCTTGGGAACTGTCAGAGGCCGATCAATTCGATCAATCCTCAAAGCATAAAGATTTCCTCGCGAATCATCAGGAATATATTGTCTCGCCATGAGATGGGTAATATCTGGTGTCAGCTCCATGTAATTCCCACTTCGACTGGGGCCACCGATAATCATTTCAAAGCTTCCATCAGGCTCGAGATCGAAGTCGAAAATACTTTGTGTCTTCACTGTTTTGTTGGGCAGTCCGGGTGTCCACCATCCCGACATGGTTTGAATCGTTGCAGTAGCCGGCAGTCCGCCCTGAGCTTTACCAATAATCCTGTAGACTCCGGATGGATCGATCTGGGTGGAATGGTAAGTCCCGTCTCGTTGGTCTCCACCATACCGAGCATAATTTGTGAAAGTGACAGTCCATTGTGGACGATCCGGATCGGCATTGAGCAAATGAATATCTAATCCAACATTAAGCAATGTCGCCAAGTAGCGATAACCATCCGAATGAATCTGCGGATCGTCTTGAGGTACGCCTTCCTGGCTCATTAGCCAAGGTCCTAGTTCTCCAATTTGTTTTGAGAAATCATCCCAAGCTGTAAATTTTTTCATGGTTATTTGGTATTGTCGGGGGTTGGTTTTCCGGTCGTGAATTAGATATAGGTATAGTAATGTTTCTCAAATGTTTACTGCGGAGCAATCCGAAAATGTTTCTCAAATATTTACTGCGGAGCAATCCGAACTGGTCCGAATATTCCCGTCAAATAGATGCCACCATCAGGAGTGGGCATTGCAAATGTGCCACCAGTATTAAATTTGACGCTCTGACCGAAAGAGATGTCAGCGACCTTTTCTCCAGTCTCCCAATCAAATCCAACCAATCCGTACACGCCCTCTCCTACGGTTGCAAGGTAAGCCGTGCCATCCTTGACAGAAACAGGCGAAAGCGTCCAAGTGAAAGTCTTTTCGTCATAGACCCAATCACTCTTGAATTCGTTTTTCTCCCAATCCCAACTGAACTTTTCAGCACCACGAGGAGCTGGACGTGTTAATCCCATGGTCACCTGAGTTGAGACTAGATCAAATTCTCCATCTAAGTAGACAGGTTCGGGAAACTCTGAAGCAAACATCATCATGCCATTTCCGAAGACGTGCGGCGACCATTCAATTGTTGTCGCAACCGGAAAAGAAAGCGGAATAGACGCAGCAGTTCTCTGAGTCTTCGCGCCTTCTACTTTTTTGGCATCCTCTGGTATTTCATCACGCCAGAAAGCCACTGCTTTTACCGGATCGCCTTGATCGGCGATTATTACAAGTTTGTCCTCTTCCTCTCCAAATCCCAGCAATGTTGGGGTCGTGCCGCTGCCATTTGAAAGAGACCCCTCTTTTTTCACCCAGTCATAGGGTTCTTTCCAAGCGCCATCTGCTTCCTCTAGGGATATATCGGTGCCAGTCCAAACGAGTTTTCTCATGTACTGGTCTGTGACGACGTAAATACCACCTTTCTCATCTACACTGACGCCGTTATCAACAATTTCACCAGGGATTGGGGCGATCTTGACATTAGACATATCGCGGTCTACAATCGCAATTGCTCCTGCCATGGCCACTACAATCTTTCCGTCATAGGTCATATTTACCCCAAGGAAACGGCTAATCTGCTCTTGCAAATCCTCAGGCGCATCCAGGCGAAGGTCTCTGGAGTTCACAATTTCGATTTCAGAAGCAGGATCATCAGGTGATATATCGCCGACTTTTATCAGTTCTGTTCCATACCCTGGGTAGTAAAAGCCATCCACATCCATCATCGTGTAGAGGCCGTTAGACCAATTTTCCGTTTTGATTCCAGTCTCTCGCACTACCGGTTGCAAACGAGCGAGTAAGGTTTCCTCATCTGTCTCTGCAGCATCAAGGTCATCAACCAGACTCGCTGTTTCTTCTTGTGACAGGTACTGTTGTTCAAAGCCGGGAATTTGAATTTCCGAGACGAGTTGAAGTCCGCCATTATCAAACAAATATTTGGCAACCCGTCCCAGTCCCGAAACAAAAATCACCTCGCTGCCATCGGGGTATTTTCGATATGCCAAACCGGTATTTCCAATACCACCGGGAGCAAAGGTGACATCCTCTGGTTCTACTTCGACCTCACCTTTCCAGGCAGGAAATTCGATTATGTCTGTTTGCGCAACATTGAAATGAATTATCGGGTAGAAACTCTCCTGGATCAGTCAGGGATTAACAGGGGGGAGGTCGGCACGGGCCGTTCCCGGAGCAAATATCACCAGCAATACTGTTATTGCAAGGATTGTCGCTTTAGTAAGAATTTTATGATACATTGAGTGATCCCTTGATAAAGTAGAACTAAATCATCGCAATACTATCGATAGTACAAAGTCTCAAAAGTTTTTCTGACGCATAGCTTCGCTTCAAAGTGAAAGTTTGTAGGGAAACTGGGCAATAGTAGCCTTATTTGTTTACTGATTTTATCATGTTTATAGAACCCATTTTAAGATATTCCAAGGAAATTAAGTTTTGAAACTTCTCAGTGGTTGGGGGTTGAAAACCTCTAAAATCTTACTTTTGACTTTAAATTTTCCCTATTTCCCTAATACATATTCATCGAAATAGCATTACTTATTAATTAAAATTTCAACAACTTTATTAAGTTCTACAGAATGAGAAGCCTTAAAAAGAACCCGATCGCCTGGTTGTAAAAACTCCTGCAAATGTGTTGCTAATTTCTGATGAACATCATTATAACTAATATTTTCTACCTCTATAAACTGCAAACCAGCAGCACCAATAGCCATTGCCTGTGCTTCTTCAAAATCAGCCAAAATAAATAAACCATTAATATTCAAATTTCGCACAACATTCCCAACCTGTTCATGGAAGAAAACTGATTTATCTCCCAATTCTTTCATAGTTCCCAACACAGCAATATGACGTTTTCCCGGAGTTTCAACTAACAAATTCAGAGCAGCTATCATCGACTCTAAACCAGCATTATAACTTTCATCTAAAATCACAATATCATTCTCTAAATCATATCTTTTTGCCCTGCCTCCTGGTAATTGAACCGATAAATTATTAGTCAAAGGTTCAAACAAAGTTTTTGTCGAAATATTTTTTCCATGTAGCACTTTCAACACTGCCAATGCTGCCAAATAATTAGAAGCATTATGACTACCAGGTAAAGGTAAAGGTAAATCTACACCCTCAACATTTATAGTTTGAGAACCAATTAATTTTCCCTGTAAATCTCCACCTTCTAAACCATAAGTAAAAGTTTCTCCAGACCAAAACTTAGCCGCAGTTTCTATCAACCGTTGATTATCATAATTCAGAATAGCAATACTATTATTAGACATTTCTCTTAATAATTCACACTTAGCTTCAGCGATCGCTTCAACAGAACCCAAACGACCAATATGAGCAGTACCAACATTAGTAATTAAGCCAATTGTCGGATTGGCAATATGTGTTAATTCTGCTATTTCCCCTGGTCCTCGCATTGCCATCTCTACCACAGCATAATTATCATCAGAGGAAAGTCTTAGTAGAGTTTTAGGCACACCTATTTCATTATTATAGTTAGCTTCAGTTTTCAGCACTTGACCCTGAATAGCCAAGACTTTAGCAATTAATTCCTTAGTAGTAGTTTTACCAACTGAACCTGTGACCGCGATTACAGGAATAGCAAACCTATCTCGCCACCAACGAGCAATTTTTTGGTAAGCTTCTAAAGTATTTTCTACTTGTAATATAGATACGCTATTTGACTCTTGTGTAACTCTATCCTTTAAGGTATATTCTTCCTCAACAATGATGCAAGAAGCCCCTTTTTCTATTGCCTGTTTCACAAATTTATGGCCATCAAACTTTTCACCTCGTAATGCCACAAATCCTTCACCAGATTGTAAGTTACGAGTGTCTGTATTTATGCCTGTAATTAATGTTTTTTCAGGAATCTGAAAATTTTTAAGTGTTGTAGCAGCCAAGATTTCAATTAATTGAGATAAGGTAATGTGACAGACCATAACGATTGGCAGTCCTACTCAAATATGTATAATACATATATTAGAGTATTTATTATTTTTGAAGTCAATTTATTTTTTTGGAGCTAACTGAGCAATCAGGAAAAAATAAAAAGTATAAATAATTCTCTAGGGGAAAAAAAAATTTTAAGTTTGGTAAATTTTGTCATAATTTAGAGCTGACACCAGACAAAATAACTAAAACTTTGCCGAGCAAGGATTAATAAAATTTAGACTATCTTATGTATATTACAATCAGTAACGAAAAATTTGTATGGAGTTGGAAGTAGATGCTACTAATAAATCAGTAAAATCAAAATTGACCGATGTAGGAGAGTTTTTAATCAAGCAAAATCTTTACTGAAACTTCACACAAATTCAGTAAGTTTTTAAGATAATGAAAGTTATGGGTTTTAGTCAACTGTAGGGTATCGATGTTAGGTATAGAATAATCTAAGGGTTTTAATACTGAGTTATAGATAAAAATTATACCTAGTATAGTAAAGTAAATATCAACCTAAAATTTGGAATTAAATATACAATTTTATACAAACTATAGACGCTAATTAATCGTCAAACTAGCCCTGGAAGATAAAAATCTTAAAGTAGGTAGGAAGTATATAAAATGAAAAATATTATGGACGAATATAACAAATACAAATCTCAAGATGAACAAGATATCTATAACCATTTTATCCAATTGATAGATCTAAAGTCTTCAAAAGAAGTAATTGAAAGATTTAGAATGTTATTTATTAATGGTTCGGGATATCCTGACAGAGAAATATCTCAAGCACTAGATAGAATTACAGCATTGCCAGAAATTGAAGAAGATTTTAATTTTATCTTAAATCGCTGCTGTCATATAGTTATCAATAGAAAACAACCATATAACTATAAAAAAGATGTTTTACTAGACTTAATGAAGCTTTTCGCTCGAGTTGAAAATCAACCAGCACGCCGCCACTACTACGGTTCTCATAATAGTAAGAAATTATTAGAACTGGTTCAAGCATTCACAAGAAGCGAGCAATATCTCTCCTTAAAACGCTTAACAGAATTAATTAACCAACAAACAGGAAGTTGCAGAAACACTAATAGTGCTCTAGCTCAACCTTTAAGAACTCTAATTCCACGCTATCCTTACATATACCAACATTGTTTAGTTACCCCAGATAGTAGTTATGAATACCAACAAGTTATCAGAAAAATTCAACGACACAAACAAAGAAAATTTGAAATAGACTTATCCAAATATGTAACTCATAAAATTAGACAGAGAGTAGTAACAACTGCCTCTGAAAGAGAAGCTGCACTTTCAAACTTGACAGCATTTCCTTGGGAAGACACCAACAATATTCAAAATCCTACTCTTTTGAGCGAGCGGGAAGTATTATCAGCAATTAAAAAATTTGTAGGTAAAGTTGAAAATGGTAATAACTATCGAGATAATGCAAAAAGTTTCCTAACCCATGTCAGACAACCTCAATCCTATGGTTCTTTTAAAGAAAGTTTCTATGAATATTTAAGTACATCTTTTGATGTAGATTCCAAATCTATTAAGCATCAGTTTCAAGATAAACTATATAAGCAGCTAAAAAATACTATGTCTCACAGTAATGACAAACAGTTTAATGACTTTTTGCTGATGAGAACTTGTAATCAAATGTTAGGATTTCTAGTTGTAGAAAGTACCCAAAAACCACAACACTTTCTATTTCTCAATTTAATGGGTAACCTGGGTCCGATCACAACAACTGGCCTTTTACTGAAAATAGTTTTGGTCTGCTATAGAGTCAAACCATACCTAGAAAAACGATTTTCTATACTATTTAACCATTACGAATCACATACTAGAGAAACAGTTATGTGGTTAGTTAAAGCTCTAGAAAATATGCAGGTTGCTTTAAGTACTAACTTTGGAAGGATTGATTTATCTTTGATTCGTTAGAATATTTTAAATAAGCACTCAGCACTCAGCAGTAAATGTTTAGAAGGAGATTTTAACCCCTCCGCGCACCTTCCGGTTTATAGAAGAAACCGGGGACTTAAACAGAGCTACTAAAAGCTGTTAAAGCTTCCGAAATCTAGAATAAGCTAAGTTAACATTAGGAATAATATTGCAATGTTAAAATAAAGCTCAGAGTAAAGTTTTCAAGTATCATTTACATGATGGAATTATAGTTAATCTAAATATTTGAAGAAGGAGACAGGAGACAGGAGACAGGAGGAAAATTACATGGGGATTCGCTCCCCCAAGTAATGCGTGAACACCCTGTAGACGGTGGGGTATTAAACCCACAAAGAAAATGATAAAATAAATAAAAAATACGGTAAACATTAAAAAGATTAAATATGTTGCCTAATTTAGCTATCGTATTATAAATAATAAATAATTAGATAACCTCTTAGCTTGTAGCTGTGGGTAGTTAAATACTAAGCATAGGTTAAGTAAAGACAAAAAGAAAAAGTAATGACCCAAGTGTTATATCAAATCCGTTTAATTGGACATAAAAAAAATCTTCAATCGTCATAACTAAGCTCATCTTTGTAATTCTTTCTTCTCCTGACTCCTGACTCCTGACTTCCCCTCCTGGGAGGGGCGAGGGGTGGGTTGACTCCTCCTAACTTAACCATTCTATGGTTGTTTAACCGGATTTGATATTACTAGGTAAAAACGAAGGTATAGAGTTGGCCCTCCGGCGATTCAAGCGTCAAGTTTCTAGAGCAGGTATCCTTGCAGATGTGAAAAAACGTCGGTACTTTGAAACTTCTCAGGAAAAACGAAAGAAAAAGGTAGTAGCAGCACGACGTCAAAAACAATTTTATTAAAGCAAAAAATTTACAGTGGCAAATATTATAGAAGTGTTGAAATAAATTTTATAGAGCTTTAGCTAGTATTTTATGATATTAGTAATGTCTAATTTGAAGAAGGAAGAAGGAAGAAGGTCTAATTGCTTATGCATAGTCAACGACAGACCACGCGCGTGTATGATAACCCCAAACAATTTTCAGCACCTCCGTTGACGGTGTAGGGTTAATTTATTGTCACGCTTAGAAAAATTGTATCCTTTGAAATTTCCTAGATCTTGCTAGAACTAGTTAACCAAAAATATAGAGTTGTAAATATTCTCTGACGACAAAGAATTAGCCCTGTGGGTAGGGGACACTCCTCCTGCCTTTTGCCTTATTCAATAAAGTTGAAATCAACAACTAGAATAGGGAATTAATTATTAAATGAAAACTATCCAGAAATGAATGTATATCGAGAACTAGACAATACAATACTAAGTTTTGCAGATATTCAAGCAGAACTTAATATCCGCAATGCAAAAGATGCTTTAAAAGAAATCGTAGATAATATAGATTTAACTCCCGAAGAAAGAACCGGATTAGACTCAGAAATTTCTGGTTTAGAATCAATGTTAGAAAAACTGGAAAAAGCCTCTGTACATATTGCCGTATTCGGTATGGTAGGAAGAGGTAAATCTTCAGTTCTCAATGCTTTGTTAGGTGAAAAAGTATTTGAAACAGGCCCAATTCATGGTGTTACCAAAACTACAGAAATTAAGCAATGGCAATTAGGGAAAGATAACTTAGAAGAAACAGAACCCTCATCTGATACCTCTCTAGTTTCTTACAGAATATCCCAAATTGAACTGATCGATACTCCCGGTATTGATGAAGTAGATGGAGAAACTCGCGAACTGATGGCCCGACAGGTGGCAAAGCAGGCAGACTTACTCTTGTTTATTGTGGCAGGAGATATTACTCAAGTAGAATATGAAGCTCTTTCCCAATTACGAGACGCTGGTAAACCGATGTTGTTGGTATTTAATAAAATAGACCAGTATCCAGAAGCAGATAGACTAGCTATATACAATAAAATCCGAGATGAGCGAGTCCGTGAGCTACTATCTCCCAAGGAAATAGTCATGGCAGCAGCTTATCCACTTGTAGCTAAGGTATTGCGACAACCTGACAGTAATATTACAGTACAGATGGAGCGGGGGGAACCCCAGATAGAAGATTTAAAGCTAAAAATATTAGAAATTTTAGACCAAGAAGGTAAATCTCTGGTAGCTCTCAATAGTATGCTCTATGCTGATAATGTCAACGAGCAGTTGGTGCGTCGGAAAATAGAAATTCGCGAACAAAGTGCTAATCAAGTAATCTGGAAAGCAGTAATGGCCAAAGCCATGGCGATCGCTCTTAACCCTGTAACTGTGGTAGATATTCTGAGTGGAGCTGTGATTGATGTAGCTATGATATTGACTTTATCAAAGTTGTATGGTATAAGCATGAGCCAAAGCGGAGCAATAGATTTACTGCAAAAGATAGCTATTAGTATGGGTGGCATTACAGCTAGTGAATTAGTGGCAAATCTAGGACTAAGTTCTGTGAAAGGATTATTGGGTTTAGCTGCACCTGCTACTGGTGGGTTGTCTTTAGCGCCTTATTTATCTGTAGCGGTAACTCAAGCTGCAGTGGCAGGTTTATCATCTTATGGAATTGGACAAGTAAGCAAAACTTATCTTGCTAATGGTGCATCTTGGGGAGAAGAAGGTCCAAAAGCTGTAGTGAGTCATATTTTAGAATCTCTGGATGAAACTTCAATTATGGGTCGAATTAAGGAAGAGTTAATAGCTAAGTTAAACATCAAAAATTTCAGTAATCAGCAATAGCAAAATAGCAAAATCAGGAAAGTTTTACTAACGAAAAAATAGTATTGCAGAGTAATAGTAAAGTGTGAAAGAAGAATGTTACGAATAATTTGAATCATTGAAAGATTTTACACATCATGTTTCTTTCAGAGTGCGGGGCAAAATTACCTGATTAAATTACAGCAGTTTTCGAGTTGATAAGGTAAAAAGTTTTATTCTTTTAGGGAATAGGGAATAGGAAATAGGGAACAAGGAATGAATAAAAATTATAGATTAGTCTCAAACTTTACCTCACTATGAAGAAAACAGAAGATATTTTTATTTTAGCTGTGGAGGATATCCAAATATTAATTATTCCTGCTACAGAGGTAAAAATTCTGTGATCAAGGCTAATTTTCCAACAATGAGTAAATTGAATTCAGAAATTATGTTCTGGTTCACCTAGAGAATATGGAGACATTTTATGCTTTGTTAGATCCTCTCAAAGAAAAACTACAAAGAACTTTATCAGAAAAAAAAATAGATAATTTATCCGAAATTTTGGCAGACAAAAAGCACAATAGTTTAGTTATTGATGCATGGCAATAGTTTGAGATTTTGACTAGGTGGAGAGTAAGCATTCAGCTATTAGCAGTCAGCTATTCCTACGGAATGCTCTCGTAGTCAGCTTTTTAATGAATGAAGCAAGCATTTTGTTAACTTCTACTACATTTTTATACGAAGAATTGAAGTACAAGAACAACAAGCTTAAATTGTCCACTAAAGGTAATAAAGCTGATAGCTGATAGCTGACCGCTGAATGCTTACGGTGGAGAGAGGATGATTAAAATCTTTAAAATTTTTTCTACTCTCCCCAATACAATACTTTTGCAGTAGCTTTAACTACTTATTATTTCTTATTTTTGAACTGCTCTAACCATTCTTGAATTTTAGAAGAAGCAATATCTCGTCCTCCTAAACCAAAAGCTAAAGCAATAGCTACTGCCATTGCTCCCATGAAAAGTCCAAAAGCTAGATTCACAATACTAGGAGCAATTCCCATTTGTTGCAAAGCCATAGCTGAGACTAATACAATAATCCCAATTCGAGCTAGCTGGCCCAAAAGTCTAGCTTGAGAATTGCCAGAACTGGTGATTAAATTATAAGCAAGGTTAGCCAAGTATAGACCTATAGCCAATACTACTAAACCATAAAGAACCCGACCTGCAATATAAATTACAACATTGACAATTAAGGTCAGAGCTTCCAACTCCATAATCTGGGTAGCTGAAACTGTGGCAAAAAGGATAATACCCACAAAAGCTACAATACCAGCAATTTCTGAAGGAGTCCGTGCAGTAGGTTTAGCCCCAGGAGTACCAGGTTCACCCTGAATTACAGTAGCATTTGGATCAGAAGCTGGTTGTGTTGAACTTAAACCAAGCCAGTTGAAAAGGTTATTGAAACCAACGCTAGTCAGAAGATTAGTAACTAAATCACTAACAAATCTACCAACAAAATAAGCAACTACCAAAATCACAGCAGCAGCAAAGATTTTCGGTATAAACGTCAGAATATCATTGAGCATCGCCACTGCTGGAGTAGTAATGGCCAAAATATCCAGAGCGCTCAGAGCAGCGATCGCTACAGGAATCAATATCAGAACATAAACAACTGTGCCAATAATGGAAGAAAGATTTTGACCCCCAGTAGTTTGACTCATACCAAACCTACTACCTATTTGGTCTACACCTGTAGCAGCCAGAAGATTAGTAACAACTTTCTTAACCACAGTAGCAACTAACCAACCTACTCCAGCTAGAATAACAGCCTTGAGAATTCTGGGAAGAGACTGCAGGATTTGGTCAACAATGTTCTGAACAGGTTGTAGTGCAATCTGTAGTTGTAAAGCTTCCAGGATTACAGGCAAGAATAACAAGAAAATCAACCAATAGATAGCATTAGCAATAGTATCGCTAATTTGCACTTGATTTTCTGTTTGTCCATCACTAACTTGCTGGTTCAGACGGTCATCTAAACCAAATGTCCTCAGTCCTTTAGTAACTGCTAATTTAGCTATAGTTGCCACTAACCAGGCAATACCTAGCCAAATTAGGGCAGCTGCTACATTAGGTAAGAAGCTAGTTATTTCGGTCAGGAAAGCATTGAGAGGTTCAGAAACTGCGGTGAGGTTGAGCTTATCGAAGAAAGCTATCAGAACAAAGATCATGATGATCCAGAAAATCAAAGAGGAGATCCATTTCTCCACTGGTAAATTCTGAGCTTGTTCTTGACTACCCGTTACCCAACCAGCAATTTTGTTATCGATTTTGGTCTTCTTGAATAGTCCTCCAAGGAAGCTGGAGAGAATCCAAGCCACTATCCAGCCTACAACTAGAATTGCAATTGCTGTTACTATGTCCAAAATTGCAATTGCTGTAAAATTTTGGGACACTATATTTACAGGATTTGCTTCAGTTTGTGCCAAAATATTTGAGGCTAACATCAAATTAGCCTGAATTGGCTCACTGATTGATTGTGTAATAATTTGCCAAGTGCCATTCATGCTTTTTTTGGGTTAATGTGACCTTTAAATTAGCAACCTGATGAGATTACCAATATATGCCTTATAGCTTGAAGGTAACTATGTCATTTAGTCAAGTTTTTCAGCAATTTATTTTAATTCGTGCCAGTGCCACTATTGTAGAGGATTGTATTACTAATAACATTCTTATGCACAAGTGGTTAAATCCAATGTTACGTTGTGAACCTGTGGGCAAATGGGATACATTTGTGGGAAGTCGTAGTAGATTTATCATAAATATTCCCTTTTTATATCCATCTTTAGATAGTGTTGTGGTAGAACGAGAACCTGGTTTAATTGTCTGGGAGTTTAAGGGCTTTTTTCGAGGTCGAGATCGCTGGGAATGTCAACCAGAAGCTGAAGGTACTTGTTTATTAAATCGTTTTGAATTTGAGATACCGAATCCTGTAATTCAATTCGGTTTTAATAAGTTTGCTGCCTCATGGACAAAAGCAGATATGGAAGCTCAACTGCGACGTTTGAAGAGAGTAGCAGAAGAACAATACTATTATAAATGTTGAAAGAGGACTCCAGTTATAATCGCGAGATTTAACGGTGAGACGGGGCGTATAAACGGAGCGGGAAACCTAAATTGTTAACAGATAATTAACCTGAATCCTCAAAAAAAGTCTGATGATAACAGGGGATTAAAAGCTCTGTCAATCTTAGATAATACTTAACTAGGGCTTGCTGATTAAATCTAAAAGTATTTACAGATAAAGGTTTTAGCCTTTTTTGGGTCGAAAAAAGTACCTGGTTTTCAGCTCTTCACGCTCAAAAAGGAGCGTATTTTAGGCGCATAGTTGGGCAGAATAATCTTGGGACAAAACTTAGCTCCTACCTCCTCGCTCCCGATCCATTTCTCCCCTCCTGGGAGGGGGAGGGGCGAGGGGTGGGTTGTCTCCTGTCTCCTACCCTCACCCATAAGACTTTATTCAGCAAACCCTAACTATTTACACTCAATGTCTTACCTTTCATCTGATGATTAAACAATTTTCAATTGACTTACATAAATGTTCTAAGATACATTTGATTGAACAATGAATCAATGTAATTTGTGGTGTTGGTTAGCGTTGGCGGAGCCTAGCGGCAGCTATATCGCGAACCCACACCCTCACTAATAATGATGATCCCACTCCTATAAAAAACCTCAATTTTTGACAGAGTGGATATCCTTTAAATCCTTACAAACAATAGTTTTGAAGTGCTTGTCACCCCGTGAGGTAAACTCCTTATTTTCAATTTTATCTTCTTACTTTCTGCGCAGCACTCGGGTTAAATTTATCAAAAATTATGACAACAAATTAGTTTTCAACAATTAATAATTATAGTAGTCAGCATGACTGTATTTGACATATCAAAAACTTAAAACTCAGACAACGAAAATTTTTATTTCGGCCTTCTACCTTCTTAAAAGAAGAGGTTTTCAACCTTAATTATTCAGTAAAAAATATTAATTTTAGCTGAAATAATTGAGAATTAACCTTCTTCTTTCTTGCTTCTTTTACCTTCCTGACCTGTAGACTACTCACAGAATAATTTTTGTACCTGTGGCTGGGCCTTGAGAAAATCTAGCCCTCTTTTTGCAACATCAATAGTCTCTACAAAAAATGTTTCAATACCTTTAGCATCAATCAAAATTTTATCTGTCCATTTAAACTCTTGCACCATTTCTAAAAATGATATTTCTCCATCACTAATCATTCGATTAACTGTATCAATAATATCGTTAGTTACTTGAGATACATTACTATCTGGAGAAAAATAACGACTAAATTGTTCTACACCAAGTTTACCATAACGCGATTCTAATAATGTATTTACAAAATCAGCTTCAACTTCTAATTTATAATTTAAAATTTCCCGAACTGTATCGATATTTTCCTGAGTAGCATTTGCAGTTAAAAACAGTGACTTTAGTTGCTCAGACTGTTCTCCTGTCTCAGCAAAAGTTACTAGATCGGCAATAGCTATGGGTATATTCAAACCGTCATAGGTAATTTTAATTTCATCTATAGCATCTGCTGGTTGAGCAGTAAAGATTAAAACACTACTAATAATTGCCAAAAATCCGGCAAAAAAAAGGTAGAAAAAATTTGATATTCCTTGATTAAAATCAGCAATTTTTTTGGATTTATTGTTCCACTGCCCTGAATTAAAAATATTTTTCATTCTACTATTCCTCAAAAATTAATAATTACATTTGTTCAATGTATTTTCACTCTTGTATATAAGGTCTGAAAGATGAGAGATGGGGTTCCCCAAATCTGTCATATTCAGTTATAAATCTTGACTCATACTAGCCAGTAATTGTCTAATTATATCTGCATCCTCTGCTTGAGGAAGATTTACTAGATAACTCTCTAAATCTTGACGAGCTTCTGCCCAAAAATTTAACTGATAATATAATACGCCTCGGTCTCGCTTTTCTACAATTGCATCAGGAAATAATAATAAAATCCGGTCGATAGCTGCAATAGCTTTTAACCCCTCATTTCGGTTCAAATAAATTCCTTTAAGATTTGTCAACATTCGTGCTAAAAATTGTTTTTTACTTACCTTTGCCAAAAACTGAGGTTGTAGCTCTACCGCTCGACCATAAATCCTGGCCAATCTTTCTTGACAATCTTGAGGAAAAAGAATTTCACCTCGATCAAAAGCATCTACATATATGCCAGCTTCTTCAAAATCAGGTCGAATTAAAAAATGTCCTGGCATTCCAATACCAACCATCGGAAAATTAATTCTATGAGCAATTTCTAGATAAACGAGGGATAAAGTAATTGGAATACCAGTGCGTCTTTCTATTACTTGATTCAGAAAACTATTCTGTGGATCGTAATAGTCAATTGTATTTCCAGCAAAGCCTAAATCATCATAGAGATAGTTATTAATACTTTTAATAATTTGTAGAGGGTAAAGCGTTTCTGGTAGTTTTTCTCGAACTTCATCTGCCATGGTATCCAGAGCATTCAGATATTCATCAGGGTCAAATTCTAGTTCATATTCTAAAGCTAAATAAAGAGCAGCTTTAGCTAAATCTATTTTTTCATCAGGTTGATTAATTTCTGAATAAAATGACTGTCGATATTGGGAATAATTCATCTTGAAAATATTAAGTATTAGGTGGTAGTTTGGCAGTTTTTAACAATTAACAATTACCTCTCAAGGAGAGGGTATCTGTAAATAAAATATTAAATTCTGGTGTAGGGTGGGTTAGGCGCAGATTAATAGTTAAACTTCATAGTTGTCGCTATGATTAGCCGTAACCCACTAGAACCAATTTTTTAACATCCCTGAAGATTTATTTTATAGATACCTTCTGAAAAGAAAAGGATTAACTAAAAGGAAAATTTTTTATTTTTTCCTCTTTAAAGGAAAGGCTTTAAAATTTAATTATTTGGTAAATGAGAAAGTTTGCCTAATGGGACAAACTTTATAGGTGACAAAGCGCCTAAAAGTCCCTCTAGGGAGTGGAATAATATCAATGTTCTAAAAATGTATGAAATCCTTAGCAATTTATAATTTATACCTTTTTGAGGTAAATACTGTAACTCACCAATCTGACAGATATCTTACCTGAGTTCTGCCTTGTTATTTATAACTATTCAACAGAAGATGATATTAAGTAGATGAGCATAAATAAAAGCAATATTAGAGGGCGGGTTTTTAGAACTAGATCGCGCTGAAGTCAAAGCTGTCGGTTAAACCTGCCCCTACAATTTTTTTACGTTTAATTAGACCTACCTACTTATACAAAATTGATAAATTTTTGCTACAAATAGCTAGGATATTTCTTAGGAGTCAACCCACCCCTAACCCCGACCGTGGAGGAGAAGTCAGTCTGACTGAGTCAGAATGAATAGCTTTAATAGCAATTTTTAGGTCTGAACTTATCTTTTTCCTCCAAGAGACATCTCCTATAAAGTATTTTAATTGCCCTGATTATTCGTAACATTCTTTTTTCGGCGTTGCACAGTGGCGAATGATTTGAGATTTTTGATTGAATTTGATTTTGGATTTGATAATTGCTAGAACAATTAATATTAGGTTTTTTTAGTCAAAGTCTAAACCTCTTTTTGGCAGTATCATTCCATAATGTGCAACCCCCTTTTTTCACGCTTGGTATTATACCAATTCCCAAAAGTATTGCCCAAGTATAGCAATACTTCAGTTGTCAACTAATCAGCACAAGTAAAATCACTTTTTTGCTAATTTCAGCTAAGTTAATGTTAATTATTCTTATGTTTGATTCTCCCCACACTACCCCACTACCATACTCCCCTGCTCAACAAAGTGTAGAAAAGTTTTTGATAAATGGTATTACTTACCTAAAACCTAATAGGTAATAAAGTGTCTAAAAGTCAGTCTATGGAGTGGAATAATATCAATGTTCTAAAAATGTATAAAACCCTTTTGGATGTAAATACTCTAATACCATGTATCTTTAAATGCCCACAATAAAAATTTTAGGGAACAGGGAACAGGTAACAGGGAAAAATTTATCATAGAAAACATTTTTATTATGGCTAATTAATGAGACTTGATATAACTCGCCAATATGACAGATATACAACCTGAGTTCTGCCTTGTTATTTATAAGTATTCAATAGAACATAGTATTACTTACCTAAAACCTAAAAGCTACCACCTAATAGCTGACAAAGCGCCTAAAAGTTATTCTAGGGAGTGGAATAATATCAATGTTCTCAAAATATATGAAATCCTTGGCAATTTATAATTTATACCTTTTGGAGGTAAATACTGCAACTCACCAATCTGACAGATATCTTACCTGAGTTCTGTCTTGTTATTTATAACTATTCAACAGAACATAATATTACTTATCTAACACCTACCACCTACCACCTTCTTCCTTCAAATACCATGACTTTTTCCAATTACCCAATGTCGCCGAAAGAAACGAGCTAAAGCTGATTCTTCTAAAGATAAATAAATCGGTCTGCCATGAGGACAAGTACGAGGGTTGCGAGTAAGTCGCCATTGATTTAATAAACTTTGCATTTCTGACAGACTTAAAGGAGTTCCATTTCTAATAGCACTTCGACAAGAAGTAGCTACTTTAGCAGATTCTAAATCACCACCTTTACTCAGTTCAATTAAAGCTTCAGCACAGTCATTTCTTTTAGCTAAAATTGCTGGAGCAGTACGAGCTGCCCAAAGGAAATCTCCAAAAATTTCTACTTCTATATTTAAACGTTGAAGTTGTTCTATTTGAGCTGAAGATAAATTATGCAAAATAATTGGTGGCTCTAAATAAATTATTTCCCAAGCATCACATAATTTTTCATATAAAACTCTTTCATGGGCAATATGTTGCTCAATTAACCAAATGCCATTCGGATGTTCAGCTACTATATAAGTATTGTGTAATTGAGCGATCGCTTTGAGTTCTATCAATCCAAATTCTTGATTTTTTTCTGCTGTATTATCTGGAGAAACTTGTATCGACCGACGAGTTTGATAATTCCCTGTATTTTCAGATACTTTTAATATTTTTTCCACTCTTTCTGATAAAGGAAATTCTGGCATTACTTCCATATTAAATTGTAATGCCTTAGCAATTACTAGCTCAATTTGTTGTTGCCAAAAACTGAGATTATGAAGATAAACTTCTGTTTTCGCCGGATGACGATTCCAATTTATTTGATGAGGAAAAATTTGGAAATGAATAAAACATATAGGATAGCGATCGCGAGGGCAAGTCCGCGCCAAAGAACTAATAATTTTTTGTTCTAATTCTGGTACTTTTACCACTCTTCCATTAATAGCAACTTTCACCCAATCTGGTCGTCTACGATGACATCTATCTGGCAAACCTAAGACTAATTCTAATGATTGTCTATCCAAAAATTGAGAATCTTGATATTGGAAAAAATTTGATGTTTTGAGATTTAATTCTTCTGCTTCTTGTTCATCAATTTCTTTTTGAATATACTGTAAATCACTCAATCTTACCGTAGATAAAATTTGAGGTAAAATTTGTTTTGCCGTAGCGCCAGGACTAATTTGTATCCATAACTTACTACCCTGCCAAATTTGCCAAGTAACATCAGGATAACAAAGCGCTATTTGCTGAATAACTAATTGTATACCTCGCATTTGTTGTGCCGAAGAAGGCATTCCTTGACGACGTACAGGCCATTTTCCAAAAAGATTAGAAACCTTAACAATAGTACCAGGAGCAACAGCAACTCTTTCAACTTCAACAGCCTTTCCTTGCTCGTTATAAACAACTTGCCAACCTTCATTTTCATTCTCTAAAAGAGGCGACTTAGGACGACTTAATATTTCCAAAGTTGAGAGATTAGCTAAACTATGAAGTGCCTCTCCACGAAATCCCAAACTGGTAATTTTTGTGAGGTCTTGAAGATGAGTAATTTTGCTCGTACTATGAGGATTAGCTGCTTGTTTTAAATTAGCTAAATTCATACCCATACCATTATCAGAAATTTGCACTCGCCACTGTTCAGAAATGATAGAAATTATGATGCGAGTTGCACCAGCATCCAGAGAATTTTCTACTAATTCCCGTACTACTGCTGCTAAAGAATCAATCACTTCTCCAGCGGCAATTAAATTAACAACTTCTTTGGGTAAGGTTTGAATTTTAGATTGCATTTGCAGACACAGATTTGGCCACGGATTTACGGATTAGTCCAGTAAGGAAAATAATCATAATGCCAGCCCGCGATTATTATCATAATACTGTCAAATCTGCTATTCAAAAAGACGGATGGAGAATCACTGAGGATTCATATCTTCTTAAACTTACAAGGAGGAAAAATTTATTTGTTGATCTAGGTGCAGAACGTCTAATTGCGGCAGAAAAAGGACTAGAAAAAATTGCTATTGAAGTCAAAAGCTTTGGGAGTGCTTCAGAAATGAAGGATTTAGAACAAGCTATTGGTCAATTTGTATTGTATGAACATATTTTAAATCGTTACGAACCTGAGCGAAAATTATACTTAGCTGTTTCTGAAGAAATACGTCAATCAGTGTTTGAAGAAGAAGCTGGAATAATATTAATAGAAGATCGAATATTACGTCTTGTTAGCTTTAATCCCACTCAAGAGGAAATTGTTAAATGGATATTCTAAACATTGAACTCAAGGAAGCAATTATCAAAGTATTACAAGACTATGTTGAATATATCGGAAATGACCCAGAAATGCAATGTCAATTAGTCATAGATGAAACTGGAAATCATTACTTACTAATAGAAATAGGTTGGCAAAATAGTAGGCGAATTTATGGAACTCTTATTCATATCGACATTATCAACCAAAAAATTTGGATACAACATGATGGCACAGAAGAGGGTATTGCTAATGAACTTGTTAATTTAGGTATATCTCATCAGCAAATTGTACTTGGTTTCAAAACACCTGAGCGACGTAAAATTACTGATTTTGCTGTTTATTAATTAAAAAGAGGGAACAGGGAATAGGGAACAGGTAACTATGACTAAGATTTAGACAAAAATCACAAGATTATCCTATGGCACTGGAGAAATATCAACAAGCCCTGGAATTGTGGCGACAACAGGAGATTTCGTTTGGACAAATGGTTTCATTATCAGGAATGGTTAGAACCTACGAGTCATTAAAGAAGTATTCCCAGGCTTTGGATAGAGGCAAGGAAGCTTTATCGTTGTCCAGTGAACTGAAAAATGACTTGCTCAAAGCTAATACTTTTATTTTAATAGGTAGGGTCTATCAAGCTGAAAATAACTATCAAGAAGCCTTGTCACATTTAAAACAGTAGTGGGAGCATATTGCTCCCATTAAGCAGCGCTGTTCATCGCCATCTACCATTACGCGAGTACAACTACCGATTAATCTAAACAAAGTTTAGCTATAAATCACTATTTACTTAACTTACTAATAGGACTTACGCATGAGGTACGAAAAATTAGGATTTGAGATTGCTTTCCGTTCCGGACTGCTCCGCAAACCCTGTCGCTCGCAATGACGAAAATACCTTGTACTGCGTAAGTCCTAACTAATAGGCATCTCCAATAATAAAAAATAAAATCAATTATTCCAGAGAAATTATCAATTCTTTCCCCCTACTCTGTACGGACGCCCTTATGCAACGTCCCTACTGCCTACTCCCTCCTTTCTCACCGTAATAACTAGCAACAATAGCCACCATCAACCACCAAAGCGTATTAATTTGAGGACGATACCAAACAGTATCCACCAAACCATGAGCCATTAACCCTACCATCGCCACCATTGCCCCAATTAACCAATACCCTTGACGATCGCCTGCATCTCGCAAACGTCTTAAATTTAATACACCTTGATTGAATGTCACCAACAGCAACCATAAAAAAGCAGTAAAACCAATAAAACCAGTTTCCACAATAATTTCTAAAGGTACTGAATAAGCACTCAAAGCACTATAACGGGGTCGCTGATAAAGAGGATAAATTTTGTTAAACACATCATTTCCCGGTCCAATACCCAAAACCGGGCGATCGCGAATCATATCAAACACAGACATCCAGACATTCATCCGAAAATTATTACTACTATCTTGACGACCTGCAAAAATACTAAAAACGCGATCGCGCAAAGGCTCTAATAACACGACCGCCAGAATTAATAACCCTGCCAAACTTCCTACAGCTATTGGCAGCGACCAAGTTTGCCAAAAACTGGGCATATAGATGCTCCACCAATACCACATTAAAATTAACAGAGCAAACATCAAAGCTATAAACCCTATCCAACTGCCTCTACTACCTGTATAACGCAAACAAGCACAATTCACTAGCAACATTGTTACTGCCAACAATTTCTGTGGCCAACTACGCCAGGCGATAATTGCGACAAAGCTCAAAGCAATGGCAGGTAGTAAATATCCACCTAATAAATTAGGATTTCCCAAGTAACTATATACGCGAGTAATACCAGCTTGAGCAGAAGTAGGGTCGTTCCAGGTAGCAAGGGGTTCAACTTTGTCTATCCATTGACGAATACCGTAGAAACTGACTACCAAAGAAACCAATAAATATATACTAATTAACCAAGAGCGGAGTTTCGGCGATCGCAATACCATTGCTCCTAAAACAAATAACAATAGATAAAGAGTTAACTTGACCCATCCACTAAAAGCAGCCATTCTTGCTGGCGAAGTTGCCATTGCTAATGTGGCAATACCCCAATAAACGAATATCAGTAGATGAATAGGAGTTAAATATTCCTGAGTGTTATCTGAAACAGCAAGCAATACCCAAAACCCTGCACCAGCAAGTAATAATAAACCAATCAGAGCAGTATTTACAAAAGGAGCTAGACTAAATACAATTGCCAGCAAGACAAAACCCAAAGCTTCTCCCCATTGCATTAACCAACTACCTCGTCGCCAGTTATGGAGGGAACCATTAATTAAACCATAGAGGTAGCTAGCATTTAGCCATGGAGAGTTAGAAAAAGAAAGATTAGTTAATGTTAATTTCTGCCAAACTGAGTTCATGTTGTTACCAATTAAATAAATAATCTTACAAATAGTATAAGCAAGTAAAGAAAGTTATTTTTGAGAAAAATATAGCACTAATACCAATTCCCAAAAATAATGCTATACTTCCAATGCAACTTCAGTTATCAACTGATAATAATAATTCAGTAATGTTTGTAAGGATTATCGGCATTAATACAAAATATCTTATGCCTTTAAACCCTACTCCCTACTCCCTACTCCCTACTCCCTACTCCCAAGGAAATGTAGCAAGACTTTTTATAAATGGTATAAGTACCTATGCAAAATTAATTACACATCCTACTGACTCCCTATTGCCTGTTGCCTGTTGCCTCTCTCAAATAGGAAATTTATTTTGCACGACTACTTACAAGAATTGGTTAAGACATTTTTCAATCCTGTTTGCGGAGTGTTCCTGCAGGAAAAACCCTTTTTACAGTTAGCTATTCCCTGTTCCCTGTTCCCTATTCCCTATTTTAAATAAGAAGAAAACTATTCCCTATTCCCTACTTAGAAAGTGGCAGAGTTAAAATATATCGATAGCCTAATTCCGTAGAACCTTGAACCCAGAAAGAGCCACCATTTTGTTCAGCTAACTGACAACTTAACAGTAATCCCAATAGCTCGCGGGTAGGTTCAGCTGCAATATTTTCTCCTTGTATTGACGTTTTGTCAAAAACTATTGTTGTTAGTTCATCAAATGTTAGCTGTAATCTATTTAGTATTAAGCTAGACTGATTATCCTGGTTTTCAATCTCTGATAACTTGTGAGAATATAGTTGAGCATGAGGAAGATTATCTCCAAGGATAGGATGAGAAACCCACAGTGCAATCTTAAAATCTTCTTGCTTTTCAGACAAATGAATTTTTACTTCACTCCCTGAAACTGTAGATTTAATTACACTATAAATTAAGTTGTATAATGTTTGTTCTAAAATTGTTTTATCAAAAAAACAAACCCGGTCGCTAGATCCAGCTAATAATTGAACTTTGATCTGCTGATGAACTGTTTCTGCTTCTAGGTCTGTTACTATTTGCTGACAGATATTTTTCACATCAACAGGAGTTTTTTCTGAATTTTGGCCATACTCATATAGTTTTGTTAAACCAATAATTTCTTCAACTAGCAATCGTAAATATTGACTTCTTTCATGAATCACTTCTACATATTTTCTCTGCTTATCAGTTAGAGAACCATAGATTTCTTGGTGGAGAACACTTGCCATCCCCATCACAGAAGTTAAGGGAGTTAACATTTCTTGGCTCAAAAGACTTAGTAGCTTATTTTTAATTAAATTAGAGGATTTAATAATAGATTCTTTAGTCATTACAAAAAATTAGGCGGGGGATAGTTTTGTCAAGTTTTATTAGTGGTATAGTAGAAGGAAGAAGGCAGAAGAAAAAATATTGTGTTGTCTGAGTTTTAAGCTTTTGATATGTCCTCACCTCCCCTTCAACTGCTATACTAATTCACTCAAATTATTTCACAAATAATTCAAAACTTGGTATTTGAAATAATTTTCTAAATTTATTTTCAGTCAAAGCTTTTAATCTATATATTTATAATTTTATAGCAGATAACAGTGAAAAAAAATTTATCCTGATTGGGACATCATCAGTCTATATCCGCGCCCTACTTGTCTATTGCTATAATTTTTAACTTTCGATTTCTGTTTAAGTAGTTAACTAGCTATCAACATTTCAGCATTTCCGTACCGGAATGCTCCGCAAACAGCCTTCAGCGGGCTAAAAGCTTGGGTTTAAATTCTCGACTTCTAGCTTATCGTTTAATTTTATAGCACTAGGCAAATAGGGCGCGGACATTTATAAATGCTCAAAGTTAGTCAGGGATTATTTTTGTACGGACAAACGGCCGAAAGCTTGCGCATAACGATCGTTAACGCCACTACTGACTTATGACTTTTGACTTGCGCGTAGCGTTATAGGAGGGGTCGCGTATCCACTTCTCAAAAGCTGACTGCTAAACACCTAGCGGCTGTTTGCGGAGCATTTCAGACCGAAACGCTTTTTAAACCGAATAACCGAATTAATTGTATATTTTATTTTCTATTCCCTATTCCCTTTTCCCTACAAATGTTAAATTAATTTTTGGCACAGATACTATCATTTAATCGTTTCTTCCAGTGCCTCTTGCAAATCTTGAGTCAGCTCTGATATAGCTGTACGACGTTTAGTTTTGTAACTCTCCCAACGCTGGGAAACAGAAATTGGTTGTCCCACTGTCATGTATACTATTTGTTTTCCTAGTATCGGACGCTTGAGAGGATTACCGCCCTTAATGCGATTAATCATATCCCATATTAGTAGAGTTGTATCAGAAAACCTTTCTACTGTCGGTTTTTCCGTAATATATTTGCCACTAACCGCAACAAAACTTTCGACTAATCTCATGTGCCACATTCGCAGACTAGCCTCTTGTGCAAGTCGGTTTGCAAGACCTCTGTCTACAGGAGAAAGAGTCGCCAAATTTTCAATATCTTCTCTATATATAAAATCCCAACCCGCTTGTTCTAAACGACGACAACGATCTATAAAATTACCGTTGGCCTGAATTTGAAAATATTCTTCTGCCACTTCCAAAGCAACATCAAGAAGAGCATTGAGGCGAGTGGCGATCATTTCATTCATTTGGTCATCTATTAAAGATTGTTGGGAAGAACTTTCTTGAGTTGACTTGGGTAAATCTCGGTGGTAAAATTTTCGGTAAAATTCTTCCATTTTTTCTAATAAATGAACTCCTAATCTCAAAAGTCGTTGGTATAGTGCAGAAGGTGCTAATTTTTGCTGATGAAAAAGATTTTCTGAACTTGAAAACAAACCACTATCTTTTTCCAGCTTACTTAAAAGTCGCTCTATATTTTCCCATGGTTCACCCAAGTACTTGTATTGAATACCTATTGGTACAATTAAAACTTCTTCAGAACGAGTTGCTTGATGTATATCTTCAACACACCAAAATCCCATCTGGGCAATACCAGGCTCTAAGGGACTAACTCTTTCATTGTGGCCATTAGTACCTCCTTCTGGAGCAGCCATCATTGGTAAATTGCCATTGGCAAATAATTCACGAGCTGATTTTAGTCCCTGACGGTCTATTTTTCCTCGGTGAATTGAACTTCCTCCCAAATATGAATACCATTTACCTACAAAATCACCAGCCCATAAAGGAATACCTCGGTCAAAGAGAAAATGATAGTGGAGAAGAGATGGAAGGGTAATTCCTTGTTGTTTAGCAAATTTGGGCAATAGATACCAGATCATATACCCTAGACAGTAAGGGTCGTTGGCATTAGGATGACGAAATGCCATCAGAAAGCGGTTTTTCCCCTGATGGAAGTTTTGATATAGTTGGGCTAGGGTTTCTAGGTTATCTGCTTGTACGTCGGCGACAGACACTTGGTACTTAAGCCACCAAGGTAACATTAGCTTTGTACCTAGTCGTACCAGTGGCTTGAAGTTGGGTGGAATATATTTTAGGGGTGGTTGAACGTGGATGGTTGAGTGGGACATTAAAATTTATCAGTTACTTATGGGTTAAATATTAGATTTTCCTGCGAGCTATTTGTCTATTCCCTACTTTCTAATGCTTCTACCCTTTTTTCTAATAATAGTATTGTATGAATTGGGGTTGGCTTTCTTTATACTCCAAAAATTCCGCCAATACACTTACCACTACTTCTGTTTTAGACATCTTTGTTTGATTAATATAATCTTTAAACTTATGCAAAAGTTGGAGCGAGATTATAACTTGAAGAAGGAGACAGGAGACAGGAGACAGGAGGAAAATTACATGGGGATTCGCTCCCCCAAGTAATTTTGAACACCCTGTAGACGGTGGGGTATTAAACCCACAAAGAAAATGATAAATCTGATATTTTTTTCTAACTAATCATTACTGTCTGTCCTGTTTGTGTATATGAACAACATCATATTACATGGCAAAAACTTTAACATAATTTTATATACTAGAAAATATTTCTACTTTGATATATGTATATAGCAATCCTATTTAAGTTGCGGGTAACAATCTCTTTAAATTTAGGGAACAGGGAATAGGGGTAAAAGTTTCAGAGTTTTTATATATCCTTATATTTTTTACAAATCATATCAAATCCGTTTAATATGGTATGAAAATATTGTCCATATTCACCATTACCAAATCTTGATAACTTTTTTTCTTCTTGTACGAGCGTTAATAGCAATGCTACCGGATTTAAATCATTTGGGATTACTGTATGATCGTATTTTTGACAAAATATTTGGGTGCATCTCACATTTGCAAAAATACTTTTTTCCTATATATTCCCTATTCCCTGTTGCCTGTTGCCTGTTCCCTAAAAGCGATAAATTTTTAGCTTTATTCAAAATTGAGATGCACCCAAAGATTTCCTACTGCTATAGTCTTAATAGTTAAAGGCTAGAAATAAATATTTTAATTTCTAGCAGATATATATTTTTGATTTTTTTTCACTGCCACTCTTCTAATTATTCTATCCAATTTTGCAATAAATTATTAATTTGTTCTCGTCGAGTTTCAAAACTTGCAGCTATCCAAATAAAGACAATTCCTACTATTAAACCGATGCTCCACTTGAAAAAAGAGTAAAGAGAGTTCAGGATAATTAGTTGATTAAAAGCGTTGATGAAAAATGTGACTGTTCCTATATAAAGAAAAGCTCTAGTTGGTAACACTAATCCTGGAAAAATAACAATTACACTAATTATTCCTGGTAGTAAACTAGTCTATTGATTTTCTAATAAAGCTATAAAACAAATTATTTCACTGCCAAAAAGTCGTAAGTTATGCCGAATATTTCTGTTTTTAGGTAATTTCAAAATAGGATCGACTTTAGCGATATAAAGTATAATATATATGCTAAAAGTACTAAATATTGTCCGGTTAAAAGCCCTGTAAAAAAAAGAATGCTACAAAAAGGTGCATATCGTTTAAAGATACTTAAAAAAAACCGATCCAATTAATTTTAGATGGTTATATATATATGATTTTTACTGATAACTGAATTCCGCAGTTCCGACCACAAGAGGCTAACTGAAATTACCTTTTTTTATTCAATCTTTCTTCCCTCTTCCTTCTTCCCTCTTCCTTACTTCTACCATTTGTAAAAAACATCGATATCCCTCAGTATAAAACCTAAATCCTACTAAAAAAATCGGGAATAATTACAGCATTTTTGAGGAAGGGCAAGATACTGTTTAATACTAATCTCTATTCCCTGTTCCCAATTCCCTATTCCTTAAACTCACAAAACTTTGTACCTTATAACTCCAAAACTGCTTTAAGCAATTTTCGCTAAAGGTTCTGAAAAGAAACCAACTTTACCTCCATAAGCACGATATAAATTTTCTTCCTGCAATACAACCTGCCGATCGCCCACAGCAATTAACTCTTTATTTAACAGAATCAAATCATCAAAATTAGTAATAGATTCCCCTAAATCATGATTAACGACTATGACAATTTTTCCAGAATTTGCTAATTCGTGAAAAATCCCAAAAATAATATTTTCGGTTTTCTGGTCAACCCCAACAAACGGTTCATCAAAACAAAAAATATCAGCTTCCTGAGCTAATGACCGTGCTAAAAATACCCGTTGCTGCTGACCGCCAGAAAGTTGACCAATAGGGCGATCGCGATAACCATCCATGCCTACTCTGGCCAACGCCTCCATCCCTATCTGCCGACTCACTGTAGAAAAGCGACGAAACCAACCTGTTTTTGCTACCCGTCCCATCATTACCACATCCCAGACAGTGGCCGGATAAGTCCAATCAATTTGCGACCTCTGAGGTACATAAGCAACTATTTTTAACTGCTCTGAAAGAGGTTTGTCATTATAGATAATAGAACCCTCACTTAAGGGAATTAACCCTAACATTCCCTTCAAGAGGGTACTTTTACCTGCGCCATTTGGTCCAATAATACCAGTTAATTTTCCTGCTTGTACTTGTAGGGTAATGTCTCGCAACGCTTCAACGGTACGATAATGGACTCTTAAATGACTTACTGTAATTTTAGTCTGATTCATTAATTTAGATTCCTATAAATATTCCCTAGCTATTACCCTTTCTATAACTCAAGAAGGAAGATTCGATAAAAAAGAATCTTCTTAAATAGGGTTTGCTGAAAAAGTATTTTAGTAGGGGTAGGAGACAGGAGACAGGAGACAGGAGACAGGAGACAGGAGACAGGAGACATGGGAATTTAGAGGAAGTAGGAGCTAAGTTTTGTCCCAAGATTGTTCTGCCCAACTATGCGCCTAAAATACTAACTTTTTGAGCGTTTTAGACTGAAACAGGCGCACTTTTTTCGTTCCCAAAAAGGCACTTGTCTTTATATGTCAATGCTTTTATATTTAATCAGCAAGCCCTAAATAAAGGTGTGCATCAAAAATCTGTTCTGGAATATAGCAGTCAAAACAAAGGGCGCGGACAGTTCAAAAGTTTAAAACTCAGACAAAGTAATACTTTTCCTTCTTTCTTCTTCCTTTTTCTTTCTTCCTTCTGCCATATCAAAAATATGAAAACAATATGATATACATTATGAAAGGAATATGAAAAATTGTCAATTAAAATTAAAATGAAATTAAGCAGTATTTCTACTAAAGGTTTCCCACAAAAGTTGTGGCCAGCATTAGGAATTTTATTGGGATTATGGATAAGTACCTGTGCCGCGCCATTTTCAGACGGTAATGAAAAAAAACCTAAAGTAGTTTCTACTAGCACCATAATTGCCGATATGACAGAAAAAATAGGTGAGGATGAAATTGAGCATCAGGGAATTATGGAACCCGGAGCTGACCCCCATATTTATGAACCTGTGCCTGCTGATAGTGTGGCTTTTGAGGAAGCGGACTTAATTGTTTACAATGGCTACAATTTGGAACCTGGTTTAATTAAACTGATGAATGCTGCTGGTATAAAAGCCCAAAAATTGGCCGTGGGGGAAAAGGTTACACCATTGCAAAATCCAGATCAGGGCGAGTTAGTGCCAGACCCCCATGTTTGGGGTGATGCAAAAAATGGGATTTTGATGGTAAATGGAATTCGGGATGCTTTGATTAATTTGTCGCCGGAAGATAAAGAGTTGTTTACGGAGAATGCAGCGAGACTAACTGAGGAGTTACTGGCAGTTGATACTTGGATTAGCGAACAAATAGCAACTATTCCAGAAAGTAAGCGCCGATTGGTGACAACCCATGATGCTTTTGAATATTATGTCAGAGCTTATGGTTTAGAGATGACTGGAACTTTAATTGGGATGAGTACCGAAGAGCAACCCAGTGCAAAGACAGTGAAAAATTTGGCAGAGGAAATTAAGAAAACTGGAGTACCTGCAATTTTTGCTGAGACAACAATTAATCCTCAGTTGATCACAACTGTAGCTCAGGAAGCAGGAGTAAAGTTAGCGCCAAGAGAGTTATATTCTGATTCTATTGGCGCTCCAGGTAGTGAGGGAGATAGTTACGTTAAAATGTTAGTGTCTAATACTCAAGTAATAGTAGAAGCTTTAGGTGGGAAATATACTGCCTTTGAGTGGGAAAAAAAATCTACTCCGGCAGTACAACCGCAGTAACTAGATTTACCGCATAATTAATAATTAAATAATTAAATAATTAAACAATTCAGCTTACTCTGCCTCCCCTTTCAAGGGGAAAAAAATAAATTTTTTCCTTATTGGTCAATCCTCTCCCTAAAAGGGAGAGGTAATTATCCATTATCCATTAATTAACCTGTTGCATAACGGTTAGCTACAAAGATTTTAGATTAAATCCGGTAGCATTTTTATAAATTTATGATTCTGCTTCTTTATAACGCTACGCATTAAGGTTAGGACATTTCTCAACCCTGTTATCGGAGCGTTTCCGCAGGAAAAACCCTTTAAAAGTTTACTATTTCCTATTCCTTATTCCCTAGCGGGTAGCGCTATCAAGTAAAAATTTCAGTATTTTATTCCTGATAACTTAATAAGTTTTTAGTATAATTAAAATATGTTCTCATACCATTTTGAAAAAAGTAGGAAAAAACAATGACATTAAGTAAAAAAGAAAGAAAAGATAAGATTCGTATAATCGCCAAAAATTCAGGTATAAGACAAGAGTACCTGGATTTAAAACTGACAGATGACGACATCTTGGAAGTGTATGAAAACTTACGTCCTTTGCAAATTGTCAAACCTGCCAATACTTACAACAGATATATGTTAAGTCAAAATACAGGTAAAGCAAATAAAAAGGCAAAGATGGCAGAAACCAAAGCTAATGCAGAAAAAGAAAGAGCAGATCGAGCTGAGAGTCAACTACAGCAATTTTTAAATCCGGAAAATTCTGAGCTTCTACAAATAGGTCGATGGTTAAAAAATGCACTATCTAAAGTAGGTAAAGAACGTGCTGAATTATTAAAAGAAAAAGACTTAGTGCATCAGACTGACTACGAACATCATGTAGAAGATATAAAAGATGCTATGGAAGAGCATCAAGAAATTGCAGAGGAAGTTGTTTTAGAAAGTCATCAACTCAAAAAAGAAGTTAACACTAAGCTTGATGTATTAAGACACCAACAAAATATGACCAAGAAATATATTATCAAGTATTACGGTATGGATGTATGGCAGAAAATTGAATATTATTTTGATAAAAAAGTAGTTTAAAAGAGGTAGTCTTAATGAAGATAGTTCAAGGTTTAAATTATCAGCAATGGCAACGAAGAAATACAGATAAATTCAAAACTCTGACAGTTGCACAACAAAAGGAAGCTCGAACACAAGGATTTTTCAATCGAGGATGGGATAGAGTTCAAAAATCATGGGACATACTTATGCCTTTTGTCAATATAGTGAATAACAATGTTGTCACTATGTTCGACCATAAACTTAATAAAGGGGATCTTATTGGTGCCATTGATCGCTCGCTCCATGAAACAGAACATATTGAAGAAGTTTTAGACCAGCAAGTTGACAAAATTGACCAAATTTTGCAGAAAGCAACAGATATATTTAAGAAAACTAAAAAACGGTTTGCCACATACGAAACAGCAATGGAGCATAGATACAATGAGCAAAGTAAGACTTGATAAACTATATACACTATATGACGCTTCTGAAATCAAAGATATTTGGGATGCAGCTCAAACAGTACTCTGTATCAAAGACCCAAAAGGAGATTTTATCAGTCCATATAAGTATCGAACTAATAAAAGCTTCAAACCATGTCCCTATTGTGGAAAAAAAATGGTGCATGGTAGACAATATTCTACTCAGTCCAAAGAAGAAGCTAAAAAACGAGGTTATGAGTACAAAACGGTTGATGGGAAACCATACATAAATCAAGCGGGTTCATTTTACTATCACGAACATTACGTTACCATTGACCACAAATTGAATAAAGCACGTTTCCCAGAAAAAATGTTTGATTATGATAACCTGGAAGCAATTTGTTGGCGTTGCAATAATGAAAAAAGTGATAATCTTATATTTGAATTAGAACACAAATTAGAACATCTTAAATCATTAAAGGAGTCTGTTTTTAACAGGTATCCAAATGCACATTAATGAAATATTTGGAAATATTTGGAAATATTTGGTATAGGAGAGTTGCTCCCTAGTGCCAACAAATTTTATAGTTACAGCAGTTTTGGAGTTGATAAGGTACAAAATTTTAGGACTTTAGGGAGTAGGGAGTAGGGAGTAGGGAAAAAAAGATTAGCCTTAAAAGCGTACCTTACTATCCTAAAAAGTGCTGTAAATTTTTACTGCCACTAGCGATCGCCTGTCAAATTCTAGCTAAAGTATTATGACTTCTTCCTTCTTTTTCCATTCAGCTATTTTGACATCACATTCCAGACAGCTAGGATTTTCTATTTTCAACAGCTTGATTTGATCGAACAATCCGCCATATAATTCCTGATTAATTGTTACAAATAATAATGAGTTAACTACTACAATAACTTGACTAATAACTGTTAGTGTAGCTCCTCCGTAGGAGGCTAACTGTTCGCTAAAATGACCTATTTTCATTGGGCTTAATTTGATTTTGCTTCAATAAAACTGCTTATTTATGTTATGACCCTTAATATTTATATATGACTTATTTCTTTATGCTTAATTCAGATTTTTTTAAAATTTCTTAATAAAAAAAAAACATAAAATCAAGATTAAGTTTACTGCTTTAATTGATACAAAACAACTCGATTATGTCCTGCTTTCTTCGCCTGATACAAAGCTTCATCAGTCCGTTGAATAATATTTTCTCCTGTAATTCCATGTAGAGGAAAACAAGCCACTCCAAGAGAAACAGTGATATGTAGCAGAGTTTATCCTTGATTTTGTAATGATAATTACCTCACTCCAGAACAAATCATTTATGCTCTTTGTTGAGCAATCTTTAGAGGAGTATTAGTTGATATCACAGTCATTTATTCTCCACCGTGACGACAAACAATATCATATTTTCTAACTTGTTTCTGTAAAAACTGCGCTACTTTTTGGAGAACAATATCTCCTACATTGTGACCATAAGTATCGTTAAACTGTTTAAAGCGATCGATATCTACCATGATAATACTTAGAGGTTGTTGATAACGTTTCGCTTTGATAACAAAATGTCAGAAAACCCTGGAAACAGTTTTTTGATAAATTATGCTAGCATTTTTTTCGTATCTTCAATTTTTTCGCAAGCTTGTAAAAAATCTATCATTTGGTTAATAGTTGCCATTTCTTGGTTGTGTTGCTCCAGTCTATTTACTGATTCTTGCAAACTCTCTACCTGTTGCTCTAGATGATTATTATTACGATGCAACATTTCAATTTTTTCAGTTTGTAGGCGATCGACTTCCTGTTGCAATATCTGAATCATTCCATGCATATCCACAGGATTCAGATTTTCCAACAAGCTAGTTTGCGTGACGAGTCCTAACAATTGGCCATCACTACCACATACTACTAATCGTTGTACTCGCAACCTTTGCATTTGTTGATGAGCTTTCCATAAGCTATCAAACGGAGTCAAACTCTGTAAAGGAGTACTCATAACTTCTGAAGCTTTGAATTGTTTGATATTCATCCCCAGTGCTTGAAATTGCACAATATCTCTTTGTGTGACAATTCCAATATGATATAATCTCTGTTGTGGATCTGTGCGAATTATTACTATACAACTAATATCATGTCCGGTTGAACAGTGATAAATAAATAACTACGGAGGAGTCAGGAGTCAGGAGTCAGGAGTCAGGAGGGAAGAAAGAAGAAGGAAGAAGGAAGAAGAAGAACAGGAGAAGAAGGAGAGAGTTTTTTTGATCACTAATTATCCGGACATGATATAACTCGATACTTTACCATTTTTTCTACCAAAGTAAATATAGATAGATCTGGCGTTCCATGAATAACATCAGTAGTCATATCAAATCCGTTTAATTCGGTATAAAAAAATGTTCCATCTTCAACCATTTCCAAATATTTCTCGATCTCCCCACATTCCCCTCCTGGGAGGGGTTAGGGGTGGGTTCCCACACTCCCCCACTCCCTATCTTTAATATTGACGCGATTTAGCAATTTTCAAACTGAGTAAAATTACTGGTATAATCCCTACCAAAACAATTGCTAAAGCTGGACCTGCTGCCTCCGTTAGCCGCTCATCAGAAGCCAAATTATAAACCCTCACTGCTAAGGTATCAAAATTAAACGGACGAATTACCATTGTTGCAGGTAACTCTTTCATCACATCCACAAAAGTTAGCATTGCTCCAGTTAATAACCCTCCCCACATCATCGGTGCATGAACTTTAACCAGAGTCTTCGTAGCTCCATAACCTAAACTTCGGGAAGCATCATCTAAACTTGGTTTGATTTTAAGCAAGCTTGACTCCACAGCACCAAATGCTACCGCCATAAACCTCACCAAATAAGCAAACACTAATGCTGTAATAGTTCCACTGAATAATAAACCAGTTGATATCCCAAATCTTGAACGCATGAAGCTATCAATGATATTATCAACCGCACCTATAGGAATCAAAATTCCTACTGCAATAACTGAACCCGGTACAGCATAACCCATTGCAGCAATGCGGGTTGATAAACGCATTCCCAAATTTCGATTCAACCGCACGCCATAAGCCATAATTAAGGCGATCGCTACAGCAAAAACAGCAGTAACTCCTGCCAAAATCAAACTATGGGAAGCATAATTCCAAAACTGTCCCCGAAAACTTTCCCCACTTTCAGCAATAGTCATTTCTAATAATAATCCTGCTGGCAACAGAAAACCCAACAAGACTGGCAGCAAACAAGCAAATAAACTGACTATCCCACGTATTCCACCTAAATGAAACTGCTGCAATTTTTGATACTGACTGCTAGTTTGATAATATTTTGCCTGCCGACGCGACCATAACTCCAGCAAAATTAACCATAAAATAAATAACATTAATACTGCTGCCAACTGTGCTGCTGCAACTCTCTCTCCCATGCCAAACCAAGTTCGATAAATGCCAGTGGTAAATGTTTCGACTCCAAAATATTGCACTGTTCCGAAATCATTGAGAGTCTCCATCAGTGCTAGAGCTAAACCTGCCATTATTGCTGGTCGAGCTAGAGGTAAAGCTATTTTATAAAAGCTACGCCAAGGGTTGCATCCCAGGGAGCGACTAGCTTCTAAAGTACAGGTTGATTGTTCTAAAAAAGCGACCCGTGTTAATAAGTAAACATAAGGATATAGGGTAAGGGTTAACAAAGCGATCGCTCCTCCAATGGAACGAATCTCCGGAAACCAATAATCACTGACACTTGCCCAACCAAATACCTCTCGCAACCACATTTGTACAGGTCCATAAAATTCTAGTAATTCTGTGTAGGTGTAGGCAAGAATATAGGCGGGAGTTGCCAATGGTAGCAGCATTGCCCATTCAAAGATGCGACTACCAGGAAAGCGACACATTGTGACTAACCATGCTACCCCTACTCCGATGACGACAACTCCACAACCTACTCCTACCATTAAGATGAAGGAGTTTAACAGATAACGGGGTAAAACTGTAGAAGCTAAATGACTCCAAATTTCTCCTGTATCCGAGAAAATACTGCTGAGAATAAATACTACAGGAGCTGAGATTAATAAAGCGATCGCTATGACAAATACTGTCCAAGCATTCCAGTTGAAATAGTTAAATTTTTTCACATTATCAAACATTTTGATTTTATACATTAGAGACTATAGCGCTGCGCGCAGGCAACAGGCAATAGGCAACAGCGGTGCGACCCCGCGTCGGCGTCAGACGCAAGGGAATGCGCACCAAGAGAGGCAATAGGGGAAATAAAAAACCGTTGGCGCAAGCATTCCGTAGGAAATCATATAAGACTTTTAGTTATTAGACATCTCCAAAAATAAAAAATAAAATCAATTATCATACAGAAATTATCAATTATTTTCCCCCTCCATACCTATTCCCTATTCCCTCTTTTCTGGAGATGTCTATTACGTAATACTATTTCTGAATAGAAAAGTAATACTATCAGGACTTATATCATATAGCAATATGATTTTAGTTGTGAGATATTGAAGACTTTTGTTTTAGGTATGGAGGGAATAGGGAATAGGGAATAGGAAAGAAATGAATACATAAGAATAAGATAACTACTATATTCTATGCTTTAAAGGAATACCTCAATTCTCACATCTGATTTCTGATTGCTATATATAGAATTTTCTCTTCAGCATAGCTGCCTTCTGCCCTCTGCCATCTAGAAATAGTAAGCGTACCGTCACACACCCTACTTTATTGGCAAATAGCCTCTTAGAAAATTTCCAGAAACTTAATGAGAATATCTCCTAAAAATTAGGTTAATATAATTGAGAAGTAAATAATGTTCTAGACATATTTTAAGAATTTAAGGGAGGTTAAACAATAAATGGCCCAATCTGTAATTCTCTGTTTGGAGAGTGTCAGCAAACAATTTTCTCGCACTGCTACCCCTGCGGTGCAAAATGTCAATTTAACATTGTACCAAGGGGATATACTAGGGTTATTGGGGCCTTCAGGTTGTGGCAAAACAACTTTATTGAGAATGATTGCTGGATTTGAGCAACCACAGTCAGGTATTATTACTATTAATGAGCGAGTAGTTGCTGGTGTAAATGATTGGGTGCCACCGGAAAAACGAGATGTTGGTATGGTCTTCCAAGATTATGCCTTATTTCCCCATCTAACGGTAGCTAAAAATATTGCATTTGGTTTACATAATTCTGGCAAAAAGTCAAGTAGGCAAATTAATCATCAGGTTGCAGATGCTCTGGAGTTAGTTGGTTTATCTGGTTTGGAAAGTCGTTATCCCCACGAACTTTCTGGGGGTCAACAGCAACGGGTAGCTTTGGCGCGTGCTTTGGCACCAAATCCAGCTTTAGTATTATTGGATGAACCTTTGAGTAATTTGGATGTACAAGTCAGAATTAGATTACGGCAAGAATTACGAGATATTCTCAAAAATGCTGGTGCTTCGGGAATTTTTGTTACTCACGATCAAGAAGAGGCAATGGCTATTTCTGATCGGGTGGCAGTAATGCGAGCTGGATGTGTGGAACAGTTTGGTACTCCGGAAGATATTTATACTGAACCTGCTTCTCAGTTTGTGGCTGAATTTGTAACTCAGGCTAATTTTTTATCTGCACGTCGTCAAGGTCAGGTGTGGGAAACGGAACTTGGGGGTTTTGAATTAACAGATAATCATTTATTTTGTGGAAAAATTGGTAGCTTAGATGAATTTGATCGAGTTGAGTTAATGATTCGTCAGGAAGATTTGATGTTAAAACCTGATGATGGCGGGTCTGTAGTGATTCGCGATCGCCAATTTTTAGGTCGTGAATTTCGTTATTCTTTACGCACTGAATCTGGACAAGAATTAATTGCTCGTACAACTCCACAAGTAGCATTGCCCATTGGAATTAAGGTTAAGGTATCTATTACAGAGGATTGTTTGAGGGTCTTTCCTTCTACATCTACTAAAAATCTGGCGTTAGTGAAATCACTGGGTGATTTTGTACGGCAGGCGAGGTAAAAAATACGTTGTTGCCGACCTATTTATAGAACCCTTATGGAATCTATTTAAAAATATAGGGGGAGTGTGGGGAGTGTGGGGAGTGTGAGGAGATGGTGAATCTGGAGGGAAATTTCCACCTTTTTCCCTATTCTATTTCTCTAGATCCTGATCTCAAATCCGTTTTATTGGACATAAAAAAATTCTCCAATCGTTATAACTACGCTCATCTTTGTAATTCTCTCTCCTCCTGAGGACTGAGGACTGACTCCTCCTGACTTAAGCATTCTATAACTGTTTAACCGGATTTGATCTGAGAAAGTCCTCCTGACTCCTTTGCCAAAAACCCGTATCGCGTGCAAAGATACCATGAGACTTCTATAGGTATTCAATTTTTAACAATAGATGAGTTGATTGCAAGCTGGAGTAATAAAGCGATGGTGTTAGTGGAGTCGCACCCAGACTTTTATCAAAACTTAGACTATAGAAATAAAGTTAGCGGTTTGTAGCATTAACTAGGACATTGGAGTTATGGCCTTATCATTGCTAAGGTTTTACTGTTAAACCTGTTTATCAGTATGATTTTTTTCTTTAATACAAATCCTGACAAACGATGTACTGACTCGAACGGATAGGGATATGCTAACTGGAGTAGCGATCACTGTTTTAGTAATAAACGCCATCGCTGTTAGTCTCAAATTTATCCAATCAATGCTCATTGCTCACCTTGCCCAATGCTTGGAGCTAGATATCATCTTAGAATTTTGGATAAAGTTTTTCGAGCACTAATTATCCCCAGTCAGCAGGTGCAGAAACCGGGTTTCTCTAGATAGTAATAAATTTTGCCTTGATCGCTAACTAACTGATAGCTACAGCCTCTTCAACAGCATTATCATGTTCTACTCGGAAAACATTCGCACTTAGGTTCGCTACTATCTTTTTTCCTTGTTGAGTAAGATTTAGATAAGCGATCGCATCCTTAACGTAGCTATAAACTACATTCCAGTAAAACTTAGGATAGCCCCGACGTAAATCACCTGGATTATGATATCCCAGTATTTTATTCTGGCCTGTTTCCTCAAACTCATAGAAAAGGGCACTAATTTTTTGTAAATAACGGGGGTCGCTTAATTGACCTATTAGATCTGCTGCCCTCACCAAACCAGGATAGTTTTCCTTATCCTGATGATCTTCATCTGCTGGTACTGGAAAACGAGTCAGTTCTATGTTACGCTTAATTACTTCTGCATCAATTAACTTATGACCTCCAAAGCGTTCCTCAATAAATAGTTTACCTCGGTCAACATGATAAGGAGTTAGGTTAGCATCCGTAGCGCCTCTAGGTAAAGATACACTGGTACCATCTATGCCTGTAGCATACAATCTTAAGTCTCCTCTATCTTGACGACATACACCTTTGACATATCCAATATCGTGACAAAGTAAGGAAATGTGGTAGTGTAGCCAATCTTCACAAGAAACTCCGCCCTCACGGATATGCTTCCCGCGTAAAATTTCTTGTCCCACTAAAGTTACAAGAATAGTATGTTCTACATTGTGATACAGGGCATCACTATTAGCAATATTTTCTAATGCCATTCCGGCCGCCCAGGCAATAATATCAGCATAATCTGCTTTATATCCACCATAAGTATGACGATAGCCATTAGTCAGCCGTTTTATGAAGGCATCAATTAAAAGTTCTGTGGAGTTAAACATCTGCAGTCTCCTAATTTAAATTTTCTATTTCACTGAATTTCAGTTTAATGAACTTATACACTTTTTTATTTACCATCATCAACAAATTATCTCACTTCATTTTCTTTTTTTCATTCCTCTATACTACTTATTATTATTTTTAGCCATAGTGAAAAAGTTAATTTCAGGTTTCAATATATAGCAATTTTATTTGTGATATCTCCTAGGCTTTTAGAGAACAGGGAACAGGGAATAGGGAATGAGAAACACCTAAGCAATAAAATCCTCACGAATGATTTAGGATTGCTATATCTACATTGATTGAATACTTAGATGCTATCCAAAGTTTGAGGTGGAAGATTATCTATTAATCATTTTGTAATAGTTTTTCCATTGCATATCTCAAACTAGATTGTCATCTTTTATTTTACAAATAGTTCTGTGAACCCTGCAACTTTTCTCTCAAATATTTGATTTTATATTGATATTTTAAATATTGATTTTATACATTACTTTCTTGTTATGTAATTGTCAAAAATCTCTTATAAGCTTCTAATAAAGAACAAAGTATTACAGCTTAATAGTGTAAAAAAATCTGTATATATTGATGATATTTTGTAAATTTTACACAAACTGCTATATTTATTTTTGAAGTTATTTAGCAAAAAAAAGATATTTACAATGATAAAAAAAAATCTCTACACTTCATTTTTTCCTGCTTTTTCGTCAATATAATATTTACAGCTAAAATGTAAATGCCACATATTTCTGTGTTATTTACTATTGACACATTAAGTTTACCATTCTATATTCGAGATAGCTTGATTTAACTATAAAATCACAAAAATAAAATTATAGTCCCGTCCTGTGATTGACGATTATGGTTAATATTCTTTTCAAAAATTATAGTTATTATAATTTAATTACCAATATACTTCAAACCTTGATAGTAATTTTTTTAATAACTATTATATGTAATTTAATCTCGATTTGTCAGTGATTAACATCTACTATTGGTTGTGATAGTAAAAAATCACTAATGTGATTTTAATCACAATAATAAAAAAATATTATATTAACATCCGTAAAAATCAAAATAGTAATAATGAAAAATCGCAAAAATAAATATCAAAATATATTTTATTAACCCAATTATGAAGACAGTGTCTTTAATAAACTAACCCAAAAAGTTAAACAATTGCCGGCTAGTTTACCTTGGCATCAACGCTGTTATGTTTGATCTTTTTCTTATATTTTATGTGGTTATTCTCCAGAAAAACAAGCAGATTTTTTAGATGATTATATAGCTGATGGTTTAGCAGTAAACATGATACAAGATATAGATAAGATTAACAGGGTGAACAAATATCTAAGACGGTTTCGTACTCAAACAAAAATCAATCAAAATGTACTCATAAATTATATTAGACAATATTATATTCATTCTGCTCAAGATGTACGCTGTCAAACTCTACAATATTTATAATTGGCATTAAAATGAGTCATTAATACAGAAAAAAAAATCAAATATTTAACTATATTTTGGGATTTGAAATGAGAAACTAGCTCGTATTCAAACAAATCAATATAATTTTATTAAAACATATATAAAACCAATTCAGCACGCTCATCTTAATGGCATTATTGTACCTAAAGATAAAGGAATATTTTTTGCAAAAAGAGATTATTATGTGCAAATACCTGAACTATCTCCAAAAAAGTTAGTGACTTTAGTAATAGCAACTTTTACGACTGATAAAGTTACTAAGTGTGGTTTTCTGATCGCTCGCCATATTAAAGCTTTAAAATTTGATTTTGATTATATATTTCAACAGCAAGAGGAAGAATAAATTTTTCCTCTAGAATTTTAGTCTCTAGTTAATTAGAAGAAAATCCTTCAAATATCTCTGTTAGAAATATATTAAATAATTAAATATTTAGCTGCTTTGATCTACAGTATTTTCAGACTAGTTATAATATAGGAATATTAAATAATTTATGATAAATTGATTACTTGATGTCTCTTAAACCCTAAATATCTACAATATCTCACAGTTAAAATGTAAATGCTATACTTCAATAAAGTAATAATATCCTGATAATCTAAGCCCTAGGACATAGACCAAAGATGTTAAATATACTGATACCATTAAAAATATAAATAAACCAAATTTAGGAGCCTGTTGTGCTGCTATCGAAAGGATTTGAAGTAGAAATGTACACTGGCACACCCCAAGGTAATACTGTTGGCCTGTCAGACCAAATTGTGGCCAAAGTAGAGGGGTTTGTTAGGGAGCCAGATAGTAGAAATGTAGAATACACAACTGCACCATTGTGTAGCTACGCTCAACTTTTATGTGCTCTAGTAAAGCCAAGACTGAAATTGAGAAGTTATTTAAACACTTTAGGGGATTACACAATAATTCCAGGAAGTACCTTATCTTTAGGAGGTAGTGATACCTTTGAACGCTCTGACCCTAACAACCCATATCACACATATATACAACAAACTTACGGTGCAAAAGTCGTTACAACCAGTATTCATATAAATATTGGTATTAGTGAACCAGAATTATTGATGCGAGCCATTCGCTTGATCCGAATGGAAGCCCCTTTATATTTAGCCCTAAGTGCCTCTTCTCCTTTTATAGATGGCCAGGCTACAGGCTTTCACTCTACTCGTTGGACTACTTTTCCGAAAACTCCAGCTTATGTCCCTCTATTTGAAAGTCATAGTCATTTCATCAAATGGACTGAAGAGAAAGTTGCTACAGGTGTTATGCAAAATGTCCGCCATCTTTGGTGTTCTGTGCGGCCTAATGGCGATCGCCGTCCCTATAATCTTAATCGTCTAGAATTAAGAATTTGTGACTTCGTGAGTAACCCAGTTATGCAGCTGGCCTTGGTAGCTTTATTAGAAGCTCGTTTATGGCAATTATTTGACGATCCTAGTCTCGACCCCTTAGAAAAAAGTAATTTATCTGCAACTAACCGTTTGGAAGATTTAGTCGCTTTAGCAGATAATAATGAAATAGCAGCAGCTCATCATAGCCTTGAAGCTCAACTCTCCCATTGGCAAGATGGTAGAACTATTTTAGCGAAAAATTGGATTGAGGAAATTTATCAACAGGTTTTACCTTATGCCAAAAAACTTGGCTTTAGTTGCTTTCTTTCTCCAATCAAAAAAATTATTCGGGAAGGCAATACAGCACAAAAATGGTTAGATCAATATAACAGTAGTCTTGACAGTCGGAGCGTAATTAAAGCAGCAATTTTGGAGATGGCACAACAAGAAGAAGAGCTAGAAGATCAATTATGTCAATCAATGGTGGCCTAACTTAATACCATTTCATTTAGTTCAGCTACATAGGTTGAAAGGAGTCAGGAATCAGGAGTTATACCAAATCTCAAAAGTTTTGCTACATATCCTTTCCTTGTAATGGGGAGATGAAATGGTAACTAAATATAGCATTTATACATGAGAAAATTGATTAAGAGTCAGGAATTAAGGTAAATAGCATTCTTTATTTGAATTGTTATAACTTCTACTATATCAAAATTTTTTTCTGAACTAGGGGTAGTGGCAAAGGAAGCACCAGGAGCGTGGGGAGATGGGGAGATGGGGAGTACCGGGTACCGGGAGTGTGGGAGAAATTAAAAAATATATTATATATCCTCATCATTATCATGCAAGACTACCGAACTAGGAAATCAAAATATAGTGTTTCTAGGATCAGAACGGTGAGGCACGACACTAGCCTAGAAAGTAAAACTAACAAAACTAAGATAAGATTAGGGGAGAAAAACCTAATTGCTATATTAGGCATATAGTTAAGTTTTTATTATACCTATATTGTATTGAATTATTGAATTTTCAGAGAAATCCTAAAACTTAAAGGTAGGATCTTCTAGCTAACAACTTTAATGTTCTCAATATCAAAATAAATTGATTTAATGCCTCAAATTGTTCTAGTATATCCGCAAATTCCCCCAAATACAGGAAATGTTGCTCGTACTTGTGCTGCTACTAATACAGAATTACATCTAGTAAAACCTTTGGGTTTTGAAATTAGCGATCGCTATTTGAAACGGGCAGGTTTAGATTACTGGCCTTATGTTAAACTATATGACCACGATAACTTCAAAGAGTTTCAAACCTATCATCAGCAACGAGGTGGAAGACTGGTAGGTTTTAGTGCAAAGGGAGCTTCTAATTATACTAAATTTCAATACCAAACAAATGATTGGCTATTGTTTGGTTCAGAAACTAATGGACTACCACAAGATGTCCTAGAGTATTGTGTAGCAACTCTCTATATACCAATGACACAGCCAAAGGTTCGTAGTTTAAATCTTTCTGTTAGTGCTGCCTTGGGTTTATTTGAAGCCAGGCGTCAATTGGATTATCTGAGTTAAAATCATTATTCTGATAATATCTATACATCTATAATCTTTATTTACTATTTACAGATATGTATATTAATGATGAAAAACATCATATATCCCTAATTAAAACTATACTGCCACACTAAATATAGTTTTGATCGCTCAAAAATCTTTAACTTCTTAAATATTCCAATTATAAGTATTTAATGGGTCATTTTGCTCTGTATAAGTATGACGCATACAGTCTGTAATTCTATATCTATCTATATATAAGAAATTTCTATATATCTAATAATTGCCACAACTGCCAAGTTAGTGTATACCAAAATTTAGATGATATTTTCTCCTGAAATCCTTTTGTTCGTCTAGAGGGTATTTACTAAAGGACTAAATAATTCAGAGAAAAATACAATTGGATTATTTCCAAATAACATGGCAAAAATAAACTACGAGCAAGAATGTTGTAATATTTAGTGCCTTAAAAGTTAGTTACTTTTTTTGTGCTATTTTTGGCCATTAAATAAAAATCAAATTAAAATTATCCTTGCTTTTTTTATGAAACCAAGATACCCTAGCCTAAGTTTGATGTTTGTCAGTGATCTTGATCTCTAAAATAGAGTGAATTATGTCATTGACAAAGAAAAATTAATTAAGGATAGTTAAACCCTTGTCGATAGGAGGTCGTTCTTTGAAACGAACATTTCCAAGTAAAGGAAAATCTGCCGCTATCTGTGAACTTCACACAGAAGCAACTATTGATCAGTCAAAACAAATAAGTATAGTTGGTAGCAAAAAAACTTCTTCCGCTGCTGCCATGATTGGACTTGCTGCCATTTCAACCACTATGGGTGCATCAGGCATCCTGTTGTCTGGGAAAGGCAATATCGCAGTCGCAGCCGAACTTCCTGGAGTGGACACTAACAAACATGAACTTTCAACTAGAGAGTTAAATGTTACTGGAGTTAGTAGGTCAAAAGGTCTACTACTTCAGAAATTAACCCAAGGGTATGTAGAGGTAGAAGAAAATACTGATTCTGAAGTTGAAGCAACTCAACCTGAGACTGTCCTGCCCTCAGAACATACACTAGGAGAAAAATCCTTTTTTCCTATAGAACTTCAACACAAATATAGCCAGACTAAAGCCAGAAAATCTGAACAAGAGAAAGAGACTTTAGTTTTTTCTGAACCGAAAATTAATAAATTAGAAACTAATGAGTTGCCTCCTCTAGGACTTCTGGCTAAAGTGCAGGACAAGGAGCCAATAGGCAGTAATAGTAAGCTAATTGACCGATTAAAAGTAGAAATTAATCCTGTCCAAAAACCAGAAAACCTCTCGACAAAAAGTTCGCTGGAGTTGAGGTATGAGCAGTATATTTCTGATCCCGTAGGAAAGTCATTTGATAAATCAAAGGAAAAATTCCTAGAAAATAGAAATGGCAAATCAGAAAATTTAGTTGTTGAAGAACCAGCTCTACAGATGGCCACATCCTCTGAATCAGACAATAGTCCCACAGCTAAACAAGTAGGTGATAGTCAAATAGATATTGCTCAAGAGTCAATCAAGGCTCAAGGGACTAAACTACAGGGGGCAGTGGTTATTGATTCTGAGATGACATCTACACCAGTTTCATTGGTATATAAGGTGCGTGTGGGAGACACGCTAAGTTTAATTGCCAAGGAAAACAATGTATCTGTCGAAGTATTAGCTAGAGCTAATAATATCAAAAATCTAGACGTAATTGAAGCAGCTAAATTACTTAAAATTCCTCAGCAACCATTTTCTGAATCATTAAAACTGGTAAGTTCTACCAGTAGCAATTCTACAAAAGAGGAATTTAGTCAACCTTCTTTGGAAACTACAGCTAACCAATTCAATATTCCTGAAGCCAAGCTTCCTAATATAAAATCTAATTATTTATCGTACAGCGTACCAAGTTTGACTGGAGCTGAAGTTGCACCACAGAGAAGTGTACAACTAGTTTCTTGGTCTGAAGGTCTAAACGATCAAGAACATCAAATACACAAGAAACCAAAAGAATTTTCAACTTTAACACAGTTGGTTGTTACAGATAGCCCTAAAAATCCCTTAGTTAATAAAGTATGGCCTGATAATCTAGGTGCAAGGGAATCTAGACAAAATTCTTTTAGTAATAGTCAACCCGTTCAACCACTACCAGTGGACATAAATACTGAGAGTGATGAGTTACTACCAACAGCAAAATCTGAAGGTCAAAACAATCCTTATGCTAACCGTTTAAGGTCAGAAATAAGCAGGCTAAGAGAGGAATATAATAATCAAAAAGAACTTGAAGATTCTCAAATAATAACCTCAGAAGCAATAAATATTCCAGTGCCTGAGCCGTCGTCTTCACAACAGAATTTACCGAATAATTCTCAAATTCTGACTGAGAACAATAGTAGTAGGTACTTACAACCAACTTATCAGGAAGAAGTAAGTAGCAGCCAGACCACACAATGGTCTGAAGAAATGGGAACTAACAGACCTGAAATCAGAAATCCTGCTACAGTTGTTAAAGAACTACCCCTAGAAAGAGAAATTAGTCAATCTCAAGGGTCATCATTCATGGCCACATCACCAACAGGAGCTAACTTTAATGAGATTCTGAATAATCCTTCACTAGGAAAAATGGTTTCTCCAGACTTGCCACCTTTGGGTAAAGCTGATACCTATTTACCTGGTGGTTCAATGCAATTTACTGGGTATACATGGCCTAGTAAGGGTACTCTAACATCTGGTTATGGTTGGCGGTGGGGAAGAATGCACCGTGGTATTGATATAGCAGCACCTACTGGTACTCCTATTGTTGCTGCTGCTCCTGGTGTTGTCACCTATGCTAATTGGAATAGCGGAGGGTATGGTAACTTAGTGGAAATTAAGCATCCCAATGGTAGTCTGACAGTCTATGCTCATAACAGTCAAATTCTTGTGAGAGAAGGTCAAAAAGTTGCTCAGGGTGAACTAATTGCTAAAATGGGAAGCACTGGACGTAGTACTGGCCCACACTTACATTTTGAAATTCATCCAACAGGAAATGGAGCTGTTAATCCAATGGCTCTTTTACGTTCGGGAGTGGCATATCATTAGGTTAGGTATTGCATAATCATCGTAAAATTTCGGTAAGTCGGAAAAGTGCCAGTTTGAACAGCTGGATGCAAAGGACTCAAAGGATTTTTATCCGTAGTCAAAAAAATGTGTTATAATTAACCAAAAATTTCAAAGGTAGCCTCAATGGTATTTTGGCCGGAGAGAGTAGTGGCAATTGATGCCCCCTAGTGAATTACTGGTGTATACGTACTACGGTATGCTACTGACAATTTAGTTAAAGCAATGTGAAAATCGTGGTTTTTACCCGATTTACAACTCCTAGTCACAAATCCACGCTGATTTATGCCGTGGAGTGCCAAAATTGGGATGATTTTATATAGTACAGTTATTTTTATCCCAACACATGTAAATATGTAATGGGAACAAATCAAGACCTCCTAGTACTCAGAACTTATTCTAACTCCCTAATCCCATCTGAAAATCTTCCTATTTTCAGTACAACGTCTCCAACTTGAAAAATGTTAATATCCCCATTCTTGTAAGTTAAAATGGGGACAGGGATATAAATAAATTTAGGGCGCAAATTAAATCTAGTTTGGTTTTTTTAAGAAAAAAATAGTAAAGGATTGAATAAATTACAATATTCTGTGCTATGATTATGAATGGTTAAAAATTTAGGCTCAGTAGCTCAGTGGTTAGAGCAGGGGACTCATAAGCCCAAGGTCGCAGGTTCAAATCCCGCCTGAGCCATATATATAAATAAGTAATTTTTTTTTGATTTATTGCAATAGATCACGATAGTCTAACCTTAGTCAACAACTGGCGTTTAAGTTAAAGTATTTGGTTATTTATTGAATCGTTAGCTTCCAAAGGAGGAAGTAGGTGTATGATTGGGGAGTTAAACAGTTATTAGTATAGTGGTTCGGCATTTAAATTGTATAGTCATTTCAGTTGAGATTAAGATAAGCGTTTCTTGCATTGAAAGAGTTTCAGCCGAAAAAGTGTTTCATTCTTATCTGAAATGACTATATATCCCAATTGGAACTAAGGAAACAATGGATATGGGAACAGCGGTATACCCTGGATCGGCGAAGCAGGTTAGCTCCTCTATAAGAAGCTAGACAAGCTATCGAGGGATATCAACGTTCCTTTGCCTACGGGAAGCTTTGTGCAGCGCAAAAACGCTATATCCAATCGACCCAGAAAGGGAATCTTTACTCCTGTGAGGACACAGGGAATACAAAATCTCAATAGGCCTGAGTTGAGTTCCGGTTCAATTTTTACCATCAACTGGAGTTGGAAAAAGTTAACTGATAACTGAAATAGTGGAGGTCAATTAAGAACCTATTAGAGCTGATTTATAAACTTAGCTAAAAGTATTGCATTACCAAGCTTTCAGGAATTTGGGTCTACAGGACGATAACTAGCAAAACCTAAGTATAGCGAGAAATTCAGCCTCTTAATATTTACTTTATAAATCAGATATTAAAAACATTAACTGATGACTATAACATATATGACTGATAATATCTTTATATACCCTTAGAACTAAACTTTAAAAAACTAAAATAGTTGATCGATCCTTACTGGTCAATCCAATATGGAATGAGAAACCAAGTCTGAAAATATTCGAGCTGCTAAGTTGGTCTAGCTATGTCCGAAAGGAGACATTCTATGGTTTTGTTTGTACTTAAGGTCTAGTATGAAGAGGTAAGATTGAAGAATAAAGAATCTCAAACCATAAGTTTTCTTTGAGTTTTGAGTGTCAACAAGTTATTTTAAGGAGAATTAAATCATGACAGAGGAATGCCTGCGTGTAGGCCAGGAAGCCCCGGATTTCACTGCTACAGGTGTAGTGGATCAGGAATTCGAGACAATTAAACTGTCTGATTATCGTGGTAAGTATATAGTTTTATTCTTCTATCCCCTGGACTTTACTTTTGTTTGTCCAACAGAAATTACGGCATTTAGCGATCGCTACAAAGAGTTTGAATCACTTAACACAGAAATTCTAGGAGTTTCAGTAGATAGTGAATTTTCGCATTTAGCTTGGATTCAAACAGATCGTAAGTCTGGTGGAGTTGGAGACCTTAACTATCCGCTATTATCTGACATTAAGAAAGAGATTAGTTCTGCCTATAACGTCTTAGACCCAGAAGCAGGTATTGCTCTGCGGGGTTTGTTCATTATTGATAGAGAAGGTACTATTCAACACGCCACAATTAATAATCTTGCTTTTGGTCGTAACGTGGATGAAACCTTACGTACTCTACAAGCTATTCAGTATGTACAGGCTAACCCAGATGAAGTTTGCCCTGCAGGTTGGAAACCAGGAGATAAAACTATGAATCCCGACCCAATCAAATCTAAGGAATTCTTTGCAGCTATTAAATAAATTGATTTAAGCAGTCTATAAAGTACCTAATAATTAAAAAAAATGTCAACTCTAACACTTTCATATATATTCTAGCTCTAAAAGTGTTGGAGTTGTAAATTTAGAGGAGATTTAAACACATTAAAGTTTTGAATTTTAACTTTTAAATTATATCAAGATTATGCTAACTTCCTATGATTTTAGAGGTTTAATAAATCAACGTTTTGTTCAAAATTTATTACCTATTCCACCTATTAATAGTTTGGATAACGGAAAAAGAACACCAGATTTTGAATTGCCAGATATCACAAATGGTAAATTAGTTCGTTTATCAGACTATTGGGGGTTAAAACCTGTCATACTTGCTTTGACTCGTATCTTTACTGAGAAACAGTATTGTCCATTTTGTTTTCCTCATATCTTAGCTTTAAATAATAATTATGAAAAATTTTTAGAGCGGGGAATAGAAATATTAATGATTACGAGTACAGATAGGGAACAAAGTAAGACTGTTGTGAGCGATCTAAGTTTAAAAATGCCTTTACTCAGTGATTCTAGTTGTCAGGTATTTAAAAATTATCAAGTCGGTCAAGCTTTGGGAGCACCTCTTCCAGGACAATTTGTATTAGATAAACAAGGTAGACTTAGCTATAAACATTTGTTTTCTTTTCTAGATCATAATGCTAGTATTGAAGATTTACTAGAAGTTTTAGATAATTATATAGTTGAGCAAAATAACTATTAGTAGCTGAATTCTATCTTAGAGCTGATTTATAAAGTAAATATTAAGAGGCTGAATTTCTGACAGGACAAAGTTTTTACCGATTGTAGGCCAGTAAAGTATAAATTGATGAGACCTAGATAGCATAAGAGTTTTCCTGCGGAATGCTGCGCAAACAGCTCAGTTAATCAATCACCTCTTAGTGCAAGTAGCTCTTTTTTATAGACTAATTTCTTTATAGACTAATTTCGCAGGTAAATTTAGCCTGTGGTGTTGAGATTAAGTCTGATAGCCTGTTAGTTATATACTCAAATTTTAACTGCAAATATTGCCAATTTTAATTATGGTTAAGTATCTTAGTTTTTCTGAACATAAGATAACTCAAATCTAATTTATAGCAATTCTAAATCATTCGTGATAATTTTCTTGCTTCGGTGTTTCTCATTCCCTGTTCCCTCACACCGAGTGCCCATTGCCTCACAAGAGACTGAAAAGCCTATTGGTATAATTATGATTGATGTAGATTATTTTAAAAGTTTTAATGATGAATTTGGTCATGCTGCTGGAGATATTATTCTCAAAAATTTAGGCTCTTTTTTAAAATAGAAAGTTCGAGATTATTATATAGCTTGTCGTTATGGTGGGGAAGAATTGATTATGATATTACCAGGAAGTTCTTTAGAAAATACCAAGTGAAGAGCTGAACAAATACGGAAAAAAATCCAACAATTATGTGTAGAATATGATGGTATACTGCTAAGTTATATTACTATTTATTTGGGAGTTGCTTGCTTTCCTAAGCATGGCAAAACAGGGGAAAAGGTCATTCAAACTGCTGATTTTGCTCTTTATCAGGCTAAGTATGAGGGACGTAACCGAGTTGTAGTAGCTTCAAATTATTGAATATTTTATTTATATTACATTGTTTAAATTAATACAGTCTATTTTCGGTTAATCAGTTATTTATTATTACTACTTAATTAGGGCTTGCTGATTAAATATAAAAGCATTTACAGATAAAGGTTTTAGCATTTTTAGAGCGAAAAAAAAGTGCAATTTTTTAAGGTTAAGTGGCCAAAAAGTTACAATTTTTGGCTAACTATGGCAAAAAAAATAAAGGGATAAATATATCCAACCACCTCCTCTAAATTCCCTATCCCTCCTGACTCCTACCCCTGCCAAAAGACTTTTTCAGCAAACCCTAATTAAATATAAATAGTACATGTGTACAGATGAAAATTATAGTAGTTTAACTTAAAAATGAGACGTTTTTTCGTCTGAAACTCCCTCATAGCAAGAAAGCTTTGTCTCAATCTAAAGTTAAATGACTATATATTCAAGTCTCAATCAACCATAAAGTTGACTTTTAGGTAGGTTTTAGAGGAAAAAATTTATAATCGAAAATAATACAAAGATCAACTATAAATTTCCTCATGGATCATCCTGCCTACTGCTTTATGAAAAAATCTACCGCGTCGCAGTATTCTTGAAAAATTGATAAAAATTGAAACTAAAGTTCTTAGAAATTTGGTTGGAAATCATTCATACCCAGACAATTCATAAGAGGTTTGAGGAATCACATTTATATTACGATGAGAATAACGACTAATGGCCAATAAAGGCAAGGCCAGAGTCAGAACAGCGATCGCTGTTCCCAAAATATTTGCAATTCTTTGAGGAGGTTCATCGTCTGAGTAACTGGCAGGTTGACTATCTGATTCCATATTGAGAAAGCTTCTAAAAAACTTAAAATTGTTAGTAGCAATACAAGCTGTATTATGATTTCTTGGGAATAGCCCTAAACTTTGATTGTTAAGAACTACGATTTTTTTTCAACAACTTTGTCCTTAATCTCTTTAGCTGTTTGTGCCAGTACCAGAGATCTTTGACCCATACTTACAGGTAGTCTAGGTATATCTGCCAAAGAAGCACGAGATAAATCCAACAAAAGTTGACGGACTTTTTCTACCCATTCTAATGAATCTGGAGGAATAACTTGGCCATCAGCTTTTTCTTGAATAATTTTTGCTTTCTGTGCTAGTGGTAGAGCTTTTTCTGCAAGATTTTCTGGTAGTTTAGGCTTATCCGACAAGGAAGTACGGACAATCTCAAATAATAATTGATGAATCTGCTCTATCCACTCAGTATCTGAGTAGTGGGAATTTAAATTAGTCATAACTAGGGCTAGTTTTTTTTCAAAATGAGAGTTAACATTCTATTCTTATTTAGATAGATATTGTTTACTTTTCAGTTAAATTCCAGACTCCATCCCAATTTTTTGGAGGAAGCTCGGCCTGAAATAGCTGACAACGATCGCGGTGCAACTTAGCAGCTTTGTTGTTTGGATCGATTTTCAATACTTCTTTAAATTCAGCTTCAGCTAGTGCAAAAGCTTCTTTTATAGAGAGGTCTGTTAAATTTTTTTCTTTGGATGGTCTTAAGTAATACTCTCGTCCTTGATGATAATGTTCAACTATATGGTGTTGTTTCTCCGTTAGCTCTTGCTTCAGATCCCCTTCCTTAAAGCCTAACAGTTCATATATTCTAACAGGCTTACTTTTTCCCTTCACAGTAATTAGGTCTAGTTCCCGAACCCAAAGCATATCTTTGTAAGGTTGATAAGTATTATCACTGATGACCAAATCTGTACCATACTGCTTGCTTGTACCTTCAAGGCGAGAAGCTAGATTAACACCATCTCCAATAGAAGTTAGCTCCATACGCTTACTAGAGCCAATATTACCACTAACCACTTCGTCTGAGTGAATGCCCATACCAATTCTAATAGACATTTTTTTCTTAACTACACGGTCTCTATTGAAGATTTTCAGGCGTTGACGCATTTCTACAGCACTTTGCATAGCACACAAAGGATGATGTTCTAGAGGAGCTGGAGAACCAAATACTGCCATAATGGCATCTCCTATATATTTGTCAAGAGTACCTTTGTATTTGAATACAGCATCTACCATCTCTTCAAAGTATTCGTTCAGCATCGTGACAACCTGTTCAGCTTCCATGCCTTCTGTCAAAGTAGTGTAGCTACGAATATCACTGAAAAGCACAGATACCTGTTGACGTTTTCCTCCTAAACCAGTATCACCACTTGCTAATAATTGTTCTGCAACTTCTGGTGTCATGTAGCGATACATCAAGTTTTTCACTTGTTTTTCTCCACTAATATCCTCCATCACTACTAAAACGCCATTAACTTTCTTAGGGTCACAAACATCAATCATAGAGTTAATTGACAGATTAATACTTTGAGGAGGCAAATTTCCCAAAGGTAACAAAGTTCGATCTGGATAATACTGTTGGTACTCTTTGCTATAATTCGGAGAAAGGGCTAAATCTAACCACTTAGAAAACTCACCTTCCTTGAGACGTACTAATTCACTTACAGACTTACCTTCTAGTATCTCTGTGTCACTGATTCCTAGTAAATGTCTAGCACTTTCATTTGTCGCAATAACTTTGCCTTTTTGATCCGTAGATATTACCCCGTTGGTCAGACTCCGTAGAATATCCCTTTGTCTTTGTTGCTCTTGTTTGACTGTATCAAATAATTTAGCATTTTGGAGGGCTACACCTGCTTGAATATTAAAAGCCCTCATAAATTCTAAATCGTTGCGATTAAAACTAGCTTTCCACTGCTCTGGTGCTTCAGGCCAGTTTGCATGGTTATATGGTGGATAATCTCCCTGTTTCTTTTTATTAATTAGCTGAGTTACACCAATTAATTCATTGTCAGCATTAAAAACAGGCATACACAACAAACTACAGGTACGATAACCTGTTTTTTCATCTGTTTCCTTGGCTGTAACTGAGTGGGTATCTTTATAAACGTCAAAAGGAATGAGTAGTGGTTGGCCAGATTTTGCAACCATACCAGCAAAGCCTTTATCTTTAGCAATCCTGATTTCTATTAGCTGTCCATTAATCGGGATTTTTGTCCATAGTTGATTTTTATCGTTATCTATGAGCCACAAGGTACTGCGGTCTGCGTTCATAAGTTCCTTGGCCTGCTCCATGACTTTTCCCAGAGTATCTTCTAAGTCTAGACTACTTTTGCTGAGGGAGTCTACAGCTTTCATTAAAGCTTCTGCTGCTCTCTGTCTTTGAGTTGCTGAATAAAATGACTTAGAAGATTCTAGAATTAGACTAATGGAAGGGGCAAATTCACGAAATACTCTTTCATCTTCTTCAGTAAATCCCTTTTTATCTATTTTTTCTCCTAGTTGTTCATATTGTTCGTGGCCTTGTTTTAACTTGTTGAGGAGTTGGACAACTGCGATTAAATCCCCTGTTTCTTCTTGCAGTAATGGCATTACTACCATAGTATAGGTACGATATCCATTCTGTTTGTCAAATTTTTGGGCTGAAGCTGAACGTGGATCGTTATAGAAATCGTAGGGTATGTTGATTACTTTTTTCTCTTGAGCTGATTCTCCTGCTATTCCTACATTGGCTGAAATTCTTAACTCTAATAGTTTTCCATCAGCTCCTTTAGCTACTGTTGACCAAAGTTCACTTTTTTCTTCATCTAATAACCAAATTGTTGTCCGGTCTGCGTTCAATAATTCTCCTGTTTTGAGAGTAATTGAGCGCAACATTTCATGTAGAATTGCATCAAATCCTTGAGCCTCTAACAAATTATTGAGCATCCCCAAAGTGCGATTAACTGTCTTTAGCTTTTCTTCAACATCTTTAACTCCTTCGACAAAGTTTTCTTTTGTTAGGGCAGCTAGATAGCTTGAAAAGCTAGACCCAGGATGAACTAATGCACTACTTTCGTTGACTCTTGAATTACTTTTGGGGTTATTCCTATTATGACGATTATTTTCTGGACTATTATAAGTATTATTGTTATCAGAGTAGCTTTGAGGGTGAGACACCTGATTGTTAGGACCCTCTATAACTTCCACATCCTCTTTTTTTGGGATTGTGTACTCTGTTGCTATTTGGTTTGGAGATGCAGATGTCATAACGCTTTAATTAAATATTTAGATGCTCTTTACTATTAAGGCTTTTAAATAATTCAAGCTCAGTTTGTTAATTAATATTAAGATAGGAACTGAATAATTTTTAAATCATTCATACCTGTACTTTAGTCTAACATGATTAAATTTTTACTCTTCTGTCAAAAAAATTATTATAAATATTTTTTAGATAAGATTTGCTATACAGGTTCTAGGTGTGAGCTTGGAGAACATCGGTTTTAGGAATATTTTTTCTTGATTTTTACCTCATTACTTGAATGCTCGAACTTCAATAAGCATATTAGTTTTGATGGTATAGAATTTTATTTTTTGTACTTGCTGCTGAAGTTTGAATTAATAATTATCAAAACTATCATTACTCAAAGTTTTAAATTTATTCATCACACCTTTGATAGAAATAGAAGTAAGCAAGTTTTTATTTGTTAAAATTATGCCCTCTAGTTTTATAATCATAATGTAGCACAAAAAGTTGCTATAAATACTATGTATAGTGTTATATCTAAGGTAAGGATTCAGGTCATAGCGTGATCGTAGTGTGGATTCTCAGAAGGGAAATTCAAGAATATTGGTTCGCTTGACAAAAAAACAAACTAGTGCAGCTACGCGGAAGTCAAAAGTCAAAAGTATTTATTGGTAAGGCTTTTAGGATTTTGTAACTGGTTAGTTATTTCTGCCATCCTGCACTAGGGTAAAGTCAAAGCATGAGTCAATCACAGCCCCCAGTAAATCGTAAACGCCTCAACCAGTTGTCAAAAGAAGAACTGGTAGAAATGTTATTGACTCAACAGAAACTAATCGAGAAACTGCAAAAACAAATTGATAAATTAGAACAGAGTCAAAACCTAGACAGTAAGAACTCCTCGAAACCCCCATCAACCGATCTACTGAAAAAATCGGAAAAAGCCAAGCCAAAACAAGAGTCTCCCAGTTCCGAAGAAAAGAAGAGACGACCAGGAGGACAAATAGGCCATCATAGTAAGACTCGTAAAGGGTTTTCCAGAATAGACAGAATAGAAATATTGCAACCTTCTGTTTGTAGTCAGTGTGGTCAAGCAGAATTTTTAGATGAACCAGTGGTAGCTGTAGTGGCCAGCAATGTGCGATTCGTTTCTAGGGGAAATAGCCTAGAGTGTCGGTTTAACAAAAATCCAGAATCTTATGGAGGTTAAAGAATAGTAGAAGGTATACCGACATAACTTGTTCAGTAATCAGGGTGAAAGTCCCTCCCGTCAGAGGATGACGTTATACCAAACCTACCCACATAGAGGTTAATCACCACTCTGGAAGCTGGGATTAGAGAAGAATCAGAGATATACTTACTACATCACACTGCTGCTAGGTAGGTCGTCATAGTTAGCAGAAAGCGAAATCAGCTGAAAAAGTGTCCAAGCCACAGTAAGGAAAGTCAGGAATTGGACTTTGGACAAAAATTGTGTCCGACGAGAATAATTTTCCGGTCCATTGTCTTGGTTTATAACCAATGTCTTAACTAGGGGAAATCGGCGTTGGTAAATTACAGGATGAAATTTGTAGGGGCAATCCCCCAATGATTAACCGGGGTAGGTTACACAGCCCTACCCCAAAATATAAATCATCCCATCAATTACCAACACCAATTTATTGACTGTGGTACAAACTTGTCGTCGTCAGGGGCGTTCTGTCATTGAATTCTTTGAGCAGTCCCTGGTGGCTAGGGTTTTAAGCGATCGCTCATCAAGTCTTTCTCTTATTCCTATTTTGCATACCTGAATCCTTACTATTTAAGTTTACAACTCAACATAATCTACATAATTTTTTTTTGCCCTTTGTTAAAGTCAATTGTTAATATTATTCTATAATGTATTTTTAATAGAACTGATATTATGGATTAAGATTCTCCTCTAGAACTGGAAATAGGTATAGTCAAATTTTGCCGACGTTTAGTAGCAGCTTCAGTTAAAAGAGATTCTGCAAAAGCTATAGCTTCTTGAGCTGGCCTACCACTAGCTAATTGTGCCAACTCTTCCCGCCGTTGATAATTATTTAGATTTTTAACTCTTACTATAGTCCGTACTTCAGAGTTTTGATTATTTAAGTTTAAGTCCATAGTAGATATTTCCTCGACTACTTGTTTACTGACATTAAAGTGATTATCAGCCATTGCAGCTACTATCGGTTGATGGGTTACACAGAGGACTTGATGTTTCCTACTAAGTTGATGTAGTTTTTCTGAAATGGCTCCTGCTACTCTTCCTGAGACTCCAACATCTATTTCATCAAATACTAGAGTACCAGATCCTTCTATTTGAGAAAAACAAGCCTTTAATGCCAATAAAAATCGACTCATTTCCCCACCAGAAGCTATTGAATTTAGAGGTTGTAGTGGTTCACCAGGGTTAGGACTGAAGCAGAATGTAATCTGGTCAGCTCCTGTGATTGTTGGGGTAGTGGGAGTAATCTCTACCTGAAATTTCACTTTTTCCATAGCGAGGGGTTTTAATTCCTCTACCAAATTTGTCTCTAATTTAGCAGCCGCACTATGACGTTTTAAGCTAAGTTCGCTACATTTATCTTGTAATTGTTTTTGAGTTTCTAGGTATACTTTTTCTAGTGCTTCAACAGACTCTCCACCATCTTGTAGTTCTTTGAGTTCTGCTTGTATTTTGTAATAATAATTAATAGCTTCTTCTAGGGTTGGACCATACTTGCGACAAATTTGTTTAAGTTCTTGAATTCTTTCTTCTACATCTTCTAATCTTTGGGGATCTGCTTCTAATTCTTCGCCATAACTACTAATTTGTCGGCTAGCTTCAACAACTTGAGATAAAGCTTCATTAATCATTTCCAATATAGGTTTTAATGTGGAGTCGTAGTTTACCATATCGTTTAAGATGGTTTCTGCTTCTCCAAGGAGGTCTGCTGCTGCTGAATTATCTCCTTCATTTTGATATAAAGCTTGATATATTTGATAGCTTTGATGTTGAAGTTCAACTGCATGACTAAGGCGTTGACTTTCTTGTGCTAGTTGTTCTAATTCTTGAGGTTCGGTAAGATTAGATTTATCTAATTCTTGTACTTGGTATTCTAATAAATCTATTCTTTGTAAACGTTTCTGCTCTGACTGGCGACGATTTTCTAATGTTGCTTTGGCTTTTTGAGCTTTTTGATAGGCAATACTTACTGCTTCTCGGCATTGTACTAGGGGATGACTACCATATAAATCTAGCCATTCCCTTTGGAGATTGGGATTTCCTAATTGTAGAGTTTGGCCTTGGGCTGTAATTTCTAATAGGCGGTCACGCAGTTGGTCCATTATTTTGCGATTGACCAGAATACCATTGAGACGAGACCTAGTACGGAGAGAGGTTTGAGCGCAAGTAATTTCACGACTACAGACTACTAATGTACCATCTACTGGATCTATTTCTTGATTTCCTAACCATTCGGCCAGGGATGAGTTTAGCTCAAAGGTTGCTTCTAAGATAGCTCGTTTAGTTCCTGTTCGGATTACACGACGGTCTACTTTTCCGCCTAGAGTTGCATCGAGAGCATCTAGGATAATGGACTTACCAGCACCTGTCTCTCCTGTGAAGACATTTAGACCAGGACTTAATTCTAGGTCTAGATGATCTATAAGGGCAAAGTTATTAATGCGAAGAGATATAAGCATTTATTCAAGGAGGTAATTAAGAAGGAAGAAGGAAGAAGGAAAAAGTGAAGATTAAATGTTTGCACTTTACTTTTATCCTGCTTCGGTCAAACATAATTTTTGAGTTTATGACTTGAATCTTTGACTAAAATTATGCCAGTAAATCCTCTCTTTTCTTGGAGGTCTTCTATTCAAGGAAGAAGGAAGAAGTGAAGATTAAATGTTTGCACTTTACTTTTATCCTGCTTCGGTCAAACATAATTTTTGAGTTTATGGCTTGAATCTCTGACTAAAATTATGCCAGTAAATCCTCTCTTTTCTTGGAGGTATTCAAGATAAAATTATAATATAGCAATCCTATTTAAATTGTAATATTTCTGTGGTAGTTAGGAGTCAGGAGTCAGGACTCAGGACTCAGAATTTTCAAGGTTTTTCGTCAATATTAACTATTATAAAAATTCTCACAAATCATTTAGGATTGCTATATAGCCTTTTCATTTGAAATGCGGAGACAGAGTCTTACTCAAAAGGGAACAGGGAACAGGGAACAGGGAACAGTAAAGAAGAAAAAACAGCATTAAATAGTAGCTTTGCACAATAATTAATGGATACTCAAGACAGGATTTTTTGATTATAAAAAAGCTCAATATAGATTTACATCTCATTTTAAAATACTATATATAATTAGAAGAATACATGAATGTTTAATTGGATTAGGGATAATTTTTTTTATTTTGTTTGTTAGTAGAATATCAATTAATAACTCTAGTAATTGTTTATGAGTGAAGAATTATTTAGATTTTCTTGCCTTCTCAATCACGATTGATTTTAATTTGATAAACAATTGACATTGGGTTTATTGTCGGAAATTTCACACTAACTAAGTGGAATTATCTTTTTCAATTATTTCTCTATACTGATGACTATCTCAAAATGCTACTATAAATTTTGAATTTATGACTTAACTATAGCAGTCCTATGTAATATTTCTGTAGTAATCAGGAGTTAGGAGTTAGGAGTCAGGAGTCAGGAGTCAGGAGTCAGATTTATCGAGGTTTTTCGTCAATCTTAACTATTATAAAAATTCTCACAAATCATTTAGGATTGCTATACTAACTCAGTAACTTTTTCCCTAAAAAATTACAATTAAAATAGAATGGCAAGAGATATAAATTAGTCTTTATTTAGCAAGATGAGTTATACATAAACTTGGATCGAGTAAGTAAAATAAATCTCACTCATCATATAGTGTTTTTATTGGAGAGTTGAAACTTAGATGAGATTTTTTTACACATAATTTGCCGATATTATATAAACATCCTAAATAGTAAAGGTATATCAAGGAAAGTTGGGTTAAGTTGTTAGGGTGCATCTCAATTTTTAATAAAGCCAAAAACTTATCACTTTTAGGCAACAGGCAACAGGGAATAGGGAATATATAGGAAAAAAGTATTTTTGCAAATATGAGATGCACCCAGTTGTTAGATGTTCCTTTTCAGAATAACGTCTTTTTCATAACCTATTTAAAGTCACTATAACAATCCTAAAGTATTTGTAAAAATTTTCAAATATAGTTCAAAATATTTAAGTTTGATAATTGCTATAAGAGACCGCATTATTGATCTCTATTTGTGTTGTGGCAAAATTACAATTACAGAATACATAATATAAACCAGATAATATAGCGGGAATTTGTTGACTATTTTCACTTTTTGTATTTAGGTTTAAGCCCTCATTTATCACCAATTAGCTGATGACTAAATGAAGTCGGAATCAAGATTGAGTGACTAATAAATAATTAAAAGTATGGATAAAACCGCATCAAACCAGATTTTATCTACCTGGCAACTTCTACATTTTTTGAGGAAAATTTGTCTGGACTAACTTTTCTAATTAGTATAGCGTTTTGATAGCTGACTACTAATAACTGAGAGCTAAATGCTTACTCCTAGATAGATTATTTTTTGTCTATAATTTAAAGTAGATAAGTAAATTAGGTCAGAGGTAATGTTATGACTCCAAATCCTGCGATAATAACAGCCGTGGAGAATTTGGACTACCGTGTTACAGTGGGAGATGTGGCGGCTAAAGCTGGATTAGATGTGAAAGTGGCAGAACAAGGATTATTAGCTTTAGCTACAGATGCTGGTGGTCATTTACAAGTATCAGAAACAGGGGAAATTGCTTATTTATTTCCTAAGAATTTTAGGGGTATTTTAAGGAATAAATTCTGGCGGTTAAGATGGCGAGAATGGTGGGAGAAAGTTTGGCGAGTATTGTTTTATTTAATCCGAATTTCTTTTGGTATTTTGTTGATACTTTCTCTTGTAATTATACTAGCTGCTATTACTATTATTGTGATTTCTCTTAATTCTAGTGGCGATCGAAATGATTCAGGTAGTAGGGGTAAAAATTTTGGTGGCGGGATGATGTTTCTCCCTCGGTTTTGGTTTAATTATAATTGGTTTTTGTTGTTTGATTGGGGTTATTACGATCGCCCCTACAGATATCAACGTCAAAGACAAAAATATCATTCTCAAGGTCAAAAAAATGGGATGAATTTTTTTGAAGCTGTGTTTTCTTTTTTGTTTGGAGATGGTAACCCAAATTACAATTTAGATGAGCGACGTTGGCAAGCGATCGCTACTGTGATTAAGAATAATCAAGGGGCGGTAGTTGCTGAACAAATTGCTCCTTATTTAGATGATTTGGGTAAAGGTTATGCTTTGGAATATGAAGAGTATATTTTACCAGTATTAATTCGTTTTAATGGTCGTCCAGAGGTTAGTCCTGAAGGTCAAATTGTTTATCATTTTCCTGAGTTACAAGCAACGGCAAAAGGGTGGAATTCTCAGCCTGTTTCTGCATTTTTAAAGGAAAAACTTTGGCGGTTTAGTGAGGCAACTTCTGGTCAAATAATGTTAGCAACTGGGTTGGGTGCTATAAATTTTGTTGGTGCTTTAGTTTTAGGTTCTTTGCTAGAAGATGGTACAGTAGCAGCTCAGTTAGGAGGATTTATTTCTTTTGTTGAAGTTATTTATCCTCTTCTACTGGTTTATGGTGTTGGTTTTTTAGTTTTACCTTTAATTCGTTATTTTTGGGTACAATGGCAGAATAGTAAAGTAGAGGTACGGAATCAACAAAGACAAAAAAGAGTTATTACTTTGAATCATAGCGATCATCAGTTAAAACAGAAAATTGAATATGCTAAAAAATTTGCTAGTGAAACTATTATTGGTCGCGAAAGTTTAGCATATACAACTGAAAATAGTATCCTAGAACAGGAAACTGAACAAGCAGATAAAATTGATGCTGAATGGCAAAAAAGATTAAATCAATCAGATACTAAGGAATAAGTTATTTACTTTATTAAACTGAAAATACCTGTGAATATAGAATTATCATATAAATCTAAGCTGAACAAAAGTTGTTTGAGAATAAGCTAATCAATAAAATCATAGATATACCTACATCAGGAGTATTTTTGTATTTCAACAGCTTTAATTAAACCAATCTAACTCTTTTATTTTTAGTAAAATCTAGGTTTTTGAGATTTATTTACTTAACAGTAGAAGTAGAATTTATTGACTTAAGTAGGTAGGCACGAAAAAAACTAACTATGTAACAAAAAGTAAAGTGGCTCTAAAAGTTCTTCCCTTATGCCTTTTGGCCTTTGTCTCCTGCCTTCATCTAACAATAAACTTTAACGTCTACCTACTTAGATTTAGAAAATAATGTCTAAACTTTAATTTTAGCGTATATCAATTCTCGCTAAATTTGCACCTTGGTAATAGTACAACAAAATCTGCTGGTAATTATATCCGTTCCGAGCTAAATTATAAGCTCCCCATTGACTCATTCCTACAGCGTGACCAAAACCTTTTCCAGTAATTTGGAAACTGCTGGGAATTTGTTGGCCTTCATCTTTATTAGGAGTAACTGTAAACCTGGTACTTTTTAATCCCAGAGCTGCTGTAATATCTGTACCTTGAAGAGTTTTAACTCCTGCATCCCCTAAAACTTTGATAGTAATAACACTATTGTGAGGAGTAGTAGTCTGAGGTGTCATAGATATGATATTTCCTACACCTGATATTCGCTGTTTCAATTCTGCTTGAGTAAATGATTCTGTCCATTCATAAACTGGAGCATCTTGATCGAAGTCGGGAACCGCGCGGAGGTAGGGAAGTGGATTTGACCAAACATCCTCTACATTTTCCGTGTGGCCTCCAGAAGATGAATGGAATAAGGCTAAAATAATTTGACCATTGTAGGTAAGCACTTGACCCTTTGTAGCATCAACAGCAGCATAAGTACCTTGAGACTCTGTTTTAATTCCTTGATATACTTGCCATAGTTGGTCATTGCCTAAGTCGTAGAAATTATTACTATTTTCTTGACGCTTATTCAGAGCATAGGAGCGGGCAGCCACTGCTTGGGCCTTTAAAGCTTCTTGAGGCCAGTTGCCATTCATTTCTGCTCCAATAACACTATATAGATATTGTTCTATATCAATGTAATTGATCGCTGTAACTCCTGATTTGCTAGGGATAATGTGAGTACGTCCACGATACCACTGATCGCCTATCCATACATAACCTTCTCCTTTGGGTTCGATCCACATTTGACCAGATACCCAGTTTGCCAAAGCAACTTTTCCTGATTTTAATTCGGCGACAAAACCTTTAGTTGGCTGTAGTTCCCCAATAGCTCTACCAGCACCATCTCTAATGGTAGCATTTGTGGAACTTCCTACTTTAACTTCTTTTGCCCCTTCTTGAATGGCAATTCGCAAGACTAGGGAAGCTTGGGCAGGGGCGATCGCTAGTAACCAGAATAGAATAGATGTCCAAAAGTAGTGTTTTAGTGGTTTAATGGAACGATTAATAACTGAAATAAATAGCAATCCAGAACTCATCAGATTTTAGATTTTATATTTAACTTTAAGGTTAACTAATGTAGGCAAAAGCCAGAATAAATCTCACAGGGTAAAATTAGAAAATAATTATCACTGTGGATATACTTATCATATTTTTTTAGTTTATTGAGGAAGTTTGAAGTTTTGCAGGTAACTTTTCTAGGAACTAGCTCTGGTGTCCCGACGCGATCGCGTAATGTTTCGAGTGTTGCTTTACGCTTGCCTCAGCGAGGAGAATTATGGTTGTTTGACTGTGGGGAAGGAACTCAACATCAGTTTCTCCGCAGTGAACTTAAGGTCAGTCAACTGACTCGTATTTTTATTACTCATATGCACGGCGACCATATTTTCGGTTTGATGGGGTTATTAGCTAGTTGTGGTTTGGGGGGAAATGTTAAAAGTATCGATATATATGGCCCCCCTGCTCTGGAGGATTACTTGCAAGGTTGTATTCGATATTCTCAAACTCGTTTGGCTTATCCTTTGAAGATTTACCAATCTAGACCTGGTGTAATTTATGAGGATGATGAATATGTTGTTAGTTGTGGTTATTTAAAACATCGGGTTCCTGCTGTTGGTTATCGGGTAACGGAAAAGGACCGACCAGGACATTTTGATGTGGAAAAGGCTAAAGCTTTGGGTATTCCTCCTGGTCCTATATATGGCAAGTTAAAACGGGGTGAGTGGATTACTTTGTCTGATGGACGCAGAATTAGTGGGGTTGATTTATGTGGGGCACCTCAGATTGGCCGGAAGTTTGTTTATTGTACTGATACTGTTTTTTGTGATGGGGCGGTGGAACTGGCACAGGATGCAGATTTACTTGTTCACGAGGCTACTTTTTCTCATCGGGATGCTGATATGGCTTTTCAAAGATTACATTCTACTTCGACTATGGCTGCACAGGTGGCTTTGGCCGCAGGTGCTAAACGTTTGATGATGACTCATTTTAGTCCTAGATATGCTCCTGGGAATCCGATTTTGTTGGATGATTTGCTACAGGAGGCGCGTGCTATTTTTCCTAATACTGATATGGCTTATGATTTTTTGAGTTATGAAATTCCTAGATTTGATCAGAATTGTCAGTTATAGCAGAAGGAAGAAGGAAGAAGAAAGAAGGGAGAAGGGAGAAGGGAGAAGGTGTTTAGTTATCTAGGACAGAAGGAAGAAGGGAGAAGGCGTTTCGTTATCTGGGACAGAAGGAAAAGTCTTATTTTGTCTAAGTTTTAAACTTGGTGATGCTGCATTGTAATGGTTGTATATTTTCATTATTTTTGTTACGAGGCACGGCAGTGGGAGCATCTTGCTCCCGTGCCAGGTATTCCTTTTTCCGGCGTTGCATAAATGCGGAATTATTTTAATTCATAGTTTTGTGGAATGGGCCTCTTGCCCGTTCCTGATATTTTCAGGGCAGGCAGGGACAGGCAGGATGGAGACAGGTAGGATGCCTGCTCCCACTTAACTTACCACTTATATTCATTCCACCCCTCAGCAATGCCCTTTTTCCTGTATACATTACTATGCAGGACTATCTTAAACTTTTGAACAGTCCTAACCTTTCTTTCGACTGCCATATTATGAGGACTAAATCTTAGGATTATTCATTTTGTGAAGCACCACAGGGGAATAAAATTAGAAGTGGCTTTTGATTTGCTTGGTTTGAGGTTTGAAAATTTTTTTTGATGGCCAAATTTGATTGACATTTACGGATGGGGGTGGTGGGACTTGAACCCACACGACTGTTAAGGTCAACGGATTTTAAGTCCGTAGCGTCTACCATTCCGCCACACCCCCGTTTTTATGTCGAGTGTTGAACTTACTGCATTTGCATAAAAAGCTCATTTATTTATTTAATCACAATGTTCAAATTTTTGGCAAGTCTTTTGAAAAAAAATTTTAAATTTCTTGTATGGCGCTTTGCGCAGGCAACAGGCAATAGGTAACAGGCAACAGGGGAAATAAAAAACCTTTGGCGTTTGCGTAGGATTCCGTAGGGAAATATTCCGCAGGAATCTTATGAGACTTTTAGCTACTGGGTAGTTCCTGCAGTTTGTAAATATACCAGTGCGCACTGTTATGGAAGAAGTTGAGAATAGAAGTTCCTCAAAAAGGGAAAATCAAGGTATTTAAGGCTGGCCAAATCAATTTTAAGTTTGGGCTAAGGTGAAGGTTTAGAGTACTCTCCTGCATCTGGGCCGAGCTTTTCTATCTGGAGGTTTACTCAACTTGAGAATTTTTTTCTCAAAAAACTGAGTCCTGCCAAAATATGCAATAATTTGGAGGGTTGAGGGAAAAATACCCATTAAACTAATAATATATTAAACAGAACACAATTAACTATTGCAATTTCTAAATAAATATTGTTTATGAACTTAGAACTAGACGGGAACCTGATAATTCTAATTATTTATGCAGTCCTAGCAGGAACTTACCTTCTGGTAATGCCAGCTATAGTCTATGCTTACTTGAATATGCGTTGGTATGTTGTTAGTTCCTTTGAACGAGGCTTTATGTATTTCTTGATGTTCTTCTTCTTCCCTGGTATGTTAGTTTTGTCCCCATTTTTGAACTTTCGCCCCAGACGGCGACAAATTGAAGGTTAATGCGACGAATTGAGGCTATTGGAATAAGTGTCGGTATTTTTGCTGCTGGTGGTATCCTTTACTTAATATTGCAGGTAGTAGGAGTAAATGGTGTAGATGCTGGTATCTGGACACAAGCTGTATTGGTCGGTGGCTTGGTTGGCTGGCTACTGACCTATTTGTTTCGGGTTACGAATAGCAATATGACCTATAACCAACAGTTAAAGGATTATGAGGAAGCAGTGATCCAAAAGCGTCTGGAAGAAATGACTCCAGAGGAGTTGGCTCAGTTGCAGGCAGAAGTTGAGCAAGAAAGGGCAGCTCAGAATAAGCAGGAATAATTGAAGAAGGCAGAAGGCAGAAGGCAGAAGGCAGAAGGCAGAAGGCAGAAGGCAGAAGGCAGAAGGAAAAATTGCTCATGGATAGTCAACGACCGACCATTTCGTGTCTTACCAAATAACTAAGGTTTAAAGCTTCTCCTTTAAAAGGGAAAAAAGAAAAAATTTTCCTTAAGCTTCAATCCTCTTCTTTTCAAGGAGAGGTAATTATTAATTATTAATTGTTGAAAACCCCAAGCAATTTGAAGTACCCCCGACGGTAGGGTATTAAACCCGCAACAGATTAACGAAGTCAGAAGTTAACCCACCCCTCGCCCCTCCCCCTCCCAGGAGGGGAAGTAGGGGATTTGAGCAAACCTCCAAAAATATTTGGCCTTAAAAGGCGGGGTTGCGCGACCCAATTATTTTGACAAATTATTTATCCAATATTGAAAATTAAAAATGATTTCAGTTTCTCATCGCTTTGAATCTCTACGCAATTCGGAAAATGGTCGCCAGTGTGCTTTTATTCCTTTTATTACGGCAGGCGATCCAGATTTGGAAACTACGGCCAAAGCTTTGGAGGTATTGGATAATAGTGGGGCCGATCTGATTGAGTTGGGTGTGCCCTATTCTGACCCTTTGGCTGACGGTCCAGTAATTCAGGCTGCTGCTACTCGCTCTTTGGGGCGGGGGACTACTTTGGAGTCGGTGTTGGAGGTGGTGCAGACGACGAGCAAGAAGTTGCGATCGCCAATTATTTTGTTTACTTACTATAATCCGATTTTGTCTCGAGGGGTGGAGAGCTTCCTGAAAAAAGTTTATGATGCTGGTGCTAGGGGTTTGGTTGTGCCGGATCTGCCGTTGGAGGAGGCGGATATTTTGTTGAAACCTGCTGCGGATATTGGGGTTGAGTTGACTTTGTTGGTGGCTCCTACTAGCCCAAAAGAGAGAATAGAGGCGATCGCTCGTCAGTCTCAAGGGTTTATTTATCTGGTGAGTGTGACTGGGGTGACGGGAATGCGTAATCAAGTACAGACCCGGGTTGAAGATTTGTTGGTAGAAATGCGAGGGGTGACAGATAAACCTATTGGTGTTGGTTTTGGCATTTCTCAACCGGAACACGCTGTGCAAGTCAAAAATTGGGGGAGTGATGCGGTTATTGTGGGTAGTGCTGTGGTGAAGCGTTTGGCTGAGGGAACGCCGGATGAGGGTTTGGAGGCGATCGGGCAGTTTTGTCGAAGTTTGAAGGGTGCTATTAGTTTATAGTATGGAAGAAGGAAGAAGAAAGAAGGAAGAAGGAAAAATCTTACATTGTTTGAGTTTTAAGCTGTCGATCTATCCTAACCTTTCCTTAGACTACTATATTATTGTTAGAAGAAGTATTTAGTAGAAGTCTGTTTATTGCCTGAAGAATTAAGAAAGATTTTAATTGGAATTTTTGGCATTGCTGATTCTAGGTATGATTTGAGAATTTTGTATTTGGGATTCTGTGTTTTGGATGGCTTTAGTTACTTGTTAATATTAACTGTTCCCTATTCCCTGTTATTTAGTATTTCTAAAAATTGGTCGGATAGTTGTTGAGAAAGTTTCTAGATAAAGATTTTTTCCTATCACTTCAGTAGAGCGATCGCTAGTGTCAAATAGATCGTAAAATTGAGAAATAATTAGAAATTTCCAGTTGTTTTATGTAAGCCGTTGTCCGGTAGTAGGGAGAAGTGAAATTATGAATTATCGTCCAATCATTCTAGGAATTGTCGGTGATAGCGCTGCGGGTAAAACTACTTTGACTAGAGGAATTGCTCAAGTCTTAGGGCCAGAAAATGTGACTGTCATTTGTACAGATGACTACCATCGCTATGACCGCAAACAAAGGGCGGAAATAGGTATTACAGCCCTACACCCAGATTGTAACCATCTTGACATAATGCAGCAACATTTGACTCTGCTGCGTACTGGACAAGCAATTCTTAAGCCCATTTATAATCACTCAACGGGAAAATTTGACCCGCCAGAATATATTAAGCCTAGCAAGTTTGTGATTGTTGAAGGACTATTGGGTTATTCGACTAGGGGGGCGAGAGATTGTTACGATGTGAAGGTGTATCTTGCACCACCAGAGGATTTAAGGGCGAAGTGGAAAGTAAAACGGGATACTATGAAGAGGGGATATAGTGAAGAACAGGTTCTCAAAGAGATGGAAAAACGAGAACCAGATTCGGAGGCTTTTATTCGTCCCCAACGCAAGTGGGCAGATGTCGTTGTTACTTTTTATCCTCCTTCAAATGATGAAAATAGCTCTCAACTTCATGTACGCTTGGTGCTTAGGCCAACTATTCCTCACCCAGATTTTCTAGAGATTATTGGCCAAGGTAGCCCTAGTTTTCAGCCAGCAGTGCGCTTGGGGTTAGACCGGGATATGGGTAAACCAGTGGATGTTTTGGAAATTGATAGTCATGCGACTAAGGAACAGGTAAATGAGTTAGAGATGATTTTATGTCAGGATACCCCTTACTTAAGGGATTTTTGTTCGCCGAAAGGAGATCCAGATCTTGGTAAGTTAGTTGGTACAACTGGGGAACTGCTTCAGAGTTATCCTTTGGCTTTGACTCAGTTACTTGTTGCTTATCATATGATTAAGGCAACTAATATTTATCAGTAATATTTAGTTTTTAACTGTCGTATTCTTGTCATATTTTTTATCACTAAAGTTTGGTTGGATCGGTAGATTAAGTATCAGTAAATATTGAAATAGAAACTATGCTGAACAAAATTTCCGCCGAAGAATTTTATGACAATTATGCTATCAAATATTATGATGATGTTGTGTTTAAGGGTAAGTGTAATGCACAGCATTTGAATGAAGCTTTCAAAATATTCCATTGACACAATTATCATCAAGACAGGATTTTAGATATAGGTTGTGGAACAGGGTTTATAAGTGGATGATTGCAGGGAAATTTTGAATATATAGGGATTAATATTTCAGCTAATATGCTAGATTATGCAGCCCAAAAAGGAGGCTACAAAAATACGGAATTCTCTTTTCTCTTGCTCCATTGGATATGACTCTGAGACCTTCCCATTGCACCTTACAGGAAGCTCCGAAGAGAGAACTCCGTTCCGCTGTCGCGAACGACAGCTTTTTATCTCCTTAAAAGAGGAGGGTTTAGACCAAAATTTTTCGGTAAAAAATACAAGTCTTGTGGAGAAGTTCTATGGAAGGTTTATATTGTGGTCTAAGAATTAAAACTTTTGTCAGTCTAGTTATATTTTGAAATAGAAATTATGCTGAACAAAATTTCCGCCGAAGAATTTTATGATAAATTTGCTGATAACTATGATGATGCGATCGAAGACTCTAAGTCTAAAGTACAGTATGTAAATGAAGCGCTTAAAATGTTCCAACAACGCAATTACCATCAAGGCAGTGTTTTAGATATAGGTTGTGGAACTGGACTTCTAAGTGGATTATTGCAGGGAAATTTTGAATATACAGGGATTGATATTTCAGCTAAGATGCTAGAATATGCAGCTAAAAGAGGTTATAAAACTATTCATAAACCGATAGAAACTGCTTTAGCTGAAATTGATTCTCAGTCGTATGATTTTGTTTTTTGTTTGGGTTCATTGTATTTTGTTGAAGATGCTGCAACAGCAATTAAGCATATTTATCGCATTGCTCGTAAAAATATTATAATCAGCTTAGATGAGGCAACTGAGGAATTTATTAAAAACGTTGTTGTGCCAGTTTACGACCATTCAAAAATAGTAATTGAAAATGCTATTGAAGATTATTTTATATTAGGTTGGACTTCTCCAACTACAGGTATTCCTATCCGAACTCGGATGATTTATATTGAGCAAAAAAACTAAGGTAATGGTTTAATTAAGGTTTGACATTTAATATGGCCTATTTATCATACTATATAGGATGGTAAATATAAATAAATTTTGAACTATAAATTATGGTAAATAAAATTTCTGCTGAAGAATTTTATGATGAACTTGCTGCTAACTATGACGATGTGCTAAAAGACCCTAAGTGTAATGTACAACACATTCATGAGGCAGCTAAAATATTCCATCAATATAATTACCATCAAGGTAGTATTTTAGATATTGGTTGTGGCACAGGTTTTCTAAGTGAATTATTACAGGGAAATTTTGAATATACAGGTATTGATATTTCTAGTAAAATTCTAGATTATGCAGCTAAAAGAGGTTATAAAACTATCCACAAATCAATTGAAACAGCTTTACCTGAAATTGATACAAATTCCTACGATTTTGTTTTTTGTCTGGGTTCATTATTATTTGTTGAAGATTCTCAAACAGCAATCGAGCATATTACTCGAATAGCTCGTCAAGCTATTTTGATTAGTATTGATGAGACAACGGAGGAATTTATTAAAAACGTTGTTGTGCCAGTTTACGACCATTCAAAAATTACAATTGAAAATGCTATTGAAGATTATTTTATATTAGGTTGGACTTCTCCAACTACAGGTATTCCTATCAGAACTCGGATGATTTATATTGAACAAAAAAACTAAAGTAATTTCAGTTATCAGTTAGCCTCCTAACGGAGTGCGGGATAGTAAAAATAAATCAATTTTGAACTATAAATTATGGTAAATAAAATTTCTGCTGAAGAATTTTATGATGATTTTGCTGCCAACTATGATGATGTAGTCAAAGACCCCAAATGTAATGCACAACACATGAGGCAGCTAAAATATTCCATCAATATAATTACCATCAAGGTAGTATTTTAGATATTGGTTGTGGTACAGGTTTTTTGAGTCAATTATTGCAGGGAAATTTTGAATATACAGGTATTGATATTTCGGCTAAGATGCTGGAATATGCAACTAAAAGAGGTTATCAAACTATTCATAAACCAATAGAAACGGCTTTACCTGAAATTGATACTCAATCCTATGATTTTGTTTTTTGTTTAAGTTCATTGCATTGTGTCGAAGATGCTCAAACAACAATTGAACATCTTTATAGAATTGCTCGTCAAGCTATTTTAATTAGTATTGATGAAGCGACAGAGCAATATATTAAAAATTTTGTTGTGCCAGTTTACGAGCATTCAAAAATGGTAATTGACAATGCTATGGAAGATTATTTGATATTAGGTTGGACTTCTCCAACTACAGGTATTCCTATCAGAACTCGGATGATTTATATTGAATAAAAAAGCTAAAGTAATAGTTGAATATTTAATAATATTTAAGGTTCAACGCTCGCCTATTTATTATACTATTACTATGCTGGATGATAGAGCTAAGTCAATTTTGGATTGTAAGTTATGGTAAACAAAATTTCTGCTACAGAATTTTATGACGATTTGGCGGCAAAGTATGATGATGATTGGCTCAATAATAGTCAGTATAATGTACAACTTGTAAATGAAGCAGTTAAAATATTCCAACGACACGATTATCGTCAAGGGAGTATTTTAGATATTGCTTGTGGAACAGGAGCTATTAGTGAATTATTACAGGGAAATTTTGATATACAGGTATCGATCTTTCTACTCAGATGCTAGAATATGCAGCTAAAAGGGGCTTTGAAGAAGGAGACAGGAGACAGGAGACAGGAGACAGGAGACAGGAGGAAAATTACATGGGGATAGTCAACGAAGGGCCGCTCCGCGTCTACGCTCCCCCAAGTAATTTTGAACACCGTGTAGACGGTGGGGTATTAAACCCACAAAGAAAATGATAAAACTATCAACAAATCAATTGAAACAGCTTTACCTGAAATTGATACAAATTCCTACGATTTTGTTTTTTGTCTGGGTTCATTATTATTTGTTGAAGATGCTCAATTGCGGTTTGATCATCATCGATCAAATTGCTCGTCAAGCTATTTTGATTAGTATTGATGAAACAACGGAGGAATTTATTAAAAATTTTGTTGTGCCAGTTTACGAGCATTCAAAAATGGTAATTGGCAATGCTATGGAAGATTATTTTATATTAGGTTGGACTTCTCAAACTACAGGTATTCCTATCAGAACTCGGATGATTTATATTGAACAAAACAATTAAATTTAATTATAGATTAAGTAGTGATTTTTTAGTTTACCTCCTGACAATTAAAAGGATGTACTGAACTAATATCACTACTTCTAAAAGACTATATTTTTTTTAAAATACGAAAGGTAATATTGAAGTGGGGGCAGGTATCATTTCACTACCTCTAAGATCTAGTAGTTGTACAATAATTAAATAAGCGATCGCCAAAGCGATAGAAATAGCTCCAGTAATAATAGCCACAATTTTTCCACGATCCATAATTTTCTACTCCTGAACTTATTTCATAATTAAAAAAATTAGCTTTTTGTTGGTTGGGTGGAGGAACGTTCTTCGTCGCTTATCTGCAGGATAAACTCAACAAACTCGTTTTGTCTGTTGGGTTGCGCTACCGCTTAACCCAACCTACAGTATTATAACTGACTCCTGAGTTCTAACTTCTAACTTCTAACTTCTAACTTTTGACTTTTGACTTTTGACTTTTGATTTCTAATCCAGAACGTCTACGCAAAACCTCAACCAAAGTGAGAAAATCTTCTGGCAAAGGAGCGATCGCCTCCACTAACTCTTCAGAAACAGGATGTTGTAACTCTAGTCGCCAAGCATGAAGCGCTTGACCATTTAAATTCACTCCTACCGAACGACCTTTTCCATAAATAGTATCCCCCACAATAGGATACCCTATTTTAGCACTATGAACCCGAATTTGATGAGTCCTGCCAGTCTCTAACCGAAACAACATCATAGAAAAATTTCCCAAACGTTCCTTAACTTCCCAATGAGTAACGGCGACTTTTCCGCCTCTTTCCACTGGTGTCACTGCCATCTTTTTGCGGTCTACCCGATGACGACCAATAGGTAAGTCTATTATACCACTATCTGTTTTCGGACTACCATAAACCACTCCTAAATATTCCCGCCTCGCCGTTTTTGCCTGCAACTGTGCTTGCAAATGTTGATACGCTTGGTCTGTTTTCGCCACCATTATTGCTCCAGTCGTATCCTTATCCAAACGATGTACAATACCCGGTCGTTGCACTCCACCAATACCCGCCAAAGAATCACAATGAGCTAAAAGTGCATTCACCAAAGTACCATCAGAATGTCCGGGAGCTGGATGTACGACTAAACCTGCTGGTTTGTTGATAATTAATAAAGTATCATCTTCGTAGAGAATATCCAGAGGAATATCATTAGCTTCTATTTCTAAAGGTACTGGTGGGGGAATAGTTAAAATAATCCGATCGTCATGCTGTACTATTACTTTTTTAGAGGTGCAGAGTTGGTCATTTATTTTCACATTACCTTGGGATATTAACTTTTGAATATGTGATCGCGATAGGTCAGGTATTTGCTCAGATATCCAGATATCCAAACGCTGATTTATTTGCTTGACAAATTCACCCTTACTCTTTACCTCTAAAATTATTGAACTTTCATCAGCCATAAGTTGTACAAATTGTTAGTGGGATAAAAACCCGATTAAACCTAAACTTAAGTATAAAATAACAAAATATCAAATATAGCACTACGCAAATAGGGAGCGGACATTTTTAACGAAGTCAGAAGTCAGAAGTCAGAAGCGAGTGTGTAATTCTGAGGTCCCCTCAGAATGTAAGACACACTCAAGACAGTCAGAAGTTATTTTTGTAACGGGAATTTAAGTCCCGCTCCAAAAATATTTCGCCTTAAAAGGCGGGGTTGAGCGACCCATATTATTTTGATAAATGATCAAAGTTAGTCAGGGATTACTTCTGACTTCTGTACGTCGCCAATCCGATGGCTCCCCTATCTGACTTACGCGTAGCGCTATAGGTTGGCCAAGATAGCTACTGAATTAGAGAATGAAACATACTCTTTCTGTTTTAGTTGAAGACGAAGCGGGAGTTTTGACCCGCATTGCTGGTTTATTTGCCCGTCGTGGTTTTAATATTGAAAGTCTGGCGGTTGGCCCAGCAGAACAATCTGGTGTTTCTCGAATTACAATGGTGGTGCCTGGGGACGACCATGTGATCGAACAGTTGACCAAACAACTATATAAGTTGATTAATGTTTTGAAAGTACAAGATATTACTGCTATTCCCTGTGTGGAACGAGAGTTAATGTTACTCAAGATTAATGCTACTACAAATATGCGATCGGAAGTGGTTGAAATTGCAAATATTTTTCGGGCGCGGGTGGTAGACTTAGGTGACGACTCATTAACTATTGAAGTAGTAGGAGACCCAGGAAAAATGGTTGCCATTGTCCAAATGCTTGCTAAATATGGTATCCGTGAAATTGCTAGGACAGGCAAAATAGCTTTAACTCGTGAGTCTGGAGTTAATACTGAGTTCCTAAAATTGAGAGCTTTGGAAGTAAAAATGTAAGTATTTTCTAGGATGTTAATTAGGAAAGGGTTAATCCTATAGGAGAGGGAATGGTGATTTAAGCTTTTATCTGATTTATAAAACTACTATTTTTTCTCTTTTTAAACTTGACTTTCCTTGAAATTTTACTGATTTAATTTTTCTCCTAATCCTAGTTATTTTCAATTAAATATCCTACCTTAAGTAATTACTCCTTTTTTGAGTGCAACCTCATTAGAAGTAATTACTTTTTTTTATTAATATTTTTTTGTGTTAATTAAATAGAACGACTAACAATATCCTTAAGGATATCCGACGGTAATATCGCTAAAAATACGATTTTTAGCTTAAAAAAAATTAAGGAAAGTGTTTTGACTTAAGACAAATATACTAACTTTTTTATATTGCAAAATTGCTCCCGGAAATCTACAAAGTTCCATGTAGATCTAGATAGAAAATTAAATAATTTCTTGTTCTTAAAACACAAAACAAGTAGTTAAATTATTTCAATTAATTATGAATTTTAACTACATGATTTGGCTGATTTTTCGAGCAATATTTAATTACTAAAAACCTGAATTTACAAGGGAAATCATCCCTATTTTTCAACTACTGTCCTTTAAATTTACAACACAACAAACTATGGCTACTACACTTCCTTCCGCCCAAGATCAATATATGCTCGAATTGATCAACAGAGGTCGCCAAGACCCTGCTGCAGAAGCAGATCACTATAATATTGATCTAAATGAAGGACTCGCACAAGATACAATCTCCACTGATGCCAAACAACCTCTAGCATTTAGTCTCAACCTCAATACTGCTGCTAACGAACACAGTCAATGGATGCTAGATAACAACGAATTTAGCCACACAGGAGAAAATGGTACACAATTCTGGGAACGTATGACGAATGCGGGGTACCAATGGTTTGGTGCTGGGGAAAATATCAGTTTTGATTCACCACTAGCTTCCGGTATTTCCGACTTCACCGGTCTTGTGGAGGAAAACCACAAAGATCTATTCATAAGTCCAGGTCATCGTGAAAATCTTATGAATGCTAGCTTTGAGGCAATCGGAATTTCTTCATTACAAGCAACGACGTATACTTGGAACGGGACAACTTACACTGATGTAGTGATGACTACCCAAAAGTTTGGCCGTAATAACGATGGTCCATTTATCACAGGTGTTGCCTACACTGATGCAGTTACTGATGACGACTTCTATACAGTCGGTGAAGGAATAGGCGGCATAACAGTTACAGCAGTTGATACTGCCAATAGTGCTAATACTTTCACAACTACTACTTGGGATGCAGGTGGTTATAGTTTAGATGTAAGTCCAAATGCGACTTACGATGTTACCTTCTCTGGGGATCTTGATGGGGATGGTCAGGCAGATGATACAGCAACTTATCAAGTTACTGTTGGTTCCGAAAACGTCAAACAAGATGTAGTTAGCGACAACTTACCTCCATCTACTCCCACCAATAATCCTCCCACCGCAGTAGAAATAGATAACGATACTATTGCCGAAAATACTAGCAATAATACAGTGGTAGGTAACTTAACTACTTCTGACCCTGATGCTGGGGATACTCACAGTTATCAATTGTTAGATAATGCTAATGGTCGTTTTGCTCTAGATGGAGACCAAATAGTAGTTGCTGATGGTTCTGGGTTGGATTTTGAAAGTGATGCGAATCATAATATTACTGTGCGAACTACTGATGCTGGGGGTGAAAGTTTCGAGCAACAGTTAACTATTAATGTAAGTAATGTGGATGAGACTCCCACTGAACCAGATAACTTCAATACTATCTATGGAAGTGACAACAACGATAATCTACGTGGCACAGTAGATAATGATGCGATCTACGGTGAAGGTGGCAATGATTTAATTATTGGACGGAAAGGTGACGATCTGCTCAATGGCGACAGTGGAAATGACGAAATTAATGGTGGTTCTGGTAACGATATCCTCAATGGTGGTTCTGATAACGATATCCTCAATGGTGGAAGAGGTATGGATACTCTTACAGGAGTAGACATAACTTCTGCTCAACCTGGTTATAATGAGATAGATATTTTGCGGGGCAATGCTGATGCCGATCTATTTATCTTAGGCGATAGTAGTCAAGTTTACTACACTGGAAATGGTGTCAACGATTATGCTCGGATTGATACTTTCAATAGTGGTCAAGGCGATCGAATTCAACTATCTGGAAGTAGTGGTGACTATACATTAGAAGAAAATGTTCCTGGATTGCCAAAAGGAACTGCTATTTACAATAATGATGATTTGATTGGTATTGTCAATAATGTTGTAGATATGGATTTGAATAGCAGTGATTTTTCTTTTGTATAAATCTCTAGTTTGGTCTAAATTGATTTGGTTGGTAGTGGTGCATTTGATGATTTTGGTAAAGGTATGGTGAGCATTTTAGCCACCATACACCACTACTATAGCGCTACGCGCAAGTCAGAAGTCATATCATGTCCGGTAGCATCGGTATTGTATAGCAAAGGTAGGCAACAGGCAACAGTTAGGAAGGCTTAAGAGCAAGAAAAAAACTTATAGCAATGAGCGCTGGTATATTTACAAATTGCAGGAGGGGCCAAATAGCTAAAAGTCTTATATTATCGGCAATTTATTCCCCCTTCCGGAGCTGTTGCTTTCCGGAGCTGTTGCCTGCGCACAGCGCTATAAATTTCCTGTAGATATCCACGCTAACTTTTATACAAACGATACCAACGGACATGATATCATACCCAGAATCAGCAACGCCCTCTTCCTATTTCCACTTATTTGTAAGTATTAAACAGGATATGATATTATATCATGTCCAGATAATTAGTGATCAAAAAACTTTCTCCTTTTCCTCCTCTTTATTCTTTCTTCTTGCTTCTTTCTTCTTATTTCTTCCCTCCTGACTCCTGAGTTCTGACTCCTGACTCCTCCGTCGTTTATTTGTAAGTATTCAACTGGACATGATATTAGTCTACTCGACCCTCAAGCAAATGATTTTTGTGCGAAAAGATCAAATTTTTTTCACTATTTTCCCTTCTACCTTGAAGCCAATAAGTAATCATTTCTCCTCTACCTCTAACTGAAATATTTCCCCGTGGTTCTAATAAATATTTATCTTTTAAAACTTGATAAGTAGCTTCAGTAACTTGAATTTTTCCAGGTATTCCACTTGCTTCCATTCGAGATGCCACATTAACTGTATCACCCCACAAATCATAAATAAACTTTTTAGTACCAATTACTCCTGCTACAACAGTTCCAGTATTAACACCAATCCGAATTTGGAAAGGTTTTCCCAAGTCATTTAAAAATTTAGTAATGGCCTGCTGCATATCTATTGCCATTTCAGCGATCGCTTCTGCATGATCGTCTCTAGCTGCGGGTAAACCACCAACGACCATATAAGAATCCCCAATAGTTTTAATTTTTTCTAAATCATGTTGTTCAGTCAATTGATCGAAAGCTGAGAAAATTCGATTGAGCAGATCAACTAATTGATTAGGAGATATCCGAGCTGAAAAACCAGTAAAATCGACAATATCAGCAAACAAAATAGTTACATTTTCAAACCGTTTAGCAATTGGATGTTGATTTTGTTTTAATTTTTCAGCAATCTTCGCAGGCAAAATATTCAACAATAAACGGTCAGATTTTTCTTGTTCTAATCGTAGTGCACTCTCTACATGCTTACGTTTTGTAATATCTTGAATTGTACCTTCATAATAAAGTATTTCTCCCTCAAAATTACGAACTACACGAGCATTTTCAGAAATCCAGATTATAGTACCATCAACACGATAAGCTTCTGATTCAAAGGATGATATAGAACCATCTTTGTCAAGGGCAGCAATAAACTCAGAGCGACGATTTGGATTAACATACAGTTGTTGTGCAATGTCAGTCATTTGATTTTTCAACTCTGCTTCCGAGGAACAACCATACATCTTCGCTAAAGCTGGATTTGCACTAATGAAATATCCTTCTGGGGAAGTTTGAAATATACCTTCTGCAGTATTTTCAAAAATGCTACGATATTTTTCTTCAGCTCGCTGTAGTGCATCTAGCACCCGTTTGCGTTCTGTAATATTACGCGCTACCCAAATCACACAGTTATCTGGTAATGGTGAAATGTTAGCAGTAAACCAAATTTCATTAGGATTAGGAAGAGGAGAATAGGGATAGGGAGGCAAATCAGAAGATTTGTAATTAGGAACTTTGCATGAAATTCCCCATAGAGAGTTAGGCTTTTGAATATTGCCGTTCTGTGGATTTACAAGCAGACTATATTCTAAATTAACAGTTTCATGTGTATTCAGCACCCGCTGAATATTAATCATAAATAGGTTTGCTTGTTGAGGAGGCAAAACTTCATAAACACTTTTACCAATCAATTCATTGATGGGACTATATAACACTTCTGAATTAGTAGATAAGATTTTGACATATCTACCTTTAGCATCGAAGACAGTAATTACATCAGTCATTGCCTCAAACAAAACCCGCAGTTCCGCTTCTGATTTTCGTAAGGCGGTTTCTACTCGTTGACGCTCTGTAACTTCCATCATTAACAAACGATTTGATTCTTTGAGAGCAGCAGTACGTTCCTCCACTTTTGTTTCTAACTGCTGATTAGCTCTTTGCAATGCTTCTTGTGCTTGTTTACGTGCTGTAATATCTTCAACAGTTCCTTCGTAACGAATTAAATTACCATCTCGGTCTCGTACAGCTCTGGCATTTTCAGAAGTCCAGATCAGACTACTATCTCGGCGATAAACTTGTGACTGAAAGTTAACTACAACATCATGCTCCCGTAGTATTTGCATAAGTTGATAGCGGCTTTCTTGATTACCGTAAAGTCGATGTTGTAAGGAAGTAAGGTTAGTAATCATCTCTTCAGGAGATTCATAGCCATAAATTCTAGCTAATGCGGGGTTAACACTTATGAAGTAACCATCGGGAGTTGCTTGGAAAATTCCCTCGACGGCATTTTCAAAGATGGTACGATATTTCTCTTCTGCTTGTTTGAGTGCTGCTTCTGCATCTTTGCGTTCGGTAATATCAATACCTACAGCAAAAGCAGCTTTACCTTCAGCATATTTTTGGGAAACAATTAAATAATTCCGAGCAACACCATTCGCATAAGCAGATACTTCTCGACAGTCATCCCGAGCGTGACTGGCAAAAAATTGGCGCATAAATTCACTAAATTCTTCGCTGGCTTTCAGAAAGCCAATATTTTGGCCAATAAAAGCTTCTTTTGGTAAATTGTAAGTTTGTGCTAAGTGTTTATTAACTCCCAAGTAATGTAAATCTGAGCTGATCCAAGAGACAATTCCTGGAACTGCTTCTAAAACAGCTCCTAACTGTTCTTTAGTTGCTCCAAGGTCTGATTCAGCTTGTCTGCGTTCGGTAATATCAATACCTACCACAAAAGCAGCTTGATTTCGATCATATTTGCGAGCAACAATTAAGTGATTTTTGGTTTGATTTTGGTAATTTGAAATAATCTCAGAAGTTATTTCCTGCTGAGAACTTGCAAAAAATTCTTTAATTAAGGTATTAAATTCAGAGCTTTTATCTATAAAACCAATATCTTTACCGACAAAATCTGTTCTCGATCGTTTAAAGATATCAGCTAATTGTTGATTTACTTCAATATAGGTTAAGTCTGAATTAATCCATGAAACCATTCCTGGAACTGCTTCTAATACTGTTTCTAGTTTTTCTTTAGCTGCTAAAAGATTTTGTTCTGCTTGTTTGCGTTCGGTAATATCAATACCTACCACAAATGCAGCTTGATTTTGATTGTATTTTTCTGCTACAATCAAATAATTTCGAGGTTCTCCATGAATTTGTGATACTATTTCACCTGTGATTTCAGACTCAGAACTAGCAAAAAATTTATCAACAAATTTATTGAATTCAGAACTTATGCCTAAAAAACCAATGTTTTTACCCATAAATTCTTTTCTGGGCATACTAAAAATATCAGCTAACTTTTGATTAACTTCTATATAACATAAATCCGAACTAATCCAAGATACTGTACCTGGTACTGCTGCTAATACTGTTTGTAACTGTTCTTTAGCATTTATTAGGTCATTTTCTGCTTGTTTGCGTTCTGTAATATCAATACCTACCACAAAAGCAGCTTGGTTTTTGTTGTACTTTTCTGCGACAACCAAATAGTTGCGAGGTTGTCCATGAACTATTGATGTAATTTCACGACTTGTTTCTAAATTTGAACTTTCAAAAAATTCTTGTAGAAAGTCATTAAACTCAGAACTTGCGCCTAAAAAACCAATATTTTTACCCGCAAATTCTTCTCTGGGCATACCAAACATCTCAGCTAACTGCTGATTGACTTCTATGTAGTGTAAATCCGAACTCACCCAAGATACTGTACCAGGTACTGCTGCCAAAACTGTTTGTAATTGCTCTTGAGCTGCTTTCAGAGCTGTTTCTGCTTGCTGGTGTTTAACAATTTCTTGCACTAACCGATCGTTTGATTCTTTGAGTGCTGCAGTGCGGTCTTCAATGATCATATTTAACTCTTGCTCATTTAAAATGCAACTTGAATTTGCTGTTTTTAGTTCACTAACACTTTGGCGCAGAGCAATCAATTCCTGAATCAATTCCTTTTTAGTTTTATCTTGGTCATTCATAATTTTCAAAGTTTATGATGATCTAGGAGTATATTAATTTGTATTTAATCGTGCACTTATTTATACAAAGTTCTCTTGATTCCTATTTAATTTGTGGGCAATAAATATAATCATTTTGAATAGCAAAATGTTATACATTATTATCAATTAATACTAACTGTTGATAACAAATATTAATTATTCTCTCTCTCCTACCATAATAGTAGTTTTAATTTGGGTCGGGTGGACTTGAAGAATTTGAGAATATTAAAAATTTTTTCCTTTAAATCCTCCTATTTTCTGCTTTCAAAGCATCTATTCTAAAAATTAATTAAATTGAGAAAGGCGACAATTTAACAATTGTTTATATTTAGATGAATAGATTGGTAGATACCAGAGGGCTATCTACCAATCTATTCATCGATCTAGTAGACATTTCCTGATATAATTTGTATCAATTATGATGTTTTTTTCCTGGTTTGATATCTATGTATTCCTTATTTTGAGAAGGTTACAGATGGATATGCCCTATGATAGCAAAAAAACTGATGATATTGTAACACTCTCATATCTTAATGTCAAAATTTGGCCATGGATATGAAATAAATTGTTACTTTATCAAATAACCAATTAATTAAATTTGATATATGGTAATTTTTAGATGTAGTTATATAGACAATATTCTGGCAATAAGCAAAAACTCTATAATAGATAAAAATATCAGAATTATTTTTAGGTATTTACTACTACTTAGATTAGTAGAAATCTACTTCATATTGGGATTATCGGCGAGTTAAAACCTTGTAGTCAACAACACCAATTATTGTAAAATTTCTCATAGTAGTGAGATGTAATTTTATTCAATTTCCTACTTTTTCAGCAATTTCACTTTCAAAAATATTTAACACAACCACCTTGAGGAAATATTAGGGGAGATGGGGAGTGTGGAGAGTGTGAGATCCCACCCCTAATATCATGTCCGGTTGAATAATTAGACTTTGCTGGAAGGAAGGCAGAAGGCAGGAGGCAGGAGGCAGAAGGTTTTATCCTATTGTCACCTTAATTTTATACACGCTCCGATGCTACCGGACATGATATAACCCCTCCCAGGAGGAGAATGTGGGAATATCAAGAAAGATTTGGCAATGGCGCTCAGATAGAACATTTTTTTATACCGAACCCGAGCAGATTTGATATTAGCGGAGAAGTTTTGGATATATGCACTCTAGAGAAAATCTTCTTTTGATATCAAGTCTGCTTCAGTACTTATTAGGACTTATACCATGTCCGGTTGATTACTTATAAATAAACTACGGAGGAGTTAGGAGGGAACAAAGAAGAATAAACAGGAGTAGAAGCAGAAAGTTTTTTGTTTGCTGGCGCACAACGCACGTTAACGCGGAGCGCGGAACAGAGTTCTATCGCGCTCTTATCCGGACATGATATCATATCTCTTTTCACCAACGCCAAACTTTTTATAGTACTGCAATACAGTCAATTTCTACAAGTACATCTTTGGGTAAGCGAGCAACTTCAACACAGGCGCGGGCAGGGGCATTTTCAGGGTTGAAGTATTTAGCGTAGATGGTGTTTACGGTGGCAAAGTCGTTCATGTCTTTGAGGAACACGGTTGTTTTGACAACATTTGACCAAGATGCACCTGCTGTGGTAAGTATAGCTTCTAGGTTTGCCATAACTTGTTCTGTTTGTTTACTTACATCGTCGGTGTACACTATTTGATTGATTCTGGTGTCGATCGCTATTTGACCGGAGACGAATAGCATTTGACCTGTGGCAGCGATCGCTTGATTATATGGGCCAACTGGTTCGGGAGCTTTATCAGTTTTGATTATTTTACGGGTTGTCATATTTTGTTTTTTTGTTGGTTGATTATGGCTTGGTGTTGATGGCTAATAATTTTCAGCTTGATACATTTCACCATTTCGCATTATTGCATAAGTAAAGTCTATTTTTTCAACTTTAATGTAGTTATATCATGTCTGCTTAATTAGTGATAGAAAACTTTCTTCTTCTGTTCCTTCTTTTTTACTCCTGACTACTGAGGACTGAGGAGGTCCTCCTCGGTCATTATTTATAAGTATTCAACCGGACATGATATTACTGCGATAATCTTGTTATTCTTCATCTATTTTTTGACCACAATGGGGACAAATTATAGATTTTTTATTTTGATTTGAAGCCCGTTTTTTTTCTATTTCTTCAGTAAAACCAGAAGCAACTATACCTGCTGGTAAAGCAAATATACCAACTCCTACTAATGCAGCGATCGCCCCTAAAAATCTACCTAAAGGAGTAATGGGATAAACATCTCCATAACCCACAGTAGTTAAGGTGATAATTCCCCACCACATAGCAGCAGGAATATGAGGAAAATCATCTGGTTGAGCTTCATGTTCAGCGAAGTAAATTAAACTGGCAGAAGTTACTAATAAAACTAAAGCAATAAATAAAGTAATAACTATCTCTTCTTGTTTTGACTTGATAACTTTACCAAATAATTTGACTGTATCTGAATATCTACTAATTTTGAATAACCGAAATATTCTAAATAAGCGAAACGAACGAGTAAATATTAGATTTGGCCAAAATAAAGGTAAGTAAAATGGAAGAATTGCGATTAAATCAATAATTGCTAAAGGTTTGATTATAAATCTTATTCTTCCCCATATTGGATGTTTATATCCAGGAGCAACATTGGATGACCAAACTCGCAAAATATATTCTATGGTAAATATAATTACTGATATTAGTTCAAAGTTATCTAACCAGGTTTTATATGGCTGATAAATCTCTTCTACCGTGGAGATAATTACAACTAGAATACTCAGAAAAATCAATGTTATGATGCAGATTTTGAAGGTTTTGCTGTAAGTATCTCCGGGATTATCTAGCTCAATAATTTGAAATATTCGGCGTTTGATTTTGTAGAGCATTTTTCTAGATAAGTTTTGGAGTTATAGCAATTCCCATACTGGTGAGGTACAAAATTTTAGGCTTGAGGGAACAGGGAACAGGGAACAGGGAACAGGGAATAAAAAGACAAAAAGATAACTGTACCTCATGACTTTGGGAAACGTTATATTTTCATTTTTTGCAGAGAATTATATAGTCATCTAATCCATAGTTTGAGTTATGATTTAATCCAAGATATTGACGTTTAAGTGGGCTTATATATTTTTGAGGAGGTAATTTTTCATTAGCATACTTCAAAAAGTCTTTATGATATTCTCTGATTCCTGTTGAAGTAACATATTTATACCACTCCAGTTTTAACCCTAACTCCTCAACAAACTTTTCAAGCAAGTTTTTTTCTTGGATAATATCTTCTTTGGGCTGCATATTATAAAATCCGAATAATCTTTTTATTTGAACAATTAACATTACATAACCATCACTACTCAAACTCTCCTGAAATATTTTTCGATAAACATCGAAAGACTTTTTCTTTTCTGCTTGGTCAGCAAATAAACAGTGAGAAATAACTATAAAGTCAAAAAAGCGTTGTGGCAAAACTTTCGATTGCTCGTTGTATGTAAAAATATCAGTTGTATCAAATCGAAAATAAAGATTAGTTGGCATTCTTTGTTGTTCTATATATTGTCGCCAAAATTGAAGACCTCGATATTGAAATTGAGCTTGTTTTTCCAAAGAATAGTAACAAATGTGCATTGGAGGAGGGGAGAAAAAACCACTACTACTTTGTAGGAATAAAGCTAACCCATAAGCAACGGTTCCCGGACCAGCACCGATGTCAAGAATATTAAGTTTTGTAGGCAATAATCCAGATTTATATACTAGAAACCAAGCCAAATAACTAGAATATACATGATCGGGAAAATATTTCATCATATAAACATAAGGAGTAAAATTAAAAGCATAATCAGGATCTATATTACGCTTTAGTAATTTCATATCCTCGATCGCTGCTTGCAATTCTGATACTCGTTTTTCTTGGGGCACTCTATTAATTTCTTCCTGTATATACTCTGCCAAACTTGATTCAAAATCGTCAAATATCCGTTCATAGATTCCAGTACATTGCAATAAATTTTCATCTTTTTCAATTAACTGAAAACTCTTCGTGACAAACTCAATAAATTTTGGTTCTGGGGTCAATATATAGTCATCAAGTCGTCTAATTACTGCCTCGTCAAAATCAATCTTTAATTCTAACTCATCTAATTTATAAACAGCTTTTCTCAGATGTTCATTTAAACTGTTGATTTCTCTGTCTTTATCATTTAGAGATGTCTGAAACTTCAGCTTATCCTGATACAACTTCTCTAGGGGCGATAATTTAGCTCCTGAATTTTCAATAGTTTTAAATATATGATTAGCTTGAGCATTTTTGCCTTGTTTTAGGGCAAACCAAAACTTTAGAGAACGCCAAAAATTTGTGATGTAATTATTCATTAGTCAATTCTGCCTGAAATTATTTTATTCCTCAATTATTTAGTTTTTGTATTAACTTAATCGGGGAAATTTTGAGAATTTATCCCTAAATTAAATTGTTGATTTCTCTATCTTTGTTATGTTAAAGATGCCTGAAACTTCAGCCCATTCTGATCCAACTTTTCTAGGAGCGATAATTTATACCAATTTGGAAAAAGAATGTTATAGCAGTTGAAGGAAAGGTTAGGATAGATCAAAAACTGAAAACTCAAACAACCTAAGATTTTTTCTTCTTACTTCTTCCTTCTTCTTTCTTCCTTTTATTCATAAGTAAATCCTGCTTGACCTTCTTTAATTTCTACATCACTCAGTATTTCTACTAACTGAGATTTGAAGCTTTGATAATTTTTATTTTCATTATTGTACCACCAACTATACTTTTTTTTCATATCTATAGCTTCCTCGCGAGTGCTTGCTATGAGCGATCGCTTATGACTAGCATGAAACTCTTGAATTACAACTCTATCTACAAAATTTAGTTGTCTAATAAAATTTTCTTGTTCTTCTGGCAAAGTCGGCAGTAAAGGAGTAATAGTAATAGAAAGTTTAGGCAAATAACCTGTTAAATCATTAATTGTAGTTTTAATTTTTTTCATAGCATTAAGTCTAGCTCTAATACTAGGAGTTTGAGGCTCAAAATCTTTTCTTATTTTCTCACTACCAGTGGGAATACTCATATTAATTCTTAGATGTTTAAATCGCTGTAAAATATCAATATCTCTAGTTATCATTGGGCTGCGAGTTTGGATAACTAAAATTGGTCGATATTCCAACATTACTTCTAATAATCTACGAGTTAATTGAGTTTTAGATTCTATCGGTTGATAGGGGTCTGTCACACTACTCATATAAATACTAGGGGCTTTACTAGGATTTTTCTTATCCCATTTCAATAATTCTTTCTCTAAAACTTCCGCAGCATTTTCTTTAATAAAAACCCATTTTCCCCATTCATCTCTCATTTTTTCATTAGGGCTAAAAGCAGCAGCATAACAATAGCTACAACCATATTGACAACCACGATACGGATTTAAAGTAAAGTCATAAGCTTTAATAAAACCAGTAGCTTTATTTAATATCGATTTAGCGTTTTGTGCGTAAACATCAGCACTGCCAAATTTTTCACTAACTACTAATATCATGTTCGGTTGAATACTTAATAAATAACTGTTGTGAGGAGTCAGGAGTCAGGACTCAGGAGTCAGGAGGGAAGAAAGGAGTAATACATAGGAAATATTAGAGAATAGTATTGATAATTTCAGGATTTATTTGGTACTGTCAGTGTTATCAGTCCTTAAATTTTATTATAACTGACCCGTCCGTTAGCGTAGCTCCCCCGGAGGGGGAACATGATATAATATATTAAATGATGAAAATGTTTTTTAAAGTTACCAAAATTCCAGATTAATTCAGTATTTTCAAGGCTAAAATTTTCATAAATAAAATCAACAAATTTTTTGTTGAAAAGGATGTAAATTTTAATTTAATTAGAACAAAACTATTCCAGAAAATAGGCAGTAGGCAGTAAGGGAAAAGAATTGATAAATTCTGTGTGATAATTGATTTGATTTTTTATTATAGGAGATGTCTATTTTAAATTCCCAGCTCTGTTGTTGTAAGCATTTCCTACGGAATGCTGCGCAAACAGCATTCAGCTATGAGTTATGAACTTATATCATGTCCGGATAATAGCGCGATCAAAAAACTTTCTCTTTCTTCTTCTTTCTTCCCTCCTGTCTCCTGTCTCCTGACTCCTGACTCCTTCATCTTCTATAGATTAATAATTTTATTTATTTCTGATGCTTTTCTAGTCGCCTCAGCAACTTTTAGGGTATACAAACTTGCTTCTGGAGTTACATATAAAGGAGTTCCCTCCAATAAATGTTCAATTACCATTTTTGTATCTTTAGCAAATAAACCTCGTCGCGCCCCCACTTCTATAGTTTCTGTTTTTTCTCCCTGCAATAGTTGACCTTGTTGAGGAGTAAAAATTAATGTGCCTGCTTCGCCGTAAAGAGTAAAAGTGTTTTCTGAGATCCAAAATTTGTCACCTTTGCCATAGACGCTTTCCCCAATAACACCATTGCTAAATTTTAACTGGGCAGTACACAAACAAGCATTATAAAGGTCTGCTTCAGTGTACCAAAACTGACTTTGGCAATTGACATTATCAACTTGACCAAATAGGTCGGTAAACCGATGCAAACGAGAAAGCGCTCCCATAAAAGGAAAGCCAAATAATGAAGGCTGATAAGTCCATTTTACAGGTGCTGGCTGTTTAGAATTGATTGTAATGTAACGAGCGTAGAAGACTTTACCAATAGCTGATAAAGATTGTTTAATCGCATTATGGAGACTGCCGAGAAGCTCAATATGTTCGACGTGCAATAGCTTATTTTTCTTAGCTGCCAGAGAAATTAATGATTCGGCTTCATTTGAGTCTAGGGAAAGAGGATACTCCACAATGATGTGTTTATCATTTTCTAGGGCTGCACGAACAATTGATCCATGGTCTCTATTAATAGTAGAAACGATAACTAGATCCAAATCTTCTCGTTTTACCAACTGTTGCCAAGAAGCTGTATTCTGAACTTGGAAGGTTTGACTAAATTCCTCAGTTTTTTCTGGGGTATGACCTGCTACCGCAACTAGGAGCGATCGCGTATCTACTTTTAATGCCTCAGCTCTAGTTTTAGCAGCATGACCAGTACCAACAATACCTACTCTGATCGGGATAGTGGGGCATAAAGAGGAAGAGAGATTTGTTTGGGTCATAGTTAAAGTACAAAATTAAAATATTATACTTTAGATTATATATGTCAATGACTGTGCTAAAATTCAATATTTTTTAATATCTGTCTGAGAGTTGTTGTCCAATCAGGTATAAGTAATCAGAATTAAATTAGAATTATTTATAACAAATTCTATAGTAATTTTTTGCCTAATTTGTTTTACAACATTGATTTTTTCCCTTAATATCAAAGATGGAAATAAAACAAGTACAAATAATTTGGCTAATCAAGCCTTGTGTTTTGTATAAGTTTAAATTATATATAGACAAAACTAGCTGAAGAGGAAAAATAAATGGCCACTTACAAAGTTACTCTAGTTACACCAGATGGTGAAAAAGTAATTGAATGTCCTGATGATGAGATCATTCTTGATGTTGCTGAAGATCAAGGATTAGATATACCCTATTCCTGTCGCGCTGGTGCTTGCTCCTCCTGTGCTGGTAAAATTGAATCAGGTACAGTAGATCAAGACGATCAGTCATTTTTAGATGATGACCAGATAGAACAAGGATATGTACTAACCTGTGTGGCCAAACCAACGTCTGATTGTACTATTAAAACTAACGTGGAAGAAGAGCTAGGATAAGTAGCTGAGAGCAAATTAATTAATTTTTTTTGGTAATAGTTGAGGATCTTTCAACTATCAGCTAATACGCTGAAATTAAAGCTCTTCTCTTGTGTGAGGTAATTAATCAGCTAGCTTAAGCTCCAAGTAATTTTGGGGTTTTGCTTGTTTGGGTAATTGACCTCTACTAATTCTAATGTGAATCCCAGAAAATGAGTATCAGCGATCAAAATCAATATAAGTACTGATCGCTATTTTTCTAGTGGATAGCAGTAAAATCAATCAACGAGTTGCTGATTTAAAGCATCACGAGTCAGCTCTATTGCCTTAAAAATGAGTACGACTCTATCTAAACTAATGAACCCTTTTGTTTGTGGGATAGAGACGAAACTATTGAATATAAGGAATGCAAAATGGCAAGCTATAAAGTAAAGTTGAAAACTCCAGATGGAGAGCAAGAAATTGATTGTCCTGAAGACAAGTATATTCTTGATGAAGCAGAAGAGCAGGGACTTGACTTACCCTACTCTTGTCGTGCTGGTGCTTGTTCTACCTGTGCTGGTAAAATAGTAGAGGGTACAGTAGATCAAGGCGATCAGTCATTTTTAGATGACGATCAGATGGCCGCAGGGTATGTTTTAACTTGCGTAGCTTATCCCACATCTGATTGCACAATTGAAACCCACCAAGAAGAAGCACTTTACTAAAGTTAGCAGCTTCAAATCAATCAAAAATCAAAAAAATTGTCTAATTAATTATTGAGAGGAAAATTATATGCCTACCTACAAAGTTACTCTAGTAAATGAAGCAGAGGGAATCAACCAAACTATTGATTGTGCCGATGATACCTATATCCTTGACGCTGCTGAAGAAGCAGGTCTTGACCTACCTTACTCCTGTCGTGCTGGTGCTTGTTCTAGTTGTGCAGGTAAAGTAGAAGGTAATGCAGATGATGTAATAGATCAAAGTGATGGCTCCTTCTTGGATGACGATCAGATTGCAGAAGGATATGTACTAACTTGTGTTGCTTACCCTAAAAAAGACTGCACCGTTACGACTCACCAAGAAGAGGCACTTGTGTAGTTGAGAGAGTGTTTGTCAAATAAATATTAGACAGCGTAGTGGCGCGTCAAGCTTAAAATGGTATTGACATGGAGAAACAGGTGTTAAGAGTCTTGGCGTGCCACAGTTTCAACAACAGGATAAAGATGCTTCAATTTAATTCGTGCATCTTGGGTTGTCAAATGCCAAATTACTTGACTAGCTGTGCGATTTTGTTCCCGACGACTTTTTCCCATAAGCTCTAGTATTTTTCAACAAACCTAAAAGCTAAAACCTACAACCTACAACCTTCCTCAAGTCCAAGCACGGAAGAAAGTATTTTCTTGCCAAACACTGGCTGTTTTTTGTTCGATCGCTCCCATGTCCTGTTGAGTTAACTGTTGAAACGTTTGGGCGACTCTAACATTAGACTGCAACATTTCCACAGACTCTGTAGCTACGATACAACAATGTACGCCCTCTAAGGACAATACATATCCCATCGCTTCCTCCATATTCAATACCCCCGGTCGGAGTAATTTACCGTAAGCTGGTATTTTCATTCCAATAACACCCACATTTTTTTGTTGCGCAACAGGTAACACAGTAGGAGCAAATGGTCGTGGATGATGTTTGTCAGCAGCATTAATAGAAACCAGAGTCGTGTCAAATGGATAGCGACGTAGTCCCTCAGCAATAATATCAGGTTCGTGATGACCTGTAATTCCTGAAAATTTGACTATACCTTGTTCTTTTGCTTCTTCCATTGCTTTGATAGCACCTTGGGAACTGAATATTTCATCTAAAGTTTCTGTAAATGAAACATGGTGTAACTGCCACGAGTCGAGATAATCTGTATTTAACCGTTTTAGCGATCGCTCTAACTCTCTCCATGCTCCGTCGCGGTCGCGTCTTCCGGTTTTACTTACCAAAAATATATCTTTTCGATAAGCGGGTAAGACTTTTCCTAAATGTTCTTCACTTGCACCATAACTAGCAGCAGTATCAAAATATCTAATTCCTAGAGACAGAGCAGCTTCAATTATTGCAACTGACTCTTTTTCCTGTCCGCTTTTATTGAGGGGTGTTCTTCCTGCTCCACCTAAACCTAACAATGGTACTTTTACACCCGTTTTACCTAATACTCGTTCTGGCATTGTGGATGTGGTGGGTAGTTTTTCAGCAGATGCTACTTTGGTTTGAGTCTGTTTATTGATGGCAGCACCACCGATGATGCCACCCGTAACCGCAAGACTGGTTATTATTAAGTTACGTCGAGTCGTTTTTTTTTCATAGTTATCGATAGGTTTTTTTAACATTATAACAACTCTAAAAAATTATGTTTTTTGTGATAGCATATTTCATCTTAGTAAGGTACAACTGTGACAGACAAGGCTCCTGTGTTACAGTTTTTATCATTAGACATCTCCAGAAAATAAATAACGGGACTTAAAGCATTGTATAAAACTAGCTTAATCCTGAAAATTAACCATAAAAAATCTTTTTTATACCTTTTTCCTGAAAATCTATATTCCTGTTGCCTGTTGCCTCTAAGAGCAAGAAGCCCATTCTTTTTCGGAGATGCCTATTAATATTTGTATTTCATATACTTGGAATTTACTGTATATTATACCAAGCGTGAAAAAATAATTTTACGAATAGTAAGAAGAATAAAAAGAAAAATGCAGGATATGCCCTTTGACAAAAACGATGATTTCCGATCTAAAAAACGCTTTAAATACTATTCATTCTGACTCCTGACTCCTGAGGACTGACTCCTAAGAAATATCCTAGCTATTTGTAGCAAACATTTATCAAATTGGTATTACTTACTTATTTTGGGTTAGCAAATATCAATTACAGGACTTACGCAAGTGAACTCAGAAACCGGGTTTCTCGTAGATGTTTACTGTCAAAAACAATGATTTACCCTAGAAACCGGGTTTCTTGGTGCTGAATATACTCTTGCAAAAAAAATTACGATCCACCACTACCTAGAAATCTTCTCTTGGGTAAGTGCAACAGCATCTATTTTAGTAGGTTCCTTGTTTCTATCTCTTCTTAAGAGAATATTAACGGCCTTAAAGGTTATAGCTTCCTTCATTCCATATATATAATCTCCAGTCTCTTCATTCTGACCAATAACGTGTTTCCATTGTGACGGTGCTACTACTAAAGATTCACCTAATGATTCCCATTTATCATCTTTGAAAAAGAAAAGCTCGACCTCAACCTGCTGATTTTTTTCCTGAACTCGCATACGGTATTCTCTTTGAGAATTAGGTTGACTATCCAAGGTGACATAGGGAAATTTAGAACCATCGCGCTCTTCTGGTTGTACGCCAGGAGTAAAATCTGGATCTATATGCAGTCTTATGAATCCAGGGATAGTAGGTTCTTTAGGACGTATCCAAGCTCTAAGTTCAGGATTTTCCCTAACCTGACTGAAACTTTTTGGACAGGGAGAAGCATCTTCTGTGAGAATAATTTTAACATCTTGACCAACCTTCCCATTCCAACAGAAGGGTGAATTCTCGGCATATTCTAAGCCTAAAATATAAGTATTTCTCGGCTTTGTTGCATCTTCTGGAAAAATCCCTCTCCAATACAAATTAATCGCACCATTACTTGGATCGAGAGGACTTATTCCTAATTTGGCTAACTTCAGTGATGCAATTTGAAAATCACCATCTGAAATTAAATAACCTGAATCAATACGAAGTTTTGAACGTAGTCGCCAATTTCCTTGACTATCAAAGTCATCTTTTAATAAAACTGTCTCATTTGAACTAAATTTAAAATCAAAAATAAAGGTTTTTTCAGAGAAAATTGCTATACTTACTACCATGCTTGCTACCAGAATAAGAACCAGTAAATAATTTTTAATTTTCATTGATTTAGTAAATTAATTTGTGGTCAGTTAATAATACTACTAATTAATCACAAAAATCAAGGAATAACAAAAACAAGACTTACACACCAACCACTAAATCTAAAAATCCCACTCCATAAATAAGTCTGTTACTGGTAATGTAAAACCTGGTAAAATATCTTCTCCATCTAAATTATCAGCAACTTGTAATAATTTATCTGGTTGTGGTTTATGGTTGATTAAAATTGATTTTTCATCAGGATTAATTACCCAAACTAACCGACAGTTATTTTCAAAGTATTCAACAATTTTTTGATGTAGTTCCTCAAATGTATTATTAGGATAAATCACCTCTACTGCTAAATCGGGAGCACCTTGAAAATCACCTTTAGGTAATCGCTTTAATCCTAATAAACGGTCTTTGGAAACAAAATAAATATCTGGAGAACGTTTATTACCAGATTTGAAAGTAAAGGCTGTACTAGAATCGCAAGTTACACCTAATTTTTTAGGACGAGCATATAATTCTATTACACCACATAGATAAGCGGTAATATTACCATGCTCCATTCCCGAATTTCCCATATCAACAACTTCTCCATTAATTAATTCATAATGACTACCATCTTCTGATAAAGCTCTAAATTCTTCATCAGTTAATATCTTATTTTCGGTTGCTATATTCATCAATTTATTCTGCTATTTTGTGATATTTTTTTGTGATAATTTAATTAAGTAATTTAATAATTTATCAAATTAGCCCAATTACATTTTAGATCATATCAAATCTGCTTGCTATGGTTCCCGTTTGCGTAGTATAAACTAGGAGAAAATTGGAGTATATAGAATTTATACTGTCAGTAGGGGCAAACTGCCGTTTGCCTCTACAATATTGATTCTTATTACTAAATGCCAAATAATACTAAAGAAAAGCGGATTTGGTATCATAGCAATTTGAAAAAAGAATGTTACAAATAATAAGCAACATGAAAATAATTTGTAGGAAATATATATTTGACTAAAAAGATAAATTACTACATAAAAAATGGTATCAAACCTATTTATTCTGACTCCTGACTCCTGTCTCCTGACTCCTAAGCAGTAACCTATTTATTTGCAGCAAATATTTATCAAATTGGTCTCACACTCTATTTTTAGTCAATAGCAAATGTTTAAACTTTCCCTCAAACAAGTTACAATTACTTTTCTTATGGTATTTATCAATCCATTAATAGCACTTAGTCAGGAAACTGCTACAACAATTTGTTCCTCTGAATTAAGTAATCGGATTGATGCTGTAATTAACCGCCCAATTTTTAATCGTTCTCGGTGGGGAATTTTAGTCGAAACTTTATCGGAAAAAACTACAGTTTATAACCGGGATGCTAAATATTATTTTATTCCTGCTTCTACGGCTAAACTATTAACAACTGCAGCAGTATTACAAAAACTTCGCCCTCAATTTAGAATTAGAACTTCAGTTTATGGTGATGGGAATGGCAATATATATATTGTGGGTAGAGGCGACCCTAGTTTAACAGAAACTCAACTGCAAAGTTTGGCTGAACAATTAAAGGAACAGGGGATAGAAAATATTAATCAATTAATTGCTGATGATAGTTATTTTGAAGGAACAGGAGTTAATCCTAATTGGGAATGGGAAGATGTTCAGGCTGGTTATGGCGCACCTATTAATAGTTTAATCCTGAATCAAAATGCTATAGATTTGGTTTTGTCGCCTCAAAATTTAGGTCAACCTTTACAAGTTACTTTTGTTAATTCTGTTGAAGGTCAAAAATGGCAGATTGAAAATAATTCGGTGACTGTAGGAAAGAATGAAAAAGAATTTGTTGAGGTAGGAAGAGATTTTATTCAGCCAATAATTCGGATATCTGGGCAACTAAGAGTTGGTTCGACATCGGAACCTGTTTATATGGCGGTTGTAGAACCTGTGGATAATTTTTTAAATAAATTTCGTGAAGTTTTAGCAACAACAGGAATTCAGGTTTCTCAAATAGTAAAAAAATCACAGATTGCCTCTAATATAAATTTGAATGAATTAGCTTTTGTGGAGTCTCCAACATTAGCGGAATTAGTGGAGGAAGTTAATAGAAAGAGTAATAATCTTTATACAGAAGCTTTGTTACGGCAAATGGGAGTTAGGAGTAGATTAATTCCTAGGAAAAAATCTAATAATCAGACTTTAGCAAAAAGTTTGGAGGAGGTAAAAGTAATTTTAACTAGGTTAGGAGTTACTCCCAATAGTTTTGTTTTAAATGATGGCTCTGGTTTGTCTCGTCATAATTTAGTTAGTCCGGAAGCTTTGGTACAAACTCTCAGAATAATGGCTAATTCTCCTTGGGCAAATATTTATAGAAATTCTTTACCTGTGGCTGGTGTAAATGGTACATTGAGTAGACGTTTTAGAAATAGTTTTGCGGAGGGAAATGTACAAGCAAAAACAGGAACAATTAGTGGAGTTTCGGGTTTAGCAGGATATATTCAACCTGCTAATTTTGAGCCTTTAGTATTTAGTATTATTGTCAATCAGTCTGACTTAGAAACCAAAGATTTGAGAAGTGCTATTGATGAAATAGTTTTGTTATTGACTCAGTTAAAATCTTGTGGTTAGAAGAAGGAAGAAGGAAGAAGGAAGAAGAAATAAAAAGGAAAAAGTGGATGGGGATAGTCTTCGACAAGCCGCTCCGCGTCTACAAACCTCAACTAATTGTAAACACCATGTAGACAGTGGGGTATTAAACCCAAAAGAAAAAGATAATTTTTGGAGTAGTTAAAAATTATTAAAGTAGCACTCAGCAATCAGCAATCAGCTTTTCAAGGTGTATAATGGGGGATTAAAACCCCCATAAAAGGCACACCACGCGCTTTTTCAAATATAGTGGGGGACTTAAACCCTTGAATTTTTAGCTGACAGCTAAATGCTGTTTGCGGAGCATTCTGGAACTGAAAAGCTGATAGCTAGTTAAATTATATTAATTCACATTAATATACAGCAGATTCCACTTTGGTACACCGATCGCGAGCAAGATGCCCGCACTATAAACATTTAATTGTTAATTTCTGTACTTCTTATGCAAGGAATCTGCTGTAATACCAATAGTAAAGTTTTTCCCTGAATCTATCCCACTATTTTTTTTTACAGGTTTATTTGTTTAACAGGACTTACGCAAAGACACTATATATAGTGCATAATAATTTTGGCGATCTTCACTATAGTTGTGTGCGATCGCTTCAGTCTTAATTCAAAAAAACTTCAGCTATTCAAGTTAAACAAGTTTCATTTTAATTGAAGGATATTTCAATTCTGAGACCAGATAATCTGATCACAATTCATGCTTAACTTGATAAATAGTTTTTCCTATTTTCACAGCTAACCTCTTTAAAAAATTCCACACCAACATCGCACAAGCAATATGATTTTTTTGAATTTTACCCAGAGGACCAAATCCAAAACTTTAGACCTGTTAATTGCTTAATTTCTCTGTGGAATTCTTCAATTTTCCATCTGGTTTTAATCTCAAATTCTACATCATCTACTGAAGATTGACTTAAGTCATTAGTTACAATATATTCTGTTATATTGGCAGAAATAGTTGCCCATAAACCTTTACTTTCTTATGTCTTGGAAACCCTTTAATTTGAATTATTTTACCTGATATTTTTTCTGATTCATTCCAAGTTAATTATCCAATCTTTTGATATTTTTCTACACCACCCGTATCATCGACTAAACGATTTGTTTTTAATGGACAATAATAAATTTTCCCTAAATTATCTATCAAGGCCATTAATCTTTGTGTTGCATACCAGCTATCCATTAATAGAGTTTTAAATGGTAGTTTTTTATGGTTTACAGCATGAAAAATCATTTCTTCAACATGATCAAACTCACGTTTTTTTGTCAGTATCTGGATCATAAATTATATAATCTATTATCCAAAAATGTTCACTTTTAGGATGGAAATAAATACAGTTAACTACTCCTATTCCTCGAATTACTTGATGTTCGTTACCACTATATTGTCTGCGAACAATTTCAATTTGATCAGAGAACTTCTTATTAATAACTGTATCATCAAAAATTAGATAACCTTGTTTGTAAGTCACAATTTCTTCTTTGACATTTCGCCATAAATCTAGATAGTTTAAATTTGCTATTCTTAAATAACGATTAATTGTATCATGACTAATATCTTGTAGATGATTTGCTAAATTTCTGATGGTATAGTTTGTTTGAGGATTGAGTAAATATTGACAGTAATCAACATAAGTAAAATCCATATTTTATACATTTATACAATAATAAAATCATCTAACAATTATATTTTTTGAGTGAATTTATTAAATAAATTTAAACAATTTTTACTAAAAATTTATGCTCTGATTACTACTAGAAAACGACTGGTATTTTAGATAGTATATGTCCCCAAAAACTATGAACTATAATCGAACCTACTCAAATTAGAAGATACACTACATATAGCGTACCTGCGTAAGTCCTGTTTAAGTAAAATGTGTTTTAAAAGCTGAAATTTTCGTTTTTAAGTCTCAAAATATTTAGGGTTTTTAGCAAAAATCTTAGGTGGTAGTGCATTGTCATGGTCGTGCATTGTCATTATTTTTGTAACCAGACACAGTAGTGGGAGCATCTTGCTCCCTTTTGAACTTTCCTAACGTTTCCTTCCAATGCTATACCAGATATAGTAGTGAGATAATCTTGCTCCCTCCCTTCGAGGATGCCCGCACTAGGCATTGTTCATCTGCATATAGCATTACTATGCAGGACTATCAAATCTTATACAATTTCTGAATAGTAATGCTATGTTTGATTAACATCTCCCTATCTCCCTATATCCCCATATTATGATAAAAAAACTTAAAAATTACTTCGGTTAAAAGTGAAAAAGTCTGATATTATTTTAGTTGGTACAAAACTTACGCACAAGGCACGAAAAAATAGTGTTTGAGATTGCTTTCCGTTCCGGACTGCTCCGCAAACCCTATCGGTCGCAATGACCGAAATACACTCTACTGCGTAAGTCTTATGGTAGTTATGACAGAATAGTTATCTAAATTTTACAGATTATTAAAATGTTAGAAAAAGAAAAAATAGCACTAACATTAAAAATTAATGGAGTGCAACATCATCTAGAGATAGAACCTCGCGTGACTCTGTTAGATGCACTGCGAGAATATCTAGGTTTAACAGGGACAAAAAAAGGATGCGATCGCGGAGAATGTGGAGCTTGCACGGTATTAGTTGATGGAAAACGAATTAATGCTTGTATGACTTTGGCAGCAATGCAAATGGGAAAGTCAATTATTACTATTGAGGGTTTAGCAGAAGATGGACAACTCCATCCAGTGCAAACAGCTTTCATTGAGCATGATGCCTTTCAATGTGGTTATTGCACTCCCGGTCAAATAGTTTCCGCAGTAGGTTTACTAGCAGAAACACAACCAAAGTCAGATCGAGAAATTCGGGAAGGTATGAGTGGCAACCTTTGTCGCTGTGGTGCTTATCATCATATCGTTGCAGCAGTTCGTGAAGTAGTGGAGAAAACAGAAAATGCAGCCATTTAGTTATGCCAGAGTTAATGAAGAAAATACCGCCATAAGCACAGTTTCTCAGGATGAGACTATATATTTTATTGCTGGTGGTACAGACTTAATAGGTTTAATTAAAGATGGCGTACAAACACCAAAGCAAGTTCTAGACATCAACTCTCTGTCTTTAGACTCAGTGGAAGTCGATGCTGACAACAACCTCCGTATCGGTGCTTTGGCAAAATTGAGCGATGTTGCCCGTTATTCCACAGTGAAAAATTCCTATCCTGTCATTTCAGAAGCAATATTAGAAAGTGCTTCTCCTCAACTGCGGAATATGGCAACAGTGGGAGGAAATTTATTACAGCGTACCCGTTGTAATTATTTTCGCGACCCAGTTTTTCCTTGCAACCGTCGTATTCCAGGTACGAGTTGCCCTGCTATAGAAGGTTACAATAGAATGCACGCTATTTTAGGTACGAGCGAATATTGCATTGCCACTCATCCTTCAGACTTGGCAGTAGCATTAGTTGCTTTAGGTGCAGTAGTTTGTATTCAGGGTAAAACTGCACAACGTCGAGTGCCGATAAATGATTTTTATCTGTTGCCTGGAGATACACCTCACCGAGAAAATGTTTTAGAGCATGGGGAGTTAATAGTTGCCGTAGAAGTGCCTGCTGTTTCCTGGTTTAGCAACTCCCACTATCTCAAAGTACGCGATCGCGCCAATTATGAATTTGCCCTAGTTTCTGTAGCTCTTGCTCTGGAAGTTGAGCAAAATATTATTAAATCTGCGCGACTAGCATTAGGAGGAGTTGGTACAAAACCTTGGCGTTCCCAGGAAGCAGAAACAGCATTGCAAGGAAAACCGATAAATGAAGCAACTTTTTCTACGGCAGCAGAAGTAGCTTTGGCACAAGCAAAACCACAACAACATAACCAGTTCAAAATTGAACTAGCTAAACGTAGCATTATTCGTGCGCTGTCAACTGTATTACTTAGGAGTCAGGAGGCAGGAAAGAAGAAGAAACAGGAGTAGAAGGAGAAAGTTTTTTGTTTGCTGGCGTACAACGCATCCTATCTCCTAATGTTAGGAGCCGGATGAGCTGGAAACTCTCAAGTCCGGTTTTGAAACAGAGGTGAGGGATAGTGATATCCCCATCGACTGTAACTATCCAAGTTCTCAAATATGTTCAAACTGTGGGCATCAACAGAAAATGCCGTTAAACTTGAGAACTTACGTTAGCGGAGCTTTGCGTTAGCAAATGTAGTGAATGCGGTTTTGAAGCTGACAGAGATTTTAATGCTGCTGTCAACTTGAAAAACTATGTGTATAAGTAGCTTGAGTTCCAAGCGAGTTTAAGCCTGTGGAGAGAATAAGTTACAGACTGCGGTCAGTGGTTCTCACAGAAGCAGGAAGCTAGCTCCAAAACCCTATTGGATAAGTTTGGGTAAGTTTAGTAGAACGGAAGAAACAATAAGAAACCCCCAGTAGAAGGAGAAAGTTTTTTGTTGAGCTGGCGCACAACACCTCCTTTCGGCATGAAGGGCGCAAACGTTAACGGTTTTGCTTCGCCAAACGCAAAAAAAATAACTATTACGAACTATTTAAGTAAACACCAAACATGAACAAAGTTATCGGAAAACCCATCAACCGTGTAGACGGAAAACTTAAAGTTACAGGTGGCGCACGTTACACCGCTGATATGCCAGTTGAAAATTTGACTTACGGCGTATTAATAGAAAGCACCATTGCTAAAGGCAAAATTACCAAGCTCGAAACTACCGCAGTAGAAACCGCTCCCGGAGTATTGGCAGTCATTACCTACCGCAACGTTCCCAAATTTAATCAAATTACTTTTTTTCCTGGTGGGCAAAGTCTTCCCATTCTCCAGGACGAGAATATCTATTATCAAGGACAGCACATTGGGATAGTAGTGGCAAAAACTTTAGAGCAAGCTCAGTATGCAGCTACCTTAGTTAAAGTTGAATATCAAACCGAACAACCAACTATAGATATAGATGAAGCACTCCAACAAGGATATTATCCAGAAAAAATTTTTGGTGGAATGTTACCCGCTCATATATTCAGAGGCGATATTAACTCCGGGCATTCCCAAGCAGAGGTATTAGTCGAACAAACCTACAGTACTCCGATGGAAAACCATAACCCCATCGAACCCTCAGCAACTCTCGCAGTTTGGCAAGACGACCGCCTCACTCTCTACGAAACAACTCAAGGAGTTTATTCTGCACAAAAGGCGATGGCTAAAGTTTTCGACATTCCCCCAGAAAACATCCGCGTCATTTCTGAATTTCTCGGCGGTGGGTTTGGTTGTAAAGCACTTGTTTGGTCTCACACCATCCTTGCCACTTTGGCAGCGCGTTATTTGAAGCATCCAGTTAAACTAGTGCTTGCCCGCGCTCAAATGTATACGTCCGTCGGATATCGCGCCCCCACTAAACAACATCTTACCCTCGGCGCAACAAAAGAAGGCAAACTCACACTCATCAAACACATCGGCGAAACTATAACGTCACCCTTTGACGAATTTACCGAACCCGTGACAATGACAACAAAGATGATGTATCGCTGCCCCAACATTGATACCAACTATCGCCTTGGCCGTATCAATGCTGGCACTCCCACTTTTATGCGGGCACCAGGGAAAGCAGCGGGAATGTTTGCCTTAGAGTCAGCAATGGATGAACTTAGTTACGCTCTAGAATTAGACCCCATCGAACTCCGGGTCCGCAACCATGCAGATGTAGAACCTGCTACTGGGCATCCGTGGTCCAGTAAATCTCTCAAAGAATGTTATCAGCGAGGAGCAGAAATATTTGGCTGGAAACACCGCAACCCCAAACCAAGGTCTATGAGTGACGGCGAAAGTCTAATTGGTTGGGGCATGGCCAGTGCAACTTTTCCTGCGGGTAGTTTTCCTGCTACTGCTAAAGTAACTATATATAATAGTGGGGAAATATTAGTCGAAAGTGCTACCCATGACTTAGGTACAGGAACTTATACTGTGATGACACAGGTTGCTGCCGAAGTTTTAGGGGTATCTGTGGAACAAGTAGAATTTAAACTTGGCGACACTAAGCTATCCAAAGCGCCACTTACCGGAAACTCGACTACAGCTAGTAGTGTGGGTACGGCAGTACAAGCAGCAGCAATGAAAGTTCGGAGTAAAGTTTTAGAGATAGCAATTTCTGATTCTGACTCACCCCTTTATCAGGCAAAACCGGAGGAGGTAATTTTTGAGTCTGGGAAATTATGCTTGAAAAATAATCCTGCTGTCGGAGAAAGTTATCAGGAAGTTCTGACTCGTCATGGTTTAGAAAATATTGAAGCGGTTGGTGATAATGCATCGAAACAGCAACAGCAGAAATATGCCAAATATTCTTTCGGAGGAATTTTTGTGGAGGTGCGAGTAGACAGTTTGTTGGGAGAAGTGCGAGTGACAAGGTGTGTTGGTGTTTATGGTGCTGGACGTATTCTCAATGCCAAGACTGCCCGCAGTCAAATGATAGGCGGTATTACTTGGGGTATTGGTATGGCGTTGATGGAACATACTATTATGTCTCCTCACTACGGACGTATTCTGAATCATAATCTTTCTGATTATTTGATACCCGTGCAGCTAGATGTGCCGGATATTCAGGTGCAGTTTGTGGAGGAGGAAGACCCCTATGTTAATGCTCTGGGAACTAAGGGTATTGGGGAACTTTCTATAGTAGGAGTTGCAGGAGCGATCGCTAATGCTGTTTATCATGCCACAGGTAAGCGTATTCGAGATTTGCCTATTACTCCAGATAAGTTATTAGAATAGAAGGAAGAAGAAAGAAGGAAGAAGGAAGAAGGTAATAATACCATGTCCGGTTGAATACTTAAACTTTGGAACAAGTAAGGCAAAAAGAAAAAAAAGGTTAGAAGGGAGAAAGTTTTTTTATCGCTAATTATCCGGACATGATATAAATTGTGATTTTTACTTGAAAAACTAAAAGAAAATAAATTATGATACATAAATCATCAACTGTTTTTACTTTTACCAAAAAATTGTGGTATAAAGCCTCCCCTTTTAAGGGGATAAAAAGAAAAATTTTCCTTAAGCGTAAATCCTCTCCTTTAAAAGAAGAGGTAATTGTTAATTATTAATTATTAATTATTAATTGTTTAACTTACTTCCTTTGTTATTTTTGGTGTTTTCATGTTACCAATTATTCCACCTCCGAAGGGGTTCAGAATCTTTTATTCGCCTAACAGCGACCTCCTATTAGTTTACCGTCCAAACGGTATGACATACTTACTTATATTCTCAGTTATCTGCTTTTTTATCTGGATATTATTTTGTTTTTTTATTGCTACATTATTAATAACTTCATTTATGCTGACTCAAGATTATTTAATCAGTATTTTAACTTTTCTATTTTTTTTCATTCCCTTAATTTTGTATTTTTTTGCGGCTAAAATATTCAATCAAATCTATATAATTCTCTATTTTTTTCTAGGTAAATTAAGTTTTGACTTTAGATTCAATTGCTTAATTTTTACCAAAGATATAGGTATTTTAACAAATGAAATACAAGAAATTAAACGGTCAAAAATTCAATATGTACAACAAGTTAAAACTAGCGGTTTTAAAGGAAATAGATTTTCATCGTGGGGCTTATTAATCAAAACAGCAAATCGAGAGTATAATCTTCTTTCCTATCAATCTTATGACAAAACTAAATGGCTAGGTAATGTTATTGCTGCGTGGGCTAAAGTCAAGTACTTGCCATTATCGCCACTTCGGGTCAAGGAGTCAGGAGTCAGGAGTAAGAGTTAATTAAAACAATAACAGAAGGAAGAAGATTGATATAATTACTTAATAATTAAATTTTCACCTCACAAAAACATTCTTTTTTCACAGTTGATATAACACCTATGAACACTCAAAACCATCTTCGTAACCTCCAACACCAAACAATTCTTAAACGTGCTAAATATCCACAAAATCAAGGAAAAACAAACCCTATAGACCGCTATCAAATAGGAGATAATCCCTTATGTGGCGATCGTATTGAACTGACAATAAAATTTAGTCAAACAAAGCAAATTATAGAAGATATAAAATTTCAAGGAAAAGGTTGTGCCTTAACTATTGCTTCCGCAGATTTAATGGCAGAAATATTGTTAGGAAAAACTAGAGAAGAAGCCTTAGAAATAACAGAACAATTTCGTCAAATGCTCAAAGGAGAAATTAGTCTTTCCGATAATTTACCAAAACTAAATATTTTTCAAGGAGTTGCCCAATTTCCCATCAGAATTAAATGTGTTTTACTGAGTTGGCACACCCTGAAAACAGCACTAGAATCACCAAATTAATAAACTTTATCCCATTTAATTTTTTTGAAGAAGGAAGAAGTAGTATTTAATTCTGTAGGGTGGGCTGCAACGCACCGATACCAATTAGTGGCAAACAAGTTGAGTTTTTGTATATCTATATTCTGAAAATCACTGAAATGTGCTTGAATAGAATAGCAATTAAATTTAGTAATAAACATATATGGCCACCAGATTAATTGAACTAGAAGATGGCATTTTGGTTGAAGCAGAAGTTTCAGAGAATGAAGCCAAACCAATTTCTAAGAATGTTATTAAACAAGTTAAATCTAGTTTTGCTAAAGTTAAACCTATATTAATAAATATTAGTCGTCCAATTACTGATACTTGGCAAGAAATTAGTAAAGATATGGAAATTGAACAAGCTGAGGTGGAAGTAGGTTTGAATTTTGAGGGGGAAGGTAATTTATATATTACAAAAGAAAAAATTGGTACAAATTTAAAAGTTAAATTAGTGCTGAAACCGAAAAAATCAGAGAATTAATAATACCAAATCTCAAAAACTTTTCTATGTTTTCTTGAGCGCGGGAATGACCCCTAACCCATCCCAGGAGGTAGTAAACATAAGAATAATATGCACTTACTAGCTAATAATCACTCTTAACTTTGCCACATTAGAAAAGTTATTAATAGCAAATATTTCCCCATAAATCTGTCTAATTTGATTACTTTGCCTAATTTACTTAGGGATATGATGAATCATGTTAAGATACCACGCCTAACTGCAGACTCTTCGCGGAGCAAAATTTGCCTTTGACTTCCAGGGAAAAGGATTAACTGTTATTGTGCTAGAAATGGGGAAAATGAAAGATATATTAACGAAACAAGCCTGGTTTTCTAATGTCCAAAAAGATTTATTAGCAGGCGCTGTAGTGGCTTTAGCCTTAATTCCTGAAGCCATTGGTTTTTCTATTATTGCTGGTGTCGATCCAAAAGTAGGGTTGTATGCTTCATTTTGTATTGCTATTGTGACAGCTTTTTTAGGTGGGCGACCGGGAATGATTTCCGCAGCAACCGGAGCTATGGCGTTGCTGATGACAAGCTTAGTTAAAGATTATGGTTTAAATTATCTATTCGCAACCACTATTCTCACAGGTATCCTGCAAATTTTTCTAGGATGGATTAAGTTAGGAAATCAAATGAGATTTGTTCCTAGAGCAGTAATGTTAGGATTTGTCAATGCTCTGGCAATATTAATTTTTGATGCTCAACTAACTCAGTTTGAAGATGCTTCTATCTGGGTTTATATAATGGTAGCAGCAGGATTAGGCATTATTTACGGGTTGCCTCGCATCACTAAAGCAATACCTTCTCCTTTAGTTGCTATTGTTGTCATCACTGGGTTCGCACTGACTACGGGATTAGACATACCCACTGTAGGAGACATGGGAACATTGCCCGATGCTCTACCTAGTTTTGCCCTACCAATAGTACCACTCAACTTTGAAACCCTCGATATTATCCTGCCTTATGCTTTGGCACTTTCTTTAGTGGGGTTACTAGAATCATTTTTAACAGCTAATGTTATTGATGACCTCACCGATACTTCTAGTGATAAAAATCAGGAAGCAGTAGGACAAGGAATTGCTAATATTGTCGCCGGATGTTTTGGTGGAATGGCAGGATGTGCGATGATCGGTCAGTCGATGATTAATATTGGGTCTGGTGGAAGGACGCGACTCTCGTCTTTAAGTGCAGGCATTTTTCTATTTGTTTGTATTATTCTGCTAAATGATTGGGTGGCGCGTATTCCAATGGCGGCTTTGGTTGCAGTGATGATTATGGTCTCTATCAGTACCTTCCATTGGGATTCTATTCGCAATCTTCGTCGAGTACCCAAGAGTGAAACAGCAGTGATGATGACAACTGTGTTTATGACAGTTTTGACTCATAACTTAGCTATTGGAGTTGTTGTTGGAGTGGCGTTGAGTGCAATTTTCTTCAGTCGTAAAATTGCTGCGCTGATTTTCGTTGACTCTTATTTAAAAGAAAATGGTGTTGAACGTATTTACAGCGTTAATGGTCAAGTATTTTTTGTTTCTGTGGAAAATTTTCTCAACACCTTTGATTTCCGCGAACATCTTGAGTCTGTAACTATTGACCTAACTCATGCTCATTTATGGGATCAATCTGCTGTAGATGCAGTAGATAAAGCTGTACTACGTTTTCGGAGACGAGGTATTAAAGTACATTTAATTGGTTTGAATGAGGCGAGTGCAACTTTATTAGACCGTTTGACTACTCATTCTAGCAAACAAACAATTTTTAAAGAGGGGCGGGTTATTCATTAGATATCTTCTTTAGGGAGATGGGGAGATGGGGAGATGGGGAGATGGGGAGATGGGGAGATGGGGAGATGGGGAGATAGAGAAATATTTGGTAATGGTTGAAGATGGAACATTTTTTCCTATCTTCTTTGCCGTGAAAATCTATTCCCTATTCCCTATTCCCTACTATAATTGCCATACTAGCCTAAATATGATAGGGTGAAAAAACTACGATAAAATCAGCTATATTTTTACATCAAAACTAATGGAAATAGGAATTGCTATATTTGGTGCAGGTCGTTGGGGAACTCACCTAATTCGTAACTTCTGCAATCATCCTCAATCTCGTGTTATCGCCATAGTAGACCCTAACCTAGAACAGTTACAAGCAGTTCAAAAGCGCTTGCAATTGGACCAAAATATCGTATTATTACAAGATTGGACAAAAGCTTTAGAGTTACCAGGAATAGAAGCAGTGGCGATCGCTACTCCTGCTTCTACCCACTACGAAATTATTAGTGCTGCTCTGAAAAAAGGTTATCATGTTCTTTCGGAAAAACCTTTGACTCTTGAATATTCAGAGTCAGTGGAATTATGCAAATTAGCTGAACAACAACAACGTCAACTTTTTATCGATCATACTTATTTATTTAATCCAGTTGTCCAAAGTGGTCAAACTATCGTAGCAGAAGGTAAATTAGGAGAATTACGCTATGGGTACGCTACACGCACTCATATTGAACCTGTACGTCCAGATGTAGATTCTCTCTGGGATTTAGCAATTCACGATATCTGTATTTTGAACAGTTGGCTCGATCAAAGACCTGTGGAAGTACAAGCAAATGGCACGGTTTGGCTACCTCAACAACCCCCACAATCAGATTTAGTGATGGCTAAACTTACTTATCCTAGTGGTTTTCAAGCTTTTTTACATTTATGTTGGCTAAATCCTGATAAACAACGTCGTTTAGGAGTAGTAGGTACTCAAGGAACATTGATTTTTGATGAAATGTCTGCAGATGCACCTTTAGTTATTCAGCACGGTCATTTAGAAGAGCAAAATAATCGCTGGAAAGCAGTAGGTGTCAGTCGGGAAGTTTTAGCGATCGCCAAAGCTGAACCTTTAGGTCAAGTATGCAATGAATTTTTAAATTGTATTCGTCAGAATACTGCTTCACAAATTTCTTCTGGTTGGGTGGGTGCTGAATTAGTAGGAATCTTATGTGCTTTAAATGATTCTCTTGAGCAAGGAGGAAAAGTAATACCAGTTTAATAAATGTTTGCTACATTTTTTTGAGCAGGGGAGCAGGGGATAAGTAAACATCAGAATAATTTATACGCTACTGAGGTACTAATTATCAAAGATGTCATTGCGCCTATGTTATACCAATTTGAAAAAAGAATGTTACGAATAGTAAGAGCGATAAAAAAACTTTATAGGAAATGCCCCTTTGACTAAAAAGATAGTTTACGCCCTAAAAAATGGTATTAAAGACATTCCGATACGACTCCTGACTCCTGACTCCTAAGAAATACCCTAGATATTTGTAGCAAACATTTATCAATTTGGTATGAATTATTGCTCTGCTAATTAACTATCAAAGCATTGACATATAAAAGTTTCAGCCTTCTTAAGTTGAAAAAAGTGCCAGCTTTTCGGTCAATAAAGCTCATGCATGGAGCGCATTTTGTGCAAGAGTTGGACAGAAAAATTAAGGGACAATTATTCCAACTACATCCTCTGTAATTCCCATTTTTCCTGACTCCTGACTCCTGACTCCTAACTCCTAACTCCTGATTCCTGACTCCTACCCTCTTTCTGCAATGTTTAATTAACTCTAAGAATTTAATTGCATTTCAGTTTGAATATCTTGTTGTTTCTTGATTGGCATAATAATATCAACTGTAGTTCCTTGGTCTACTCCCTCACTATAGAGATGAATACTGCCATTCATCATTTCCATCAGACCGCGAGAAATAGCTAATCCTAATCCATTTCCTCCAAACTTACGCGTTTTTGTACCATCTACCATCACAAAAGGCTGAAACAGTTTATCTTGTTGCTCTGGATTAATACCAATTCCCGTATCTTCAATCTTAACTAAAACCCGATTTTCTTTCCCACCATAATTATCAGATAAATTATTTGTATTTTCAGCAACAATAAAGTTATTGTATTCTTGGATAAGACAAATATTAATACTTCCTTTTTCCGTAAACTTAATTGCGTTACTTATAACATTTTCAAACACTTGCTTCAACTTTTCTTGGTCAGCATTAACAATTATTACTTGTTCAGGAATATTTAGTTTTAATAATAAAGATTTTTGTTTAATATATTCTCTAAATGAATCTATTGTTTCGTGTAATAATTTGCCAATATTGACATCCTGCAAATATATCGATAAAGTTTCTGAATCAATTCTACGAATATCTAGGATATCATCAATAATTCCTAGTAAATGAATTGCAGAATCATTAGCTTGTTTCAAAAACTCCTTTTCTTCTTCTTTCGTATCACAAAATCCATCATCAATCAATTGAATAGAGCCAATAATTCCATTGAGTGGAGTTCTTAATTCATGAGAAATATTAGCCAAAAATTCGCTTTTTAACTGGTTAGCAACTTGAGCTTCTTTAGAAGTAACTTCTAATTTATTTGCCCATCTTTTAAGCCTATAGACCATACTTTCCAATGCAATTGCTAATTGATTAAATTCACGAATTCTTAGACTTATAGGTACTTTATTGGGAGAGTCTAAATCATTGACAGCAAGAGCATAATCTCTAAGTTTTTCCAAAGGACGAGCTAAATCGCGAGCCAAATAAATAGTTGCCATAACACTAGCACCAACTAAACCAAAAATCAGAATAATTAGAACCTTTTGAACTTGTCTAAGACCAGATAAAGCAAAGTCTATAGGTGTAATAGCTAAAACAATCCACTTTTGATCATCATCACGGTCTACAGGACTAGAAGTTGGTGCATATCCTACTAAAAATTCATCATCTGCTGATAATTTTAGCCCTAATAATTCAGGCAATATCTTTTTAAATTCATCAATAAATTCTCTCAGAGGATTACTATTACTCTTTTTTGAAATATCTATTTCTTCAAAAGAGAATATGTGGATAAAATCTTTTCTACCTTCCTGTGCATTTCTGATAATATGTTTTAGTCTTTCTGCATCTGGTCCATCAGAAATATTACGCCCTACTCTATCAGGATCTGGACTAGCTAAAATTGTACCTTTATAATTAATTACTACAGTTGAACCTGCCAGTGAACCTCTTCTGCGATTTGTTTGCATTGGTAAATCCGACTTAATGCTTAAGGCATAACGCAATTGTCTTTCACTACCTTCAGCAACATATACTGGTACACTCAAACCTAAGCTAACTTGTTTTTTCTGAGCAACTGTATCATCACTTGAGAAACTATCCGAGTTTAACTGTTCTGGCCATATATAACTTATATCAACATTAGACATCTCTCTAATTAGCTGTCTGTGCTGCGCAGGCCATATATTTAGTGATGGAGAATTTATTGATTCATCATCACAAGTATTAGCTATAATCTCAGAAGTTTGTAAGTTACTCAATTGAACGCATCTTACCTGAGTTGGTAACATTTGGTATAACTGCTCAACATATTTTTGATACTCTTCAGTTTGACCAGATTGAAGTACATAACTTTCGCTAGCATTAATTAGATTAGATTCTAAAGATTTAGCCCAAAGTTGAATATCTTCGGCCTTTCTGTCTGCGCTTTCTTTCAGATTTTGACGAGCAGTGTCTAGAAGTGTAGAACGTGCTTTTCTGTAGATGATATACTGTCCTAGTATTAATACTGGTACAGTAAGTAGTAAAATTCGCGACAGCAGAATCCTACGAAAGGAGGATTGAACTTGCTTAATCATAAGATTTTTTACTTAAGCTGCAACTTGCAACAATTTTGACAATTATTTGCGTTTTTATTTCTGAGGATCTCCGAAAACTATAATTATTATCTATGAATATGGAACTTATCAGACTTCAGTTAATTTGATTTTAGTTTTTTATATATTAACTCTTTTATGGTATACCGCATTTGATAATATTGCCTAGGCAATATAAAAGTTCTAAACTAAAAAAAATTTGAGATTTTGCCATTAATACAAATTAACTTTAATCGCATAACTACTTACATTTCAAATTATATATGCTAGATATTGTTCATAGATTTTTTTATATGTAGTTCTGCTTATTTTCATCTGAAGAAGGAGACAGGAGACAGGAGACAGGAGGAAAATTACATGGGGATTCTAACCCCAAGTAATTTTGAACACCGTGTAGACGGTGGGGTATTAAACCCACAAAGAAAATGATAAAAGATATCTTTAGTGACTGCCATATTATACCAATTCAAAAAAACAATACCACAATAGTAAAGCTAAGAATTAAATAACGAAGAATAAAAGAAAAATAAATAATGATGTAAATATGTACTAAATAAGATTGGTTCTGTCACCTCTATGGATACACTTTTAATTTATTTTTTGTAGATTTGTTTTTGATAGTTAATCTTATACTCTGAAACAAATCATTTTTTTTAACTTTAAATTCCTCGTCAATGAAATTTATTTATCATCACAAGTATTTTGATGAATTGTTCAATAAATATATTTTATAGTCATAATCTTGAATTTAGTGAAAAACATCTCTAAAAATTTCAAATTCAACGAACTCTATTTATGGCGTTGCACAGTGACGAATGATTTTATATTTTTGATGAACAGGATTTTGGATTTGATAATTGCTAGAATGACTAATTAATAGTTTTTTTTAGTTAAAGTCTAAACTAATTTTTGGTAATATCATTCCATAATGTGCAACCCCCTATTTATGAATATAGGAATCTGGGTCTTAGGAGACCAAATCAATATTAATCAAGCAGCTCTTCAAAGTTGCACTGAAAAAGATAACATTTTTGTGATTATGATTGAATCCTTAGAACATATCCAAGTTCGACCATACCATCAGCAAAAATTGGTCTTAATTTGGTCAGCTATGCGTCATTTTGCCGTTGAGTTGCGTCAAGCAGGTTGGCAAGTTACACACACAGTATCCACAGATTTTGAAACACCACTTAAACACTGGATCGAAACTAATCAAATTACTGAACTACGGGTAATGAAACCCAATGATAAACCTTTTCTTGAAGTCATTAAAAATCTCCAAATCCCCTGCGATCTTACAATAATTCCTAATAACTTGTTTATTTGGCATGAAACAGAATTTAAGGAATGGGTTAGAAAGAGAAAACGCTTATTAATGGAATATTTTTATCGAGAAGGACGTAAACGTTTAAAAATTTTAATGAATCAAAATAAACCTGTAGGAGAAAAATGGAATTTTGACAAAGAAAACCGCAAATATCCCAAAGGCAAATTAAATACACCACAAACTTTATGGTTTCAACCAGATGAAATTACTAGAGAAGTTATTAATCAAGTTAAAGACTTGAATTTTACTAAATATGGAGAAATAGAGCCTTTTCGTTGGGCGGTAACTCGTCAACAAGCACTGCAAGTACTAGACAATTTTATTCAAAATAGTTTGCCTAATTTTGGTGATTATCAAGATGCTATGGTAACAGGGGAAGAAACCTTATGGCATTCTCTACTTTCTCCCTATATTAATCTTGGTTTGCTACATCCTTTAGAAGTAATTAAAAAAGTAGAGTTAGCTGATCAAAATCAACAATTAAAACTAAATAGTGTGGAAGGTTTTATTCGGCAAATTTTAGGTTGGCGAGAATATATGCGGGGTGTTTATCTTCTCATGGATCATGAATATTCCCAGTCTAATTGGTTTAACCATAATCAACCACTTCCAGAGTTTTTCTGGGATGCCAATAAAACAGATATGAATTGTTTACATCAAGTTCTAATTCAAGTACAAAATACAGGTTATGCTCATCATATTCAACGTTTAATGGTATTAAGTAATTTTGCTTTAATTTCTGGTATTTCTCCTCAAGAAGTAGAAAATTGGTTTCATGCAGCATTTATTGATGCTTATGATTGGGTCATGCAAACTAATGTTCTGGGAATGGGATTATTTGCTGATGGAGGTATTCTGGCATCAAAACCTTATGCTGCTTCTGCAAATTACATCAACAAAATGAGCGATTATTGTAAAGATTGTGTTTACGACTGGAAAGTTCGAGTTACATCACCTCAAGACAAGGGCAATAATTCACCAGCTTGTCCATTTAATTATTTTTATTGGGATTTTCTGGCCAGACATCGGGATAAACTTAAATCCCAGGGTCGTATGAACTTTGTTTTGGCTAACTTAGATAAAATAGACTCTGAGGAATTAGAAAACATTCATCTAAAAGCAGAAAAATGGCACTCTCAAAAGACTTCTTGTAGAAGTCAGGGAATAGGGAATAGGCAATAGGGAGTAGGGAATAGGGAGATAAAATTGTTGATTTCATAGTCTTGAATTGATTTAATTAACACTTTTGCTAGAGGTCTACTGTATTTGACATCTCAATTGCTTAAAACTCAGACAACGCAAGATTTTTCCTTCTTCCTTCTTCCTTCTGCTATACCAGAGGGCAAAAGGGAAAAACTGGCGATATAGCGTTACGCATAAAGGTTAGGACATGAATAAAAGCTGAAACCCTTTTGTATTGTCCTATTGCCTATTGCCTATTGCCTGTTGCCTGTTGCCTGTTGCCTTGCGCGTAGCGCTATATGACTTTTGACTTTTGAAATTTGACTTTAGCAAAGAGTTCAGAATTCTTATTTTTTACCATAATTTTCCACATAGATTCCACAGCATTTCCACAAGCAAGTTCAATGTTTTCCACAGATTAAACAGGTTTTTCCACAGATTTCAACGACATCATCATACTCTTGCAAATGAATTGGGGATTTTGTTCAGTGGGTAGTAAACAGCTTCATATTAGTCGATTTTTATAAAGTTTTATTACAAAAAGTTCCCCGAAACACCGATTATTTCGTAAATCTTTTATTTATTGAAAGTCTGCTGTAACATTTCTCTACATTGACAACCATACCCCCCCTTAGTACACAATAGTGCGACATTAGTAGTTCAAAGTCAGTGGTTTGTGGCCATAACTAGGGACTATGAAGAAGAAAAAATATACAGAGAATCTTACTTAAACATGAACTTAAGCGTTAGTATTTTGGCCGAAATTCCTGAAGCACTCCATGAATCTCTTAAAACCTACTTAGAAACCCACCCTGACTGGGATCAAGACCGTGTATTTTCAGCAGCTTTGTCACTATTCCTGTTACAAAATGGAGATAGTGGTACACCAGAAACATCTCTTTGTTATCGGCAAGCTGCTAGAGTTTACCTAGAAACTCTTTTCCAACATCATGATATAAGCAGCATTTAGTGGTGCATATATTGAACCTCTCTTTGCTGCTGATACTAATGTATTCTAAATTACTAAATTGTTATATGGCTTAAGCTCTGCTTTATAGTAGGGTTATTTTAAAGTTCGATACGGAGAATAATTTTGAAATACGAAGGTAATAGGGAGGTAGATTAGTAGGAAGATGAAATAAGTTTGTACTATTTTCAACTAATGCAAGTCTGAAACATTTTCCCACTACCTTAGTTAAATCAGAATTGAGCTAAAAGTATCACACTTTGAAACTAAAGTAGTTTAAATGACAAAGCTATGGTGAAATACTAAAACTTGAAACTATAGTAGAACTAAATTTTTAGGAAAAAATGACTGAAGTTTTAGATGTCTTAGTTGTTGGCGCTGGTATTAGTGGGTTAAGTTTAGCCCATGCACTGACAAAATTAGGTAATAATTCACCCTTAAAGATTTTAGTTGCTGAAAGCCAAAATCGAGTAGGGGGAAATATCACAACAGTTTCTTTAGGAGACTTTCTTTGGGAAGAAGGACCTAATAGTTTTTCTCCCACACCGGATTTTTTAAAATTGGCTGTAGATGTTGGCCTCAAACAGGATTTAATCTTTGCCGATCGCAAACTGCCTCGCTATGTTTATTGGAATGGTCAATTATTGCCAGTACCTATGAGTCCAAAAGCTATGCTACAGTCTAAGTTACTGAGTAATGCTGGTAAGTTACGCGCTTTAGTTGGCGCTCTGGGCTTTGTTTCGCCTGCTATTGGCGATCTGTCAGAGCAAGGTGGAGAGGAAACTGTATCCCAATTTTTCCAGAGACATCTTGGTGCTGAAGTGATGCAGCGACTGGTGGAACCTTTTGTTTCTGGTGTTTATGCAGGAGATCCTGGTCAACTGAGTGCTAATGCGGCTTTTGCTAAAGTGGCTCGAATGGCTGACTTAGGTGGTGGACTTGTCGCTGGTGCTTTGTTGTCTGCCAAAAAAAATCGTAAGTTCAAGGTTGCTCCCGATCCTAATATTCCTAAGACTAAAACTGGCGAATTGGGTTCTTTTCGAGGTGGTTTGGAGGCATTACCAAAAGCGATCGCTTCTTCTTTAGGAGAAACAGTTAAATTAAATTGGCATCTTACTGGTATTCGCCGCACTGAACAACAAACTTATATAGCAGAATTTTCTACTCCCAATGGTACTGAGCAAATAGAAACTCGTACTATTTCTCTTTCTACTCCTGCTCGTGTTTGTGCAGAGTTATTCAAAACTTTGCAACCTGAAATTGCTTCTATATTTAATGAGTTTTATTATCCTACTGTTGCCTGTGTAGTCTTGGCATATCCTGATACTTCTATCAAGGTTAAGATAGATGGCTTTGGTAATTTGATTCCTAGAGGTCAAGGTATCCGGACTCTTGGTACTATTTGGTCTTCTACTTTATTTTCTGGTAGGACTCCTCCAGGATGGCAAATTTTTACTAATTTTATTGGGGGTGCAACAGACCCGGAAATTGCGAATTTAGATAGTGAAGCGATCGTACAACAGGTACATCAAGATCTTTGCCAAACTCTGTTAAAACAGGATGCCGAACAACCAAAAGTTCTCGCGGTGCATTTATGGTCTCGTGCTATTCCTCAATATAATTTAGGCCATAATCCTAGATTGGAGCAAATTAATAATAGCTTAAAATCTTTGCCTGGTCTATATCTGTGCAGTAATTATACTGGTGGTATAGCTTTGGGAGATTGTGTTCGCAGTGGGACAGAAGTAGCTACTAAGATTTATCAAGGTTTACAAGTCAAAAGTCAAAAGTTAGAAGTTAGAAGTTAGGAGTTATATCAAACCCGTAGAAAAAATAGGCATCGCTGGAATGTAATGGTAACTAGGTGAAGGTAAGTTTGAAAAACTTATGCTTTGCGTTGATATTTAATCGGGACTTACCCACAATCAAAAATCATGGTAGGGGTTAACGGCCGTTAACCCTTACAAAATTCTCAATTCACTTAATTTTTTTTGGCAATATTATGTTCAAATTGAGCTTTTTCTTGAGCTTAATGTTATGTATGATTATCAAAATCAAACATCAAGCTTATAGCCAATACCTCTAACCGTTTTTATCCTTGGAGGATTTTCTTTATTATTCTCTAGCTTTTTGCGTATTTGGCCAATATGCACGTCAACGACTCGCTCATCTCCCATATATTCATAATCCCAGACTTCTTGGATTAAATCAGACCGTTTCCAAGCACGGCCAGGTTTTCCTGCTAGGCAGTGTAATATATCAAATTCCAAGGCCGTCAAAGCAATTAATTCTCCATCTACTTTCACCTCTCTACTCTGAGGGTCAATAGTCAGGTTTCCTAATTGAATACCCTCTGGTTGTGAGTTGGAAACTAATCTCTGACGTTTTAATATGGCTCCGACACGAGCGCCTAATTCTACTAAACCAAAAGGTTTTGTGATGTAATCATCTGCACCCTCTTTAAAACCGTGTAATTTACTATCCTCATCTGCAAGACTGGTTAGCATTAGCACAAATACATTTGTATTACTTTGCATTTTTTTGCAAAGTTGAAACCCTGTGGTATCAGGTAAGTTTACATCTAATACTACTAGGTCTGGTGAAAATTTATTGAATAATTCTATAGCTGTTTTACCATCTCCAGCAGACTCTACTTGATAGTTTTGTTGGCTCAAATACCGATGAATTAAAGTTCGGATGGCTGGGTCGTCATCAACCGCAAGGATCTTTACAGGGGCCATGACATAAATATCAGGATAAACTAAGTACGATATAAGTGACATACTCCCACACTAACCATTCGGTATAGTGTAAGCTCTCTCGCTTCACAGTCCTGCTATTGCATCGGACTCCACGAGCTTTAAGGACGGGATGCCCCGCCGCCCTTTTTGCAGATCGAAAAACTACGCGCCTAGCTTCGCGATCAGATTTTATGCTTACCGCCGATTCATTTCACATCAAATTGAAAATTATGGTGTGAGGCTTCTCCACGGTTTAGGTGACATACTCCCAAACTAAGCTGGGGCTATAGTTTGGGCTTCTCGTTTCGCTGCCCTGCCATTGCATCGGGCAAGCGCGTGCTTTAAGAACGGAATGCCCTGCCGCCCTATTTTTTATATTTATTGCCACATTTAAGTCGCGGTCTAACAATACCGCAATGTGGGTAAGAATGAGTTCGTATTTTTAATTTTTTATCGACTTTTTCCCCACAATTTGAGAAATCTTGGCTAGTATTTTGAGGATTCACAACTATAGTTTTCTGTCCAGCATTTTCGGCTTTGACAGTCAAAATCAACAGAAATTGACCCCATCCAGCATCGTTAATTGATTTACTCAAACGGGTCTTTGATAGTCCTTTAAATAGCACAAGGAAACTACTTATACCTACAACCAAACTTACCTAGACTATTATATCATAGCGACAGTAACTTACTGAAACTAAGACTCAGTCTGAGTTATAACAACAATCGACTAATTCGTAGATTTCATCTCTCTGCAGCAATAACACTATAACCTATAATTTTTATTTTTTTACTACAACATACTTAAAATTTTAGGTAACAAATCTCTAGGAATCTTGGTAAGAGCTACATTTTGCCCTTGTATTCCATACTTGTTATAAAATTTACGGATAGTCCTGACAATATAATTCACAGTAGTTTCTTTTCCTTGTACTACTTCATTATTAATGTTAGTTTGTTGCTCACCAGTATAAGCCAGTAAGTGATAATCCAAAGCTGATTCTAAATTACTCATTTGACTGTCTTTGTCTAATTTAATGTTGGCTTCTATGGCTATTTGATAATAAGCAAGTCCAATATTATTATAGGTGGCCAATAAATCAAAGGTAAGCTGAGAAGGAGAAAAATGTTGAGCTATACTAACAGCCTGGGAATAAGCAGCGATCGCTTGATGAAAAAATTGATTCCGTATTTGATGTTTTTCAAATTGGTTGGCCAAGTGCCAATAAGTAGTACCTAAGTTATTTTTTGTCGCAGCATAAGCAAGGGGAGCAATTTCTGGGGTTCGATATTTTAAAGCTTCTAAATAAGCATCAACAGCTTTTAACATCAAAGTTTCTGATAGCTCTTGTTGAAATTGAGCTAAATTCCAATAAGCTATGCCCAAGTTATTTTGAATCATTGCATAATTTAGAGGTTCAATTTCTGGGGTAAAGTAATCAATAGCTTTAGTATAAGCTGAAATTGCCCCTTGCAAGTGAGCCACTGCTTGAGTATATTGAGCCAAATTCCAATAAGCTGCACCTAAATTATTTAATGTCGAAGCATAATCTTGAGTATGAGTTACTGTATCTAAGTACAAGATTGCTTCTTGATAGGCCATAACTGATTTTTCCCAATTCTTTTCTGCTTCTTGATAATTAGCTAAATCTCCGTAAGCTAGACCTAAGTTTTTTTGTAATCTGGCATAAGTCTCTTTCTGAGATGGGTTAATCTCACCTATAGCCATTTGATATAAAATAATGCTTCGCTCTAAATAAACTAATGAATCAGACTTACTAGATTTGATTTGACGAGATAACATCCAGTAAAGAGTGGCAAGATCGTTAAAAATATCAAGAACAGGAATTTGGGATGGAGAAAATTGGCTCTTATTTCCTGTATCTTGAAATGTCCACTCAATTACCATTTCATAAGCACGAATGGCAATAATTAAACTTTGTTCTGATACTTCACCTGCTAAGACGCGATCGCGATGAAAGTCCCCTAAAGCTTGGTAAGCTATGGCTAGTTCTGGAGATGGATATTTGGACTTGTTTAAATCTTGAATCTGTTTGAGAATTTGAAACTGTTGTTTTTCTAGGGATGTTTTTTCTTCACCAGACTTTCTAGAAATTTTTGACCATACTAAATTTGCTAGTTCAACTAATTCCCACTGTGGCAGTGGCGTATTCTCCTGTTCTTGGTCAATGCCAATGGGCAACTCTGGTAATTTTTGTGGAGCGGGGGGGAGAAGATGAACTGTCAGATTTTTTGATTCAACATCAATAGTAGTGTAAGACTTTTGTTCTAATGCCATTAATGGTCTTACAGTATTGATAGAAGGTAGGCTAATTTTTGGAGATAAGAAAGATTTAGAGTTTTGTTGATTTGGCAATGATGATTTATTTTTTCTAGGAGCTATAGGTGTGGGGTCTCCTTCAAATTCAAATATTCCTGTGTGCCAATGCCAAAATTCTGGGGCGGACTGTTTGATACTATTGAGCCAAGGTCGGTTAATCCAAAGTAATATACTGGATTCTAGGGTAGATAGATTTGTTTCTATTTTTTTGAGATTACTAATAAATGACCATTGAACTGTTGAAGGTTGTTTGGTTAAGCTTTCTACTCCAATAATTTGAAATCCTAATATTTGATATTTTTGTGTTTTTTGATATTCAGGATTTTCGGTAAACCATTGATTAATTTGAGTTACTGGATTAGGATTATTTAGATTTAAGTTGAGAGTAACAAATAAAAGATTTTTATGATTATTTGGCGTTTTTTCTGTGTAGTCGATAGTATTGGTTAAATCTACTTCTAAGTTTTCAACTAGGTTATTTCTTAGTTGTTGATTATCACATACAGCTATAAAAATTTGGCGACGTAGATTTAATGATAGAGCTTGTTTTAAGCGTTGATAGATTTGCCAGTTCAATTGAGAAATTGTTGTTGACCCAATGTCTATCACAGTTCTATTAGGGGGGTAGGTTTTAGGTGGTAGGTGGTAGGTGTTAGGTGGTAGATGTTATACCAATTTTATGTGAGGTGACACAGAATCATGAAATTTATTAACTTGTCTATATAGAATTACACTTAATTCTAATTAATATATTATTCTATGGAACTTAAAAGTGAATTTGGTATTAATTAGGGCTTGCTGATTAAATATAAAAGCATTTACATATAAAGACAAGTGCCTTTTTGGGAACGAAAAAAGTGCGCCTGTTTCAGCTCTTCACGCTCATGCATGGAGCGTATTTTAGGCGCATAGTTGCGCAGAACAATCTTGGGACAAAATGCCCGCTCCTACTTCCTCGCTCCCGATCCATTTCTCCTGTCTCCTACCCCTACTAAAATACTTTTTCAGCAAACCCTAATTATATAATTATAAATATATAGCAATCACCGAATCAGATGCGATAATTGAGGTATTTCTTTAAAGTATAGAATATAGCATTTATCTTAATTCATACATATTCATTTTTTTCTTCTTCACTGTTCCTAGTTAAGTGTTCTCTAAAAGTCTCCAATCTCTCAGAACTAAAATCATATTCCTATAAATAATCAGAGATTATTAGGTATGAAAGAAGAAGGTAATAAATAGCGTTTAAATTTAAAGTTTCTATTGATTCGAGGTGATTAATGGATAAATCAAAGCAAAAAAAATATTTTTCTAATTTTATGTACAACTGCACAGAATTATGAAATTTATTGACTTATATGTCTCCGTTTACCGTCTACTCCGATCGATATATTATTCTATGTAACTGAAAAATGAATTTGGTATTAATTCTATAGAAGCCATTTGATATCTTTGCAAAGGTAGGGTTTTTTGGATAATAAGTTAGGATATTGATATTTAATTACATAATATAGATATCTCCAACAATCAAAAATAAATTCAATTATTGCACTCTTATTAATCAATTATTTCCCCCTACTCTGTACGGAGGTTGCATGCAAAGTCCGTACTCCCTACTCCCTATTTTTGAGGAGATGCTTAATAGAACCCAAATGGGTTCTATAACTATGAAAACCAGACTCTTGAAAATTCAAGAACCTGGTTGAGTCTTTAAATAATTTTTACTTAAAGTTTAAGCAGAAACAGAAAAAGCAACAAATACTAAACTACCTACTAATACAGCTCCTAGAGTTCCTAAAACTAAATAGTTCATTTGTTGTTTTTGATCTGGAGCGTCCGCTTGATACATTTTTGGCTCTGCAGCAAAATTATTTAGACGTCCACCTTCTTCTGTTGTATATGGCATGATTAGATCCTTTATTTTTTTTTTATGTTTACCTAGCTTAACATAAATTTGGTGAATATAGGAAATTATTACTAGCTTTGAGCCGAATTAATCCTTCCAGTCAATGGTGAAGAGGCGATCGCATAATCTTTTTTGGGTATCCTTCCTGCTAAATAGGCCAAACGTCCCGCTTCTGTCGCCATTCCCATTGCTTTGGCCATCACTGATGGATTTTTAGCTAGAGCGATCGCTGAATTAATTAGTAAGGCATCTGCTCCCATTTCCATTGCTTGAGTTGCTTCACTGGGAGTACCAATTCCTGCATCTAATACCACGGGAACCTTAATATTGTCAATTATTATTTGAATATTAGCAGCATTTTGTATTCCCTGGCCAGAACCTATAGGAGAACCCAGGGGCATAACTGTGACACAACCAGCTTCTTCAAGTCTTTTGGCTAGTAGTGGGTCAGCATTAATGTAAGGTAAAACAGCAAAACCCTCTTTAATTAATTGTTCTGCTGCTTGTAATGTACCGATAGGGTCTGGGAGTAAATACTTAGGATCGGGAATAACTTCGAGCTTGACAAAATTATTATCTTCTTGACCCAATAATTTAGCCATTTCTCGTCCCAGTCTGGCAACTCTCACAGCATCTTCAGCAGTTTGACAACCTGCGGTATTTGGCAACATCCAGATTTTTGTCCAGTCTATAGCTTCTGCCAAACCTTCATGGCCAGGAGCTTGAGTTTGTACCCGTCGTACTGCCACAGTTACTATTTCACATCCACTAGCTTCTATACTTTGCTGCATTTTTTCTATGCTGAGATACTTGCCTGTACCTGTCATTAGACGGGAACTAAATTTTTTATCAGCAATAATAAGAGGTTGTTCTGGAGTTTGTGAAGTTGGTTTTTCTGCTATTTGCATTGCTTAATTTTGATGTTTACCGAACAGCTTTCGTTGAAAGTCCTTGTGCTTCAGCCGAGGGATGAAAACGAGTAAATCGTTCAGACTAGAGGGATAAATCCTTCTTGTTCTATGATACAATCTTTTTCATCTCTAAGAGTTATTATATGTACGGTTGTCAACAAATCCTAGTTAATCAATACAAAGAATTAATCAACATATTAAAGTTTCTCTGTGAACAAGCTCACAAATTAACTAATATGGGGATTTATTATGCTAGACAATTGTATTTTAAAGCTCAAAAAGCTCTCGGTAAATTTTACCTATAAAAAGAATATAAAACCAATAACCACTATAGAATTTTACATTCTCAAGCTGCACAACAAATATTAACAACTGTAGCAGAATCTTTTAAATCTTATTATGGATTAGTTAAAGCTTATCAAACTGGAAAAATAGCAGACAAGCCGAGAATACCTAACTATAGGAAAAAAAGTGGATTAGCAACAGTCAGTTATCCTAAGCAGGCACTTAAGCTGAGGAACAATTTAATTAGAGTATCATTAGGAAATACTTTTCAACAATTAATAATTAATAATTAATAATTAACAATTACCTCTCCTGGAAAAGAAGAAAATTGACTCAAAGGAAAATTTTTTCTTGTTTCTACTTTAAAGGATAGGCTTTAAACCTTAATTATTCGGTAAGAGGTGGTTTGGACTAGATAGCTTTAATATTCTTATGCCAAGTAATCTGAATTTTGCCGACATCAAACAGTTAAGAATACTACCTCGCAATCAATGCTTTTATTTGGAATTTATTTATGAAAAACAAGTAGCAAAAGTCAATTTTAATTCCCAGAATGTATTAGGTGTTGACTCTGGTTTAAATAATTAGACTTGTCGCTTTATAACTATAAAAAACTGCTAAACCCTTATCATGTAAGGATTTTAGCAATTTCCAGTGCAAAACGTATGGAATTACTACTGTGTCTTAATTTGAGCGATTTTTTCTATCTATTTAGCGACAACTCTATTGGTTAACTTGCGTTTCCAACGTTGGTACAAGTTTTATTGTTGATGGCCAGCAGATTAAATCAATGAATCGTTGGTATAACAAGCAAATATCAATTATCAAAGCAAATAAACCTCTTGGGTTTTGGAACAATAAGCATGACACTAGGCTTAGACCTGAGTGGAGTGTCTAGGGCGATTTTGACTTCGCCCCACAGGATGAGACTGTGGTCAGTTAATAAGATAAAAATGCCGAAGGACTCGGCTAATGCCAGTGCTGAAACAACCTTATTAGAATCTCCTGAGCTTCAGCCAGGAGAGTAGTCAAAACTATTGTAAATTTTTTATTTAAATCCTAGTTTTTATGTTTATAGGAAAGGAAGCTACAGAAGATGAAGATATTTCTGGTATTGCTTCTGGGGAAAATTCCTGAATACTCGATCGCAAAGCGGAACGGATGTTCTATCGCCTCTGAGCAAGGAAATTTAGTTGAATAAAAAGTCATGCGTATGGGCGAACGATCCCTTATACTTTTTATAATATCACAAAAATTGTGAGAATGCAGCCAAAAATCATTTGACGCGCTGACTTTTTTGGAGCTTCATAAAATGAAAAAGTTTGTGGTTTTCCACTGAGGAGGTATAGATGGAAAGATTAGGTGATAGGAAAAGCCAGCATATCTTGGAAGCTTCACAGAATGCAAAAGTTAGTGCTGGCTAACATAGCGGTCTAAAGGAATGAATCTTCTGATTCTAATCTTAAAAAGAGGGGAGTATTTTTCAATCTTTTTCCTGTTCCTGTATTGCCCCTATTCCACATTACTCAACCTACATATTAAGGTAGTGATTATTTCTCAAGCCTAAAAAACTTAATAGTAAGGAAAATACCGAGTAAATTCTATGATTAACCATAAGCACCGTGAGGCAAAAATCCCAAAATTCGCTTCAATCTTTCATCTGCTTCTTCTTTCAGGTGTTAATACATTGGGAATAACTAAAAAACCATTAGTATGAAAATATTCAATCCATGTATTTAATTGTTCTGTTGATGGAGTTTTATCAGCTAAATATTCAGGCATTTTTTTTCATTATTTTTTATAAGTATTAATTATTAATTGCTTTGGGATAAAAAATAAGGAAAAAGTAGGGAGTAAGCCGGGTTCTGTTCCCTTAACTGAAACCAGCTAAGAGGGCAATTATCTATCTGGGATGCCTGTTACCAGACACCTCTAGCGGTAAACTTGACAATGGAGCTGGAAAAAGACCAACCATTGCCCCTCCGACCTTGCTCCCCGCCGGGGTTTACCTAGCCAGTACCTCACGATACTGCTGGTGCGCTCTTACCGCACCTTTGCACCCTTACCTCAGAGACTTGAATAATATCTGATCTCTATGGCGGTATTTTTCTGTGGCACTATCCTCACGATCGCTCGCACTGGGCGTTATCCAGCAAGCTTGGTCTTTTGGGAGCCCGGACTTTCCTCAGACCCAAGATATTGAGTCCGCAACTGCCTCGCCTACTTTACCCCTATATTTACATATTAGCAAATAAATAACCTATTGTTAATTTTTTACCCAGGATAATTTTGATGATCAGTATAGAAACAATTAATAGGGAGTGGGGAGTAGGGAGTAGGGGGAAATAATTGATTAATAAGAGTGCGATAATTGATTTTATTTTTTATTATTGGAGATGTCTATTATACAAGTTTAAAAAAAGAATGCTAGAAAAAGGTAGATGTCGATCAGATCTGCTTAAAAATAGCCGATCTAGTTCATTTTAGATAGTTATATCTATCATTTTTCCCTTTTTTTCAATATATACCCCTTTTTCCTCTCTTGGTGTGCATTCCCTTGCGTTTGCCGCCGACGCGGAGTCGCACCGCTTCTTCCTTCTTTCTTACTTCTACCTTATGTAACAAACATTTATCAAATTGTTATTAATCATCTATCTGAAATTTAATATCATCCAGTATTAATGTATAAATGTATTTTTTTTCTAAATAACTACTATTTTGCGACTATAAGGTATCTATTAAAATAATTTATTAGGGACACTAAAAAGTTGCTTATTGGTGAGTTAAGACTTTGTATTTTATCCTGACTCCTGAATCCTGAATTCTGATTTTTAATGCTACATTTTGAAGTACCTAATATAGACTTTAATGTCGTGAGCATTCAGCTATTGAACATATTCAAGCAACGACTAAGGTTCGCTAATGACCAATTTCATTAATAACTTTTCATTCTTCTTCTAGACTAATTATTCCTGTCAAAATAATGAGTTAATAACTCATAGCTCATAGCTGATAGCTGACCGCTGTTTGCGCAGCATTCCGTAGGAAATGCTTACTTAATCTATCCTAATCTTCTGCTTCGATAGTAGTTGGAAGATTTTCAAACCATCCTCTTCGCCAAAAGAAGTAAATCAAACTAATAGCAGTAGAAAACATTATGACTAAGCAAAGAGGATAACCATAATACCAATCTAATTCTGGCATATTCCAAGGAGAATCTGCTGGGTCAAAATTCATCCCATAAATTCCGGCGATAAAAGTTAAAGGAATAAAAATTGATGAAATAACAGTTAGTAGCTTCATTACTTCATTCATTTTATTATTGACAGAGGACAAATAAATATCCATTAAATCAGAAGCTAAATCTCTGTAAGTTTCTACTATATCTCTGAGTTGAATTGTATGTTCATAACAGTCTCTAAAATAAACCAATACATCAGGATTGATTAAATTACTACCATCTCGAATCAGAATATTAATTGCTTCTCTTGATGACCAAATAGCTCGACGTAGTGTTAATAATTCTCGCCTCAGTTTATAGATTTTTTGCATGGTATGACGGTCTGGTTTAAATACTACTTCATCTTCTAATATCTCTATCCTTTCTCCATATTCTTCTAATACAGGAAAAAATCCATCAATGATTGTATCTACTAGAGAATAAGCTAAATAATCTACTTTTTGTTTCCGAATAATTCCTTGATTATTTTTGATTCTTTCTCGTACAGGTTTCAGACAATCATATTCAGGATTTTCTTGGACTGTGATTAAATGTTTTTCTCCTAAAATAATACTGACTTGCTCTTTTTCAAATGATTCTGAATCTGATTTTATTCTTACCATCCAGGTAATAATTATGAGTTGATTTTTGTCATGTATAACTTTAGGTCTTTGTGGTATATTAACAATATCTCCAACACTCAGAGGATGTATTTGAAATACTTTTGCCATCTGTTGCCAAGATGTTTTATTGCCTAAACCAAGTACATTAATCCAAGAAATTGAATCTGATTTGAGGTAGGGAATACAAATTTCTGGGTTTGCTATTTTGATCCTGGTAGCTATATTTTTTGTATAATCTATCAGAGCCATCTCTGGTGGTGGAGCATCAGGTTCTAAATTGAGAGTTCCAGGTAAATCTTCTGGATCGTCATAATAATAGTCAACATGAGATTCTTCTTCTGAAGGTAATTCATAAGAATTAGGTTGTATATTGATTGAATGTGCCATAATTTGAAAATATGAAAATTATAAGTACTACTTCTAACAATTTTAAGTTTGATAAATAAAGTGATATAAGGTGATTTTCTTTTAACTTTATTTTTTTGATAACAGGGGTTGAAATATATTTTTAAATTGACGTTATATCATGTCTGCTTAATTAGTGATAAAAAACTTTCTTATTCTTTTACTTCTTTATTTCCTCCTGACTCCTGTACGTCGCCAATCCGACGGATATTCTACCTGACTCCTGACTCCTCCGTTGTTATTTATTAAGTATTCAACCTGACATGATATTATTCCTTCTTATCTTTAATTTTGACAATTGGAAAACTTAAAAAATTTATATTTGTCTCAATAATAATTATGAAAACAAAAAATATACTGTTTTTAAGTAATGGTCACGGAGAAGATACACATAATTGTCAAATTATTAAAGCTTTTACAAAAATTTGTTCAGATACAACTATATCAGCTATGCCTATTGTTGGTGCTGGTAATAGTTATAAAAATTTAGGAATACCAATTATTGGCCCTACATCAAATATGCCATCAGGGGGTTTTTTTTATCTAAACCCTTTATTATTATTTAAAGACTTGGGACAGGGATTAATTAGTTTAACTTGGCGACAGTTACAAACAGTTTGGCAATTTGCAAAAAACTGTGATTTAGTTATGGCTACTGGAGATATTGTAGTCGCAGCGATCGCTTATTGGACCAAGTTGCCTTATGTGGTGTTTCTTTCGGCTGATTCTAGTTATTATGAAGATCGAATTAATTTGGGTTTAATATTGCCAAAATTACTGAATAATTCTAGATGTTTAAAAGTTTTTGTTAGAGATGCTTTGACTGCAACAGATTTAAACCGACAAGGAATTAAAAAGGCAGAATTTGTCGGTACGCCTGTGATGGATAATTTAATTTCTACAGGAAAAGATTTACAGCTTAAACCAGGATTATTTACTATTGGTATTTTACCTGGTTCTCGTTTACCGGAGGCTGGCAGAAATTTATCATTGCTACTTAAATTGGTCAGAGAAATTGTCAAATTTATGGGAGAAAATGTTTGTCAGTTTCGAGTAGCTGCTGTTCCTATTTTAATGTCTGAACTAGAGGCAGTCGCTACTTCTGAAAATTGGCAATATCAAGCAGGTAAGTTGACGTTTTTAACTGAGGAATATTCAATAGAAGTAATTTTTTACGAGGATGCTTTTGCCGATATTTTACAACAATCAAATTTGGTAATTGGGATGGCAGGAACTGCAATTGAACAAGCAGTAGGATTAGGAAAACCTGTCATTACTATCCCCGGTGAAGGTCCTTCATTTACTTATCGGTTTGCGGAAGCTCAAACCAGACTTTTAGGTTGTTCAGTACAGGTTATTGGTAAACAACCAGCTAATAATTTTATTCTGCAAGAAGCAGCTCAAAAAGTAAAAGAAACTTTGGCAGATAAGGAATATTTAGAAGCTTGTATTCGTAATGGTATTCAAAGGATGGGTAGACCTGGTGGTAGTGAGAAAATAGCTGATTATTTAATTCAATATTTGAGTAGGGAATAGGAAGTTCATTAATGGATAATGGATAATTCATTAATGGATAATTACCTCTGGTTAAAACCGTTACGGAATTGAATGTAAGGAAATATTATATTATGTCTGGTAGCATCGGTCTTGTATAGCAAAGGTAGGCAACAGGCAACAGCTCATCTGGCAACAGGCAGGAATACTTAAGAGCAAGAAAAAACTTAAATTTCCTGGAGATATTCACTCTTGGGTTTACACAAACGATACCAGCGGACATGATATTATTTCTTTTCTCTTGGTCGATTGGATATGGCTCCGAGACCTCGCCATCCCACCCTGCGGGAAGCTACGCTAACGACCAATTTTTCCCCTTGAAAGGGGAGGCTTGAAACCAGAATTATTTAATTATTAATTAGGGCTTGCTGATTAAATCTAAAAGTATTTACAGATAAAGGTAAGTGCCTTTTTGGGGCCTTGAAAAAGTGCCTGATTTTCAGCTATTGATGCTCAAAAAGTTAATATTTTAGGCGCATAGTTGGGCAGAAAAATCCCAAATTGACAATTGTTACTCCTACCTCCTTGCTCCCGACCCATTTCTCCCGACCCATTTCTCCCGACCCATTTCTCCTGTCTTCCCCTCCTGGGAGGGGTTAGGGGTGGGTTGTCTCCTACCCTCACCCATACTTATTAGTAAAACGACTCAACCCTTGTCGAGATGCTAACCGACACCCTCTAATTCAAGTCGATTTCACTTGGCGCAAGCATCGCTGGTACAAACCGGAGAACCCCGAACTCCCAGCAGGTGAGAAAGCACTGTCTATCGAGCCATACTTAGCCGTACACCAACAGGGTTCCGTATTTGATCTGAGTTTGGCAATTGAGGAACTTGACAAATCTCTCCATTTCATCTGGGAATATAGTGCCGACCTATTTGATGCCAAAACTATTCGCCGCTGGGCGAGACATTTAGAATGCTTGCTAGAATCGATTGTCGCCAATCCACAACAGCGCGTTGCGTTTTTACCAATCCTGAGGTCAGAGGAACAACATCAATTGTTGGTGTCCTGGAACAATACTCAGACAGATGCTCCCCAAGATAAGTGCATTCATCAGTTGTTTGCAGAGCAGGTAAAACGGAGATCAGACAATATCGCGGTAGTTTTTGGGAACGAACAAATTACCTATCGGGATCTGAACGCTAAGGCAAATCAATTGGCCTATTATTTGCAATCTCTGGGAGTAGGTCCAGAGGTAATAGTGGGGATTTGCATAGAGCGCTCGGTTAAAATGCTGGTGGGATTGTTGGGCATTCTCAAGGCAGGTGGGGCGTATTTACCCTTAGACCCTAGCTATCCGCGCGATCGCCTGGCTTATTTGCTAGAAGATTCGGGAGTAACTTTGCTGTTAGCTTCCGAAAAGTCAGTGGTTCGACTCCCAGAAAGCAAGGGACGGGTTGTTTTCTTGGATAAAGATTGGCCGGTCATTTCTCAGTATAGCGCGGAAAATCTTGCCCTTCGTACCCAACCAGCTTCTTTAGCTTACGTCATCTACACTTCAGGTTCTACCGGAAAGCCAAAAGGGGTGGAAATCGAGCATAAAAGTTTGGTAAATGCCTATCGTTCCTGGGAGCAAGCTTACCAGCTACGTCCCCAGAGCAGCCATCTGCAAATGGCGAGTTTCTCCTTTGATGTCTTTACGGGAGATTGGGTTCGCGCCCTTTGCTCGGGAGCCAAATTAGTTCTCTGTCCGAGGGACTTTTTGTTAGAGCCAGAAAAGCTGTATCAATTGATGCTCCAAGAGCAAGTCAATTACGCAGAATTTGTGCCAGCGGTAATGAGAAACTTAATCGAGTATTTGGAGAACACCGAGCAAAACCTAGATTTCATGAAGGTATTGGCGATCGGTTCCGATAGCTGGTCTGTGCAAGAATACCAACGATTTCGCCAATTCTGCGGTTCGGGAACTCGGTTAGTGAATTCTTATGGAGTCAGCGAAGCAACCATTGACAGTTGCTATTTTGAAAGCACCAAGCTCGAGCGACCCCTTGAGTCCCCAGTTCCTATCGGTAAACCCTTTGCCAACGCTCTTCTCTATATTCTCGACGATCATCTCCAACCGGTTCCCATCGGCGTACCAGGAGAACTGCATATCGGTGGCATCGGTTTAGCCAGAGACTATCTCAACCGTCCGGAGTTAAGTGCAAAAAAGTTTATTGCTAATCCTTTTATACCAAATCCGGTAGAATACTTACACTTCGGTGGCAATAAGGCAGAACCCACCCCTAACCCCTCCCAGGAGGGGAACCGTCTGTACAAAACCGGAGATCAGGCACGCTATCTCCCGGACGGCAACATCGAACTTCTCAGTCGCATCGACAACCAGGTAAAAATTCGCGGCTTCCGGATCGAACCAGGAGAAATCGAGGCGCTACTGGCGAAACACCTAGAAGTGCAGCAAGCTGTAGTTATACTTCTCGGAGACCAACCGAGTAACAAGCGCCTGGTGGCTTATGTAGTTCCCAATCAATCTTTTTCTCCATCTTCCCAGAAAAATTGTAGCGACTTTGTCAATAACCCCTTGTATGGGAAGCAAATGCAGAAACTAACTCCAAAACTGCGTGCTTTTCTCAAGGAAAAGCTGCCGGACTATATGATGCCTTCGGCTTTTGTGATGCTAGACTCCCTACCCCTAACTCCCAACGGTAAAATTGACCGGCGGGCGCTCCCCGCACCAAAGGGGACTAGCAGCGGTAGCGATGCCAATTTTATTGCACCCCGGGATACCCTAGAATTGCAACTGACACAAATCTGGTCTGATGTTTTGGAAGTTTCTCCCATAGGCATCCGAGATAATTTCTTTGACATCGGCGGTCATTCTTTGTTAGCGATTGCCTTAATTGCTCGGGTGCAACAACAGTTAGGCAAAAATCTCTCTTTGGCACCACTTTTGCAAAGTCCGACTATTGAGCAGCTCGCCATTTCTCTGCGATCCGGCGAAGATTCTGGGTCAACCTCACCCCTAGTTGCGATTCAGCCCAATGGAGATTTACCGCCTCTATTCTTAGTCCCTCCCAGCAGCGGCACAGTCTTATTTTATCTAGATTTAGCCCGCAATCTGGGGAGCGAACAACCGATTTATGGTTTGCAAGCGCCTGGTCTCAATGGAGAGCGATCGCCTTTTACTACTCTCAAGGAACTCGCCACTCACCACCTAAAAGCAATTAAAACTATTCAACCTCGCGGTCCTTACTACTTGGTTGGTTTTTGCGTGGGTGGTCATTTAGCTTTAGAAATGGCACAACAGTTACACCAACAAGGGGATACCCTGGCATTGCTAGCGCTAATAGAAGCTTCTGCTCCCGAACACCACAGGCTTCTGATTGATAGCACGCCAGGAAGAATGCTAAGTCCCGATATTTTTTATCTCAGATTATTTGCTGAAGAAATGAGCGCTCCTTGGGGGAAAGAAGTTCTCGTATCCTGTGAGGAACTACAACAACTGATACCAGAGGAGCGATTGGGGTATGTCCTCGAACGAGCTAAGATGTTTGATCTATTGCCGGAGGAAGTGAGAGTTGAGGATTTGGAAAATTTGTTTGAAGTTTTTCAAGCCACGGCTATTGCGTCTTATAACTATGAAGCGCGACCTTATCCAGGTAATATTGTACTGTTTAATGCCAGCGAGCAGCTAATAGATATAGGGGGTGATCGGACTTTAGGTTGGCGAGATTATGTTGGGGGAGAAATTGAAATCCACGAGATTCCTGGAGAACATTTCTCGATTATCCGGGAACCTCAAGTGCGGGTTTTAGCAGAACGGCTGAAGCAGGCACGCGATCGCGCTCTGGCGAATTAATATTGGACCGATGGGCGACAGTCGAGTTGCGTTGTAATAATAAACGCTTTTATTATTAAGATAATAAGTTATTTTTAATTTTGATAAAAGCAAAAACCTTGCAAGTCAAGGATTTTAGCGATACCTTTTAAAGGTATCGCTTATTTATACAGGTTGGTCACATAATTATTCCTCATATCTAATATCATGTCCGGTTGAATACTTACACTTTGGAGGAGGTAAGGCAGGAGGCAGGAGGCAGGATGCAGAAGGGTTTCCCGCAATTTCAACCTAATTCTATACACAAACGATGCTACCGGACATGATATAAGGGTAATCTTTAACCAATTATATATCTTGATTTTTTTAGTCAATTCAGGAGTTTATACTTTAAATTGGCAGTTAAAAGCCAAACTATACTCTATTTTTAAGCTCTTAAATAGGGCTTGCTGATTAAATATAAAAGCATTGACATATAAAGATTTTAACCTTTTTGGGAACGAAAAAAGTGCGCCTGTTTCAGTCTAAAAGGCTCAAAAAGTTAGTATTTTAGGCGCATAGTTGGGCAGAACAATCTTGGGACAAAACTTAGCTCCTACCTCCTCGCTCATTCCCATTTCTCCCCTCCTGGGAGGGGTTAGGAGTGGGTTGTCTCCTGTCTTCCCTTCCTGGGAGGGGTTGGGGGTGGGTTGTCTCCTACCCCCTACTAAAGGACTTTTTCAGCAAACCCTAAATACAGGCGTTAGATCGAAAATCAGCTAATAATTTTACTCTGCAAGTAGTAGTTCAAAAAATCAAAAAAAACTTGAAACGTAAGATTTTTCCCTCTTGCCTGTTGCCTGTTGCCTCTTCCTTCTTCTATTAGAAGCGACAAATTGATTCTGGTTGGAGGGGGCAAATTCTGGCAACTGGGTTATTTCGCAAATTCAGTACATCTAATTTAATTAAAGTTGAGAGGGAATTAATATCTGTTATTTTGTTGCGACTTAAATCTAGTAAATTAAGGTTAGTCAAAGTTGATAAAGAATCAATTTTTGTAATTTGATTGAACACCAGGATCAGAATTTTCAGATTCCTTAAACTAGAAAGATTGGAAACTTCAGTAATGTAATTATCACTCAGATTAAGATAAGTTAGATTAGTGAGGTTAGAAAGAGAAGAAATGTCACTAATTTGATTGCGATATAAATACAAATTAGTAAGGTTAGTTAAGTTAGATAAGGGCGCAATTTTTCTGAGCTGATTATCGTTAAGATATAGGTGAGTTAAATTGGTTAAATTAGCTAGAGGTTTAATATTTGTAACGCGATTAACTCCGATATTTAGTTCAGTTAATGTTGTTAAATTGGATAGAGAAGATACATTTTCAATTTGATTAAAAATTAGGCTCAGATTAGTTAATTTAGTTAAACTAGATAGAGGAGATATATTTTTTATTCTATTATCGTTGAGTTCTAGATAAGTTAAATTAGTTAATTCAGACAAGTCATAAATATCTTCAATTTTATTACTATCGAGAAATAAATGAGTTAATTGATGAAGGTTAGATAGGGGAGATAATTCTTGAATTTGATTAGCATTTAGGGATAGTTTAGTGAGATTTTTAAGGCTGGATATAGGAGCAATATTTATAATATAATTATTATTCAGGGAGAGGGCAGAAAGACTAGAAAGTTTTTTGTCTGCTTCAATACAGTCATTCGTTCTGGCTTTTTGCAATAGAATTTTAACTGTATATTGAGAAGTGGGAGAAATATTTGTTTGATTTAAACACCATTCTGTAAAGGTAGAAAAATTTTCTGGCGAGGTAGAATTAGCTTTTAAATAAGGTTGCATCAGCAGTATCCCTACCCAAATATAAATTCCCAAAAAGATTACTTTGAGTCTTTTCATTGCAGCTTCTACTCCAAAATTTTGTTGATGTTAAAGTAATTATAATCAATGCTATAGCAGGGAATAAGGAATAGGAGAAAAAACATTTTCCTGTCTGAGGTTTACGATCAGTCTATGTCCTAATGGGACTTACACATTTTATGGAAGAGTCAGTCTAGATAAGGGAATTACGTCAATACCCTCAAAATGCCTAGAACCCCAAATAAACACGAGTACCCATCTTAGTAAGCGTCAGATGAAAATTATGATGTTTAGTTCTTGCTTGAGAAAGTTTTGTTGTCTCAAAGAAATTTTTGGTATGATTTGTAAAATTAATTTTAGCTGAATACTCAGTAATATTTGATTGGCTATTGCTGAGTTGAGGATGATATTTGAGTTCGTATTTTTGGAGTCAGTAATTAAAGGATTTTGTTGTTGATTTGTCTCTGAGTTGAGTTGAGATACAATAGTTTTTAAGTCTTCTATTTGGGCAAATTATTGATCGAGATTTATCGACTTTTCTAAAATTTTTAATTGATTTCTAATATTGAGGTAGAAAATTTTACAAATTCTTTGTAGCCAAAATACATCAAAGCTCAGAACTAATGTTACTAACATAAAAAATATACTTTTTTTGAAGTCATTCAATTGTTCTTCAGTATAAAATATAGGGTCTTTTTCCCTTATTCCTGCACTCATCTTTGAACTAATTGTCTTTTGCCATTCTTGAGCTAATTCTTTTTGAGTTATTCTTTTTGAGTTTTGTTGTGATGTAAAAAATCAGCTTGTGTAAGAGTTATAATTATTTTTTGTGGCGCTCCAAACTGCTTAATTAGAGCAGGCTAAGGATACAAAAAATTAACCCTAAAAAATCCTTTTTCGTGCCTTCGCGCGTAAAAATATCTTACCTGTTGCCTGTTGCCAGATGAGCTGTTGCCTATTCCTGCAAAAAATCTATATCTTTTTCACCAGATGTCTATTAGATTAATTATTTAGGTTTAATTTAGGGACTCAGAATTCCTGAGATTTGTCTGATTGGAAAATTGTACTAGACTGCTTAACAAAAATCAATTAAAAAGTAAACTTTGTTACAGAATTAAACATAGTGAAATTGAGATACTATGGCAGCAATTTTCCTAGTAATCATCAATGAATAACTTCGCTTCTTTAGTATTGCCAGCCATCTTAGGACTAATAACTGGAGTTGGTCACGGAATCATTTCCCATAACGCAGACCTTCCAGTATCTTTGACCGAGCAAGTTGTCTTGTCCCTACAAATTGGTCAATTCCCAGAACCATAAAGATAAATTTTTATTAAAAGTATCTGTTAATACAGAAATATCTGAGATACTGAGAAAGTAAGTAATTGAGGAGACTTAGCTCTATGAACTCTCAAAACTCTCAGAATTTAGATAATATATCTGGTTTAGATCGAGTTGTGGTAACATTCTTGGTAGCTTTTTCTATGTTCATTGTTAGTTATAGTGCAACCCGTGTTTATCTAACTCAATCATCTGAACAAAGCCCTCAAGTTGAATCTAATGTTATCCCCCATCCAGCTTCTTTGTGGAGCGAGCTAGGTCGATAATTTATTCTATCGAAGCGGAGATAATATTTGATTTTCAAAACTCATAAACAAGTTATTTTTCTGAAAAGACTTTTATATAAGCTGTAACTTCTCACTATCAAAATGTTACAGCTTATGATAATTTTAGATTTTTTTTAATTAACCAGAAAAGTTAAAGAATTTGAAAACCCCCATTTTTAACTAGGGGATAAAAAATTTCACGGTTGTTTTAAGCGCGAGTAAATATTAGTCTTTAATTTATCATTAATCAATCATCAATTAAAAGTTGATATTTTTAACATTGGCTTTAAAATCCCAACTATATTTTTAAAGTTAGTGATATACCTTGGTGGCAGGTTTGAATTCTACACCATAACGCCTGTTAACACAGTTTCAACCCAGGAGGCTAACTGATATAGCAGTCCAAGCAAAGGGCGCGGACAGATCAAAAGCTTAAAACTCAGACAATACAAGATTTTTCCTTCTTCCTTCTTTCCTCTACTATAACTGTTTCAATTTACTCGCCCATACCGTGCCACAACCTCACTTTCACCATTCTCTTTACTTGTCAACCAAGCCCACATTTGGTCGCCCAGAGAAAAATGCCACCATTCCTGTTGATGTTGCTGAAACCCCACCGATAACATTACTTCTGCCAATAACTGTCGATGTTGATGATATTTCTGAGCTTCCTCATTTTTACTCCCCAAAAAATGATTCGGGTAAGAGCGGGGAGACAACTCATCAATAGGAGAACCCATATCAACAGTTTTGCCATTAGCATCCACTAAAGTTACATCCACAGCAGCACCCGTACTATGAGGTGGTGGGGTAGCGGGGTTTAGACTAGGAGCAGCCCAAAACTGATAAACTAACTCTAAAATTTCTTGACGTTTTGCTTCTGTCAACTCCGGACTATCTAATGTTAAACCTTCAGCTTTTACTGTTTCTACAAAAGTGTAATCTACCATAAATTGTTGTACAGCAATGGGGCGATAAGCATCAAATATTTGGATGTGCCAATTGGGATATTTTTGTTGTAGTTTTGTTTGAGCTGCTATCAAACTATCTAATACTTTTTGACGTAAAAAATAAGGTGAATTTGCTGCAGATAAATGATAAGGTGCGCCTAATTTTTGATAGGGATGGGGTGATTCAGTGGCAAATTTTTCTAAGGGAATTGGGATTAGTGGTTCGTGACATTCTTGGATTTTAATTTTCTGGTATGGTTTCATTACAAATTGGCACTTAGTTATCAGTAGTCAGCTTACAATTATCAGGTGGAATCGCTCAATTATTACTAAATTTAAAGCAAGATTTTACATTTAGTAGCTTGGGTTGAAAATTTTTAGGGCGGTTATTCGCAGGATAAAAACAACACGATATCTGATTTTTTTTTGGTTGCACTACCGTTGAACCCAACCTACAGTATGATAACTTCCCATTACCTAATCCCAAACTTCTGTCAAATCTAAAATAAATCCCGGCAATACATTTTTCCCAGATTAACAATTAGGATTTTCCCATATTTCTACTTCCCGATTTTGTCAATAAATCTCCACTTTTCGATTTTTACTATCGTAAGCATTTAGCGGTCAGCGGTCAGCGGTCAGCTATCAGCTTTATTGCCTTTAGTGGGGAATTTAAGCTCGTTGTTCTTGTGCTTCAATTCTTTGTTCAAAAATGTAGTAGAAGTTAAGCAAATACCTGGTTCATTCATTTTTATTGCTGAGAGCTGATTGCTAATAGCTGAATGCTTACTTACTATCAATTCAAACCTAGCACCATTTAATTGAAATTTTGCTTCAAATATGCTAATTTCTAACTCAAAAAATAGCTGAGAAAATACAACAGGAGAAAAATTATGTTATCGCCATTTGTGCAACGCAAACTTGCCTTGGCATTTTATCAGTATGACCAATCGAAAAATGGACTGCTAGAAAAGGAAGACTTGCAGCTAATTGCCAAAAGAATAGCTGAGTCTTTTGGTCTCAAAAAGGAAGATAGCAAATATCAGGAAATTCTTGATACCTATGCTAAAGTTTGGGATCATTATTTGAGTCCTGCTGATACAGATGGAGATGGAAAAGTTTCTCTAATTGAATTTTTGGAAGTTCGAGAAAAAATGCAACCCAGTCAAATAGAAAAAAATCAAGAAGTCAACAAAGTGATGTTTGATTGCTTGGATATAGATGGAAGTGGCACAATTAGTTTTAAAGAATATGATATATTGTTAAAAGCGTTGGGAGAAACCAATGAGGAAAGTATTAAACGTGGGTTTGAAAATATGGATCTAAACAAGAATGGTTCGAGATCACGAGATGAATATGCTAAAATTAGAAGTGGTTATTTCTCTTCTGACGATCCAGAATATGCGTCGAGGTTGTTTTACGGATCTTTCTAAGACTGCTAACACTGTTAATACTTAATAGGCAATAGACATCTCCAGAAAAGAGGGAACACCGGAGCTGGGAACAGGGAGAAATAATTGATAATTTATGGATAAAAATTGATTTGATTTTGGATGTTTGGAGATGTCTAATAGGCAATAGATTTACCGAAGAATTAATAATTAAATAATTAAATAATTCAGGTTTAAAGCCTCCCCTTTCAAGGAGAAAAAAGCGGTCGAGGGATGGCGAGGAAACCTTACCATATCCAATCGACCAAGAGAAGAAATTTTTTCCTTTTATTCAATCGTCTTCCTTTTAGGGAGAGGTAATTATCAATTATCAATTATTGAATATTGCTCCTTACTGAATAATTAAGATTTAAAGCCTCCCCTTTAAAGGAGAAAAAAGCGGTCGTTAGCGGAGCTTCCCGTAGGGTGGGGTGGCGAGGAAATCTTGCCATATCCAATCGACCAAGAGAAGAAAAAAAATTATCCTTTTAGTCAATCCTCTTCTTTTCAAGGAGAGGTGATTATTAATTATTAATTATTGAACACCAACTTAAATTTGAGAGAGATACATTTTTGCGAACATTTCCTCAATCAAAAAAAATGTTTAATCACCAAAAAGAATATTTAGCTCAAACAAGTTCCATAGACCGCTCCTTTAAACCAGCGATCGCCTATGGAGGGTCGGTAAATATCTCAGAAAACAGTCCCACTATCCTCGTATCCGAAAACAGTGATCGGCAAAATTCAGCGTCAGGAACTCAGAAAAAGGTTTGAAGCGGGTGAATTTAATGCCATATTGAAAGACTGAAGTCATATCAAATCCGGTAGCATCAGTGTAATTAGATAAAGAGGGTGGGGAATGTCGGCAGATAGTGAATCTGGGGGCAAATTTCCACCTTTTTCCCCTATTCTATTGCTTGATCTTCTGACTCCTTTGCTATAGGAAAAAATGGGTTGGTTCGGAAATAGACTGGTAATAAACCTTAGACAGGGAAATTTTTCCCACTTTTGCCTGTTGCCTGTTGCCTGTTGCCTGTTGCCTGCTATAAAAACCCGTACCGCGTGCCAAGATCCTAAATGGGTTCTATAAAAAAATAAGAACCTCACCAGATATTTGGCGAGGTTCTTAAATAAATTTAGCTATCAGTAACCTACAGTAACTAGATATTAGTCTAGGTTAGGCATAGATAGTACTGGCTCTGTTTCACGGTCGAGACCCTTCTCAAAACCACCTTCAGCAGCACGAGCGCGTCCTGCGTGCCATAAGTGACCAATTAAGAAGAAAAAGCCAAGAATGAAGTGAGCTGCAGCTAACCAAGCACGAGGGTTAACATAGTTAAACCCGTTAATATCAGTGATAATGCCACCTACGGAGTTGATGGAACCGTTAGGAGCATGAGTCATGTACTCAGCAGCACGACGTACTTGCCAAGGCTGAATATCGTTCTTTAACTTATTTAAGTCGAGACCGTTAGGACCACGAAGAGGCTCTAACCAAGGACCACGGAAGTCCCAAAAACGCATTGTTTCACCACCGAAGATGATTTCACCAGTAGGAGAACGCATTAGGTACTTACCAAGACCAGTTGGACCTTGAGCAGAACCAATGTTAGCACCTAACTTTTGGTCACGGACTAAGAATACAAAAGACTGAGCTTGAGAAGCTTCAGCGTTAGTTGGGCCGTAGAATTCGCTAGGATAAGCTGTGTTGTTAAACCATACGAAACACGCAGCAATCAAACCCATTAAGGATAGAGCGCCCAAACTGTAGGAAAGATAAGCCTCTCCAGACCAGATGAAAGCACGACGTGCCCAACCGAAAGGCTTAGTTAGAATATGCCAAACACCACCGAAGATACAAATCAGACCGATCCAGATATGACCGCCGATGATATCTTCCATGTTGTTAACACCGATGATCCAACCTTCACCACCAAAAGGAGCTTTAGCTAGATAACCAAAAATAACAGCAGGATCGAGAGTAGGGTTAGTGATTACCCTGACATCTCCACCACCTGGTGCCCAAGTATCATAGACACCACCAAAGAACATGGCCTTAAATACCAACAACAGCGCACCACAACCTAATAGGATTAAGTGGTAACCGATGATATTAGTCATCTGGTTCTTATCTTTCCAGTCATATCCGAAGAAAGAAGAATATTCTTCGAGAGTTTCTGGACCACGAACGGCATGATAAATACCGCCTAAACCAAGAACAGCAGATGAAATTAGGTGCAAAACACCTACGACAAAGTATGGAAATATGTCAGTTACCTCGCCACCAGGACCGATACCCCAGCCTAAAGTAGCAACGTGAGGCATTAGGATTAAGCCTTGTTCGTACATTGGCTTTTCTGGGACAAAGTGACCAACTTCAAATAAAGTCATTGCTCCTGCCCAGAATACTATTAGACCTGCGTGAGCAACGTGAGCGCCTAGTAGTTTACCGGATAGATTGATCAGACGGGCGTTTCCAGACCACCAAGCAAAACCGGTGGACTCGATATCGCGACCTCCCATCATGGAAGAATTAGAGAGCGTTACCACGTGGTAGAACCTCCTCAGGGAATATAAAGTTTTGATGTGGTTGATCTTGAGGTGCCATCCATGCTCGGATACCCTCGTTCAACAAAATGTTTTTGGTATAAAATGTTTCAAACTCTGGGTCTTCTGCTGCCCGTAACTCTTNCATGCTTTAACTTTACCATTATATAGCAGAACTTTTGGCGATCTGCATGATTTTTTTTGTTGGTCGCAATTCATCCCAACACCAAACTAGGGTTATGGTGTGGGCCTTCTTGCTCCATTTAGGTAAAATTCATACATGATAATTGGTACAACTACTAGGACATAGAGTGATGAAGAATCGAATACTGTCCAATTTTTTTCCACTATTGCCTGTTCCCTAATATATAGCAGTCGAAGGAAAGGACACATACAGATCAAAAGCTTAAAACTTAGACAACGCCAGATTTTTCCTTCTTGCTTCTTCCTTCTTATTTCTTCCTTTTGGTATACAAGGTACTAAAGCCTTAGTATTAAATTAGGGCTTTCTATTTATAAATACAAATAAAAAATTTCCGAGACCACTGAGAATCTCGGCTAAGTCATAAAATAGGTTGATTCTACCTTACTTGCTTGATAACTAGGACTGTAGAAAGAAAACAGTTTAATTATTGAGATTAGTCCACTAGAAACCTAATAGAGGATTATTTTCTCAATAAGAACATAACTGAGAACTACTGTCTGCTTTTAAGCAGAAATATATCTCAATTTAGATCGTTTTCCCTGTTGTTCTAGAGATACTTCATCAAACATTCAGTCTATAGAAGTGCGCGCTGGTATACTTACAAATTGCAGGAGCTGCCAATAGCTAAAATCTTGTATTATCAGCTTTTTATTTCCCCTATGGCTTGTTGCCTGCGCGCAACGTTATATCCTAATTATTTCTAAACATTTATGGATACAAACAGTTTTGTGCAACTTTCTACATATCTGTTTCAAAAATTCTCAATCATTCTCCAGGTACTTTTCTAAAGTTTGAGCCAATGTAGTTTTAGGAACGGCTCCAACCACCATATCAACTCTTTGGCCTCCCTTAAAAATCATCAAGGTAGGAATACTGCGAATCCCATACTGGCTTGCTACATTAGGATTTTCGTCCGTATTTACTTTAACTACTTTTATTTGTCCTTCGTATTGCCCTGCAATTTCTTCAACTACAGGAGCCACCATCCGGCATGGCCCGCACCAAGGTGCCCAGAAATCTACTAAAACTGGAACTTGACTTTCAAGCACTTCTTGCTTGAAACTGCTATCGGTGACTGGTGTTGGTGCTGTCATTCTTTACTAATCCTTAAATATGAATCTTGAATAGTATGGCGTAAATAGTATGGCGTAGGATTGTTGCTTCTTGGAGATTGCCTCTAGACTAGATTTAACTTGGTACCAAAGAAACCCTAGAATTTCTGCCAAGTATATCAGCCAGGATGGCTTCAGAAGCATTTCAGACTTGGTTGCTAGTCCAAGACACGGTCTGTCTGACCGCAAAGGTATGCCTATTTATTTACTAGGCTTAATGCAACTCAAATTTTTTTTTATACAGTTCATCAGTTGCCAGTTACGTCTGTTTAAAAACACCTTTATTATAATTTGGTATTTTTTGATTTTAGCAAGTTTACTTTTCCCAGAAAACACCAAATTTATTATTAGTTTAAGTGTTTTGGGAAAAATTTAAGATAAAATCCTGAAAAATATGGTAGGTTTTGATTCTACCAATGTATATATAAAGAGTATAGTATAGACTGGTATCAAGGTTAACAAACTATCATATAACATTCAATTAAAGTCTTCTCTAAGTACAATGTCACTTTAGTTAGTTAAGTCCACCATACAATCTTAAATTACTAGCTTTATTAATACTTTCTTTTATATCTTCTTCTGTGTCAAGTAGTATATAGAAAAATTAAAATACAAAGCGCAGAATCTTTTTTTCAAGTTAAGTTTTTCCCTATTCTCAAAAACTCTAGATATCTATCCGTAACTTTAACTTGATCAAGTCGCAAATAACTAACTAAGTAAACAAGTAACTATATTTATTTGTACCGTACTTGATTTGCACGAGAAATTTTATAAACAATTAAGCAATTAACTGAGTAGCTTACGCCGAATCTGTGATAACCTAATCACTATCAAAAAAATTTGATCTGAATCAAGCCTTAAGTGGCCATAAGGAACCGCCCAAACTAGAAAAGCTCGGGCGGAGTGTGGTGTGAGGAGTGAACGGAAACATGCATCTCCGCTATTACTATTGTGACATTTATTTTCAGATAATTCCAGGGTAATTTGTAAATTTCAAAACTATTTCACAAATTTTGTCAAGGGTACTGACATATCTTAAGTCATTGACATACTCTCCAGCGGTCAGCGACGGAGATTCTCCTAAAACCAGGATTCTTGGTTTGTGCTCCGCAAAGCTAGGCCAACAACGAGTCCACTTAAACTAATTACCAGAAGATATCTAGCTCAGAGATGGCTCTCTCCTCAAGGGTTTGCTCTATTCCAAAAGCCTCTGGGCTTATTCCCTACGGTACAGTTCAAAATCCTATAACTCTTTTCTTGGCCAGCATTTCCTCTATTGGTCGGCGTTCCCATAGCAAGGAAACCTTACCGGGTTCCGACCGCTTACCCCTGACAGCTACGCAGAGTCTGACGGCAGTTTTCAAGGTGCGTTGATCAATTATATAGCTAGGTTTTTAGAGCAGTTGAATACCTTTAGTTCTTTTCTAACTATAATACAAAGTCCCCCTTTTAGGGCTATCCATTACCCACATCTTTCTTAAGATAAAGCTTGACTTCTGAGATGTGTTATGAATAAGTCTTGGCTCGGCTTTTTCGGGAGAAAAATGTATTTTTATATACATTTTTTTGAAAACTTCAGTAGTTTTACTTAGCTACTATGATTTTTTCTCCTTTCTCCCCTGCTCCCTGCTCCCCTGCTCCCCACAAGTATTTCAAGACTTATGGGTAAGGGATAGCTTTTAGGGGGAGGCTTTAAACCTAATTTTTCGGTAAATCTACTTGCCCATACCTAATTGTTGAGCTTTTTGATAAACTTTACCCTCAGTCAACAATGAAGGAGCAATAACAACCTCAACTTGCTGCATTTCTTTCAAATCTTTAGCTCCCAAAGTGCCCATACTCGTTTTGAGAGCGCCCAATAAATTATGTGTACCATCGTCCAATAATGCCGGACCACGCAGAATTTGCTTGATGGTGCCAGTTGTACCGACCTTGATCCGAGTACCTCGTGGCAAAAGGGGACTAGGAGTAGCCATACCCCAATGATAGTCACGCCCTGGTGCTTCCGCGGCCCTAGCTATAGGCGAACCAATCATCACCCCATCAGCGCCACAAGCAATACATTTACAAATATCTCCACCAGTAATTAAGCCCCCGTCGGCAATAACTGGGACATAATTGCCAGTTTCTTGGTAATAATCATTTCGTGCTGCTGCACAGTCAGCTACAGCAGTAGCTTGGGGAACTCCTACACCTAAAACACCACGAGATGTACAGGCAGCACCAGGGCCAATACCTACTAGCACTCCTGCAGCCCCTACTTTCATTAAATTTAAGGCCACTTCATAAGTAACACAGTTACCTAAAACCACAGGCATAGGCATTTCTTGACAAAGCTTAACCAAATCCAGGTTTTCCACTGACTCAGGTGAAAGAAATGCAGTGGAAACAACTGTTGCCTGGACAAAAAATAAGTCTGCACCAGCATCAGCGACTACTTTTCCATATTTGAGTGCTCCCGCAGGTGTTAAGCTTACTGCTGCAATACCACCTTGGCTTTTTATTTCCTTAATTCTCTGAGAAATTAATTCTGGTTGAATTGGAGCTGAATAAAGTTCTTGCATTAAACCCACAAATTCATCTTTGCCCACAGAGCTAATTTTTTCCAATATTGGCACTGGGTCAGGATAGCGAGTTTGAATACCTTCTAAGTTGAGAACTCCCATTGCTCCTAACTCAGATAATAGAACAGCCATTTTGACATCAATTACTCCATCCATTGCACTAGCAATAATGGGAATTTCTCTTTCTATGCCGCCGATGCTCCATCTAGTGTCTGCTAAACTTGGATCGAGTGTCCGTTCCCCAGGAACTAGGGCAATTTCATCGATTCCGTAAGCTCTGCGAGCTGTTTTTCCACGTCCAATAAATATATCCACTACTTTTACCTATTCCCAAGACCATTTTAGTTAGGGTATCAAATTCAGAGGAGCATTGGTCATCAAGTCAAAAGTCTATAATTGAAAGTCAAACGCCAAACAATAGGAGTCAGGAGTCAGGAGTCAGGAGTCAGTAAGAATAGCCTATATATCTATAATATTATTTATTATTTAGTTAAAGTAAAACTCTGTGTTTAGTCAAATCGACATTTCTAGGTAAAGTCTTTTTAGCAGGGAAATTATTCGTAGCATTATTTTTTATATTTCATATTACTTCCGACATTCCGCACGTCAATTTATCAGGTTAAAAGTAGTATAAAAATTCCTGTATTGGCAGGTATTTCTGAATAAATTATCTTGATTGACCTTTCTCCAGAGTCATATTATTCGGAAAATATTCAGCATCAATACTCAATCACTTACCCAATTATGACTACTATTATTTTCTCCTGACTCCTGAACTCTGAATAGACATTTGGTGAAAATAAACTTGCCCTTTATTTGCTATAAACTAGAGTGTAATAACTCAAAAAATCATTTTTCGTGTTTTTTTTCTAAAAATATCTTCCCTGTTCTCTCCATACCTATTTCTTCCATACCTACTTTTACAAAAAGTCTATATCTTTTTCACGCCTATGTCTAATACATAGCAAGAAACGAATTGATTAGGACATAGATTAATAATGAACCGTAAGACAGATAAATACTTTTCCCACTTTTCCCTGTTCCCTCCATGCCTATTCCCTATTCCCTGCTATAGTTAAAAACCTTTAAATCCTAAACCTGTTTCTCTTTGCTGAGGATGAACCTTTTCAGCAAGTTGATTAATGGTAGTTTCGTTTTTATTCGCGACTTGACTCAATATAATTCCAACTAAAATAATAGCTCCCCCAATATAGTGAGCAGCGATGGGTTTTTCTCCTAATATTAAATAGGCTGCTATGACTCCAGCAATGGGATTAAATGCACTGGCAATAGAAGCATCAGAACTACTGGTTTTACTTAATCCTTTTAACCACAAAATTTGACCTATTACTACAATAACTGCACTATAAACTAACATCCATTGCCATAAAAAAGGCGAAAATAGTTCCATGAAATGACTACTTCCATAAAAATATAATGCGACAATAAAGAAGATAATACCTCCAAAACCATTACGAATAATATTAAAAAATCCTACGGGAATTCGATGAAGACGTGCTTTGCTAATAGTATTAGAAATTGCCGTAGCGGTCGCTCCAATTGCGGCTAAAATTTCTCCTGAATTGATAGATATCATATTTGTAGAATCAACTGAGTTTTGCCCAAAACTTTGCAAAACTATAATTAAAATTACTCCGGCAAATGAAATAATTGCTCCAGTAATTTTCCACCGATTAACTTTTTCTCCTAGCAAAAAAATAGCTAGTGCTAAAGTTAAGGGAGGTTCAATACGTCCAATTAATATTACATTGTTAACCATTGTGCGAGAAAGTGCTTCAAATGAGGCAGCAGGAGATAGAGCGCCAGCTAGGAATGCAACGGCTAACATACTTGCCCAATCTTGACTTGAAAATTGTTGAAAGTAACGTAGATTTAGCTGTTTTCTATAGATAATAATTAAAATTAATAGGGCACAGATATTTCCTACAAATAAAACATTACAAAATGAAATGGGATTTTCTCCAGGAAATTTTTCGGCACCAATTTCTGTTAATTGTTTTGTAATTGCGTTAGAAGCACCGAAAATAATGATTGCTAATAATAAGTAAATTTGTCCGGGGATTTTTTGCCAAAGGTTAGAGATATTTACAATTTTTTGGTTCATTTTTAACTATGGCTTGCTGATTAAATTTAAAAGTATTGACATATAAAGACAAGTGCCTTTTTGGAGTCTAAAAAAATGCCTGGTATCACGTCTAAAACGCTTAAAAAGTTAGTATTTTAGGCTCATAGTTGGGCAGAAAAATCCCAAATTGACAATTCAAATCCGAATAGTTAAGGTAAAAATCCTCTCATGAGCAAGGAAAAACAAGAAAAATTTTTCATAATTATTCAGCCCATTCCGTTTTCACTCTAGAGGTAATTATTAATAATTAATAATTACCTCCTCGCTCATTCCCATTTCTCCTGTCTCCTGTCTCCTGTCTCCTGTCTCCTACTCCGACTAAAAGACTTTTGAGCGCAAACCCTAACTAGAGTTTCCAAGACTGATGACAAGTCCAAGAGTTATTGGGATGGCGTTCATAAAATCGTAATTCCCATAATACCTCTGCTTGGGAATTGATGATTTTTTTTGCTATTTTTGCTAGTGTTTGTTGTTGTTCTGATGGAAATTTGTAGGCTAAACTGAGATGTAAATTATTTTTGAGGCGTAATTCATCAATACGAGTTTTTGAATTGGCTAGATGAGCAAAGTTAGCAATCAATTTTTCTAGCCAAATTGATTTTAATTGGAGATAATGAAAGTCTGTTTTTAACTCCATATCTACAACAACTATAGGTGGCGCTGGGCGATTTTGACTAGTATTGTTTAAGGCAGTATCTAAAGCTTGAAGATAAATTGGAACTGCGGTTAATTGGTCGTGAAAAAAACCTGTCAAGGTACAGTGCGGCATATATTGATGTGCAGCATTTTCACTACATTCTGCACGAGTAGTGGTGAAATATTCTTCTAGTTGATTATTTAGTTCACCTACTGGGCAAGCATATACGATAAATTCTCGTAGCATCAGATTATAGATTAAATTTATGATTTTTGAGTTTACAGCAGAAAAAAGAAGGAAGAAGGAATAATCTTACCGAATAATTAAGGTTTAAAGCCTCTCCTTTAAAGGAGAGAAAAAATTTTCCCTACTGCGTCAATCCTCTTCTTTTCAAGCAGAGGTAATAATTAATTATTAATTATTAATTATTAATTATTAATTGTTGAAGTTGTCTTAGTTTTAAGCTTTTGATTTGTCCTAACCTTTCCTTCGACTGCTATACAGCGCTTTTCAAATTGATCAACCACATCGTCACAAAAAAAATCCTGTAGGGGCGTTTTGCTCCGCAACATATAAAGCGGCAGCTTTGCGTTAGCAAATGGCCATTAGCCCCTAATTATTATTTGTAACATTCTTTTTTCATCCCTGGTATTACTCTCCTCTCCTGAATTCTGACTCCTGAATTATGAATATAGAACTCCATTCCACTTTCCTACGGAATTTTAGGCAAACACGAACAAAAACTTTCTTTTATATCAAATCCGTTTAATTCGGCACGTAAAAAATGTTCCATCTTCAACCATTACCAAATATTTCCCCATCTCTTCATCTCCCCATCTCTGGGTCTCCCTACCTCCTCACGCTTCCCACACTCCCCACACTCCCCTCCTGGGAGGGGTTAGGGGTAGGTCCCCACACTATGAATCTAATTACACCGATGCTACCGGATTTGATATTACTCTCCACTTCTGACTCCTGACTCCTGACTCCTGACTCCTGACTCCTAACTCCTGACTTCTCATATTGCAATTAAGAAAACTGTAGAGCTAGGGTTTCAGATATAGGTGTTTGAGGTAAGCAAGAACTAGAAGTTACATATTTATTAACTATTTCTAGAACTTGTTTTTCTCTAATTGGTTTAACGAGATAATCTGAACATCCTACCATTGTTGCTCGAACTCTATCTATTAATCGATTACTGCTTGTTAAAATTATTACTGGTGTTTCTTTTAATGCGGAAATACGACGAATCTGAGCACAAATTTCATAACCATTTGCTATGGGCATGATTAAGTCTAGAAAAATCAGATCTGGTTTTTTTTCTATCAAGGTTATGATTGCTTTGACTGAGCTGTTAATTCCGACAAAATCAAAACTATTAGCAGTCATAATTTGTTTCATTTGATGACAAACTATTAGGCTATCATCTATACAAGCAATTAAAGCTTTATTTTTTTTCTTTTGGCTAAATTCTCTTTGTTTATATAACTGTAGATTTGTTTTTTGGAACTGGGGAAATATTATGGGAATATCTGGTAGTTTTGTCAGCTTGATTAATCCTTTTTGAATATGAGGCAAGAAAAATTTTGCTAGACGAAACTGGTCTGATTTTATCTGACTCGCCATATCTCTTAAACTACATTGACTGTTGATTAATTTGCCTAATTTAGTATAGAGAATGGGTGATATTTTTTCTTGGAATTGCTCTGGTTTATATAAAATAATCCCAAAATTAGGAGATAAATTTTTTAACCCTGAGCTACTCCAGTTACACCAATTTTCTACTGCTTTTTTAAGAATAATTTTCGTGTCAATTAAAACTCTTGGCCAACGCAGGATGTTTGTCGTAATATTTGGTTCAATTTTATAACTTATTTGTCTCTGATTTTCCTGTTGTAATATATCAAATAGTACTTCTAAAACTATTGATTTAACAATCTTTTCAAACTGTTCTCTAGTAATTTGCTGTTCCTGAAGTAAACTACACAATAATTGATAAATCCAGCAATTATGATTATTATTAATTTGGAAAGGGTCTAAATTTATCGGATTAATTTTAACTTGATAGCGTATTATATGTTGTCGTAATTGTCGCCGAGAGTGTTCACAGCTATAACCCCAGACTATACGACCTCTAAAAAAGTAAAGACTCCACTTATCTATAGGGCTAGCTAACACATTCAAACTACCTGTAAATTGCTTTCTACTAATAGTGATTAGTCCATTGGTTAAACTCAGATTATTAATATTTGCAATGGATAACATAAGTTGTCTAAAATAGTAAAATTTGTATATATTTTTTCTTATAAAATATAGTATACATAATATGATTTTTGATACTGGTATTTAAGATATTTTTAACTTTATAACAATAAAATACTGACAGTTTTGTAGATGTAGTAGTGAATTAAAATAATATTAGTTTTGGCTAAACTGAAACTTCTATTCCTTCGTTGCTTCCAAAAACTGATTCTCAAGTGAGATTAGCTTCAAAGACGGTTTTAGACTAATACTATTACGATCGTTAAATTTTGACCTAGCTACACAATTGCAAATAACTTATAAGCTTGTTTGATCTGATTTTTCTGGTGATTTAGGAGGATAATTTTGTAAATATCGCTTTACTACTGCCAATATTTTTTTCGGTTGAAGAGGCTTGGTTATATACCCTGTGGCTCCCACCATTTTAGCACGAACTCTATCGACCACTCCATCGTTTCCAGTGATGATAATTATGGGTATATTCTCAAAAATAGGTACTCGTCGCAATTGAGTGCAAATTTCATAACCATTAGCAATTGGCATCATTAAGTCTAAAAAAATTAGATCGGGTTTATTTTCAATAATTATTGGTAATGCTTTAATAGAATCTTGAATTCCGATAAATCTATAATCTGCCTTTTTCAGAATTTTCTCTAACATATAACAAATTTGTTTACTATCATCTACACAAATAATTAATTCTTGGACTTTAGCTGGAGCTTTCTTTTTATTTACATTGGGCTGTAATCCTGGACTTCCTTCAATACGTTGTTTATCTGGAACTGACTTAAGAATAATTAATTCATTACGCACATAAGGCATTAAAAATAAAGTTAATTGACGCACATCTTTATTCATCAAAATAGCTATTTCTCTAAGAGTTCTTTGGCCATCGACTAATTTAGTGATTATTTGATAAGAGTTAGGTTTAGCTATTTGTTGTAACAATTTTTGTTTGATAATTTCAGGAACTAAATTAGGAGAATATTCAGTTAAATTAGACTGCTGCCATGCTAAAAATGATTTATGAAGAGTAGGAATTATAGCTTCAGGAGGAATGATTACTGACATTAAAATCAAGGATTTTTCCAATCCTTTTGGAGATAAATTATAAGCTAATAACTCTTGTGATTGCTGCTGTAAAATATCAAATACAACTTCTTTGATGTTCTCAACTATAACTGCTTTTACTTGATTTTGAATTAATACTTTTTTTCTAGATAAAATAGATAGAAGATGATAGTAATAAGAATGAAGATCATTATGTTCTCGTAACTTCATATTAGCCAGAGAAATATTCGGGCAAAATTGATGCCAAATTCTATGAAATCTGCGGTTAGGATGTTCACCTCCAGTAGCCCAAACTAGACGACCAACACAAAAGAATATTATCCAACTTTTCTGAGAACCTTTTACTTCTAACTTCCCTGTAAATTGATCGGGAACCTCATTGAGCAACAAATTAAAAAGTTGATTTTTCCTATTTTCATTACTGTTCATTTTTAATACCAATTGAATCAAGAATTAGGGAAATAAAAATTAAAAACTATAGAATATAGATGTATCAGAAAATATTTTAGACTATTTTTGAGTACAGTATTCTAATTATAATCAAAATTATTTCCTATTTTTCAGTGAAATTTGTTGGCAATGTAAAAATGCGATTTTCAGAATTATTTTCCTGAAAAAAAAAGAATAAAAAAGCAGCAAATAAATCTATCATTTTATGTATTTCTATAATTTATTAGTTTTTATTTTACACTGAAAATTTTTTTTTAAATAGTATTAAGTCCTACTCATCCGAAATCAACTCCCTAGTAAACAAAAGTTTCTCATAACAAGAATCTAAGAGAGACAAAATAGTACAAAATATCTTTTAAGAGCATATAGGGTGAGACCCATAATGCTAAATGGCCATATTAAGTTTGTATGGTCTTTAACTAGTGCAGGATGGCGGAAATAACTGACCAGTTACAAAATCCTAAAACAATTACAAATCAAAAATGATTGACTGTCTTGAGTGCGTCTTACATTCTGAGGTTTCCTCAGAATTACGCACTCGATGCATGACTTTTGACTTTTGACTTTTTTAGAGGACTCCTACAGTGAAGAATTCCTATCTCTACCTTAGTTACTTGAGCGCGATCGCTATTATTCTTTTCCCAGTACCTACCATCGCAAATATCCCGAATATTTTGGCCCAAACTCCCGAAGTGGAAACTTCCCCAGAATCTTCTGCCTCCAAGGCTGAAGCAGATAAGTTATTTGAAACAGGTGTGGAACAATTTCGGACAGGAAAGTTTGATGAGGCCCTCGAAAACTACGAAAAAGTTTTAGCAATTCGTAAGGAGCTGGGGGACCAGGCCGGAATTGCCCAAACCCTGAATAATATGGGGAATGTTTATGTTAACCAAAGGGAATATACCCAAGCTTTAGATGTTTTGCAACAAGCTTTAACTATTCGCCGAAAAATAAACGACCGCCCAGGGGTATCGGAAACTCTTAACCTGATTGGTTTTACCTATCAACGACAGAGGGAATTTTCCCAAGCGTTAAATCTACATCAAGAGGCTTTAGATATTTCTCAAGCTGTGAAGGACCGACCTAATGAAGGAGAGTCATTACATAATATTGCTGCGGTTAAGGCCAGTCAAGGACAACTTGACCAAGCACTTGAATTTTATGAACAGGCGCTGACCATTCGCGAAGAAGTGGGCGATCGCCGAAATAGAGGACGTACTCTCAATAATATGGGGGTGGTCTACTTTCGGATGGGTAATTATGACAAAGCTTTGGAAACATATCAAAAAGCTTTAACTGTGCGTAGAGAAATTAATGATAATGCTGGAGTTGGTCGGTTATTAAATAATATAGGTTTTGTCTATCGGGAAAAGGGTGAAGATTCTGAAGCTCTTAAATATTTTCAGCAAGCTGTGGCGATGTTAGAAGGTATTGGCGACCAAAGAAGTGTGGGGCGAATTTATGGTTTTATGGGGAAACTTTATGAAAAGCAAGGAGAAGAAGATAAAGCATTAGAGGTTTATGAAAAAGGGTTAGAAGCTGCTAAAGTTGCGGAGGATAAGACTGCTCAATTAGAGGCTTTGAGTTATTTGGGTGATGCTTATTATGAGATAGGAGAAAATACTAAAGCACAATCAATTTATGAACAAAGTTTAGCTTTTTATCAGGAAGCAGAAGATAAGGCGGGGGAAGGTAAAACAACTGTTGGTTTAGGGAAAGTTTATAACCGTTTGGGTGAAAATGATAAAGCCAAGCAAGTTTTACTAAAGGCTTTGCCTGTAAATAAAGAAGTAGGAGAAAAGTCGGTTATTGCTGCCAATTTTAATGCTTTGGGTGAAGCTTATTATAGTTCTGGCGATTATTCTATTGCTCTGAATTATCATAAACTTGCTTTGAATAATTTACCAGATAAGGAGGATAAAAATGCTGTTGCTGTGGCTTATGAAGGAATAGGAGATTCTATGTTTCAGCTCAGACAATATCCTCAAGCTTTAGAAAATTTAGTACAAGCATTGGCAATATATAAAGAGAGTGAGGAAAGGGTTAAGGAGGGTAAAATTTATGAGCAGTTAGGCACTATATTGGTAGTTCAGGAAAAACCAGAATTGGCAGTGGTTTTTTATAAGCAAGCTGTTAATTTGAATGAAACTATACGAAGTCAGGAAAGTGAGAAAAGTTTTTTAGAAAAGCCTGAAGAAATTTATCGAAATTTAGCAGGTTTATTATTACAAGAAGAACGTATTATGGAAGCTCAACAAGTATTAGATTTGTTGAAAATTCAAGAATTAGATAATTATCTAGGGAATATTAAGGGGAATGAAGCAACAGCAACCGGAGTTAAACTATTAGCTGCTGAAGAAAAAATTATGACTGAAGATACAACAGATATTTTAGAACGAGAGATTGACAAAAATAACTTAAAAGCGGATTTTCCAGAATTTAAGAATTTGCAGGCAAAATTACAAAAATTACCTGGAACAGTGCTATTTTATCCGTTAATTTTGGCAGATAAATTAGAATTAGTATTAATCAAAGCAGAAGGCGACCCTATACACAAAACTGTAGAAGTAAAAGCAGAAGAAATTGAAGGGGCGATCGCTGAGTTTCGGCTAACAATTTTGACTCCGGTTGGAGATGTCAAAGATTCTGCGGAAAAACTCTATAATTGGTTAATCAAACCAATAGAAGATGAGTTAATTAAAGCAAATGCCAATACTATTATTTATGCACCAGACAATCAATTACGTTATCTTCCTTTAGCAGCACTTTATGACGGAGAAAAATGGTTAGTAGAAAGTTTTGGTGTGAATAATATAATTGCAGCTAGTCTAACTAATTTTGAGACTCAACCGAAAAATCAACCCCGTGTATTAGCAGCAGCTTTAACCGAAGGTAATTATAAAGTTCAGGTAGGAACTCGCCAAGTTGAATTAACACCAACAACAGTAAAATTAGTAGAAAATTTAACAGAAACAATTCCTGGCTCTCGTAAACTTGTTAACAGCGAATTTAGTTCTGAAACAACAATTAGTAGTTTTAATGACTACAATATTGTACATTTAGATACCCCCGTTGTCTTGTTAAATGGAGAAACAGGAAATGGGAAACCAGAAGACTCTTTTATATTATTTGGAGATGGCGATCGTGTTACTCTGCGCGATATGGAAAGTTGGTCATTACCCAATGTAGATTTAGTCGTATTAAGTGCTGCTGAAACTAACATTGGTGGACAAATAGGTAATGGAGAAGAAATAGTCGGTTTTGGTTATCAGATGCAAAATGCCGGAGTTGAAGCAATAGTTACCTCCTTGTGGCGAGTTAATGATGATTCCGCTCAATTAATGAATACTTTTTACACAGTTTTACAAGAAGGAAAAAGCAAAACAGAAGCATTGCGGGAAGCTCAAATAAATATGATTACTGGAAAGGATAAAGAAGCAAATAATCCTTACTATTGGTCATCATTTATCTTGATGGGAAATGGATTTTAGGCGTTGCTGGATTAGTGTATGGTATTAATCTTACAGCAGTTATCTAGTTGATGAGTTACAAAGTTTATTGCTCTAGGGAACAGGGAATAGGGAACAGGGAACAGGGAACAGGGAATATAGAAATAAATAGTCTTATAACTGTACCTCACTATCCTCAAAAGTGCTGTAAATTACTTAGGAGTCAGGAGGGAATAAAGAAGAAGAAAGCTAGATTCATAATATCCTGCTGTTTGAACTATTTCATAAGTTAAATGCAGTAATAACGACTGACTTACCCATGAGGTACGAAAAACTAAGATTTGAGATTGCTTTCCGTCCCGAAATGCTCCGCAAACCCTGTCAGTCGCAATGACTAAAATACGTTGTAATGCTTAAGTATTAATATCTATAAATTAGAAACCCGGTTACTGAAATTAACCGAGTTTTTTTGTGCATAACCTCTAATCAATCAGATATATGTTGATTTGACAGAGGTTGAGGTTTCCTTTCATATATTCATATAGAAGAAGAGAAAGGGAAGAAGGAAGTAAGAAAAAAAAGCTTGATTAGTAATATCCTGCTGTTTGAGCTATTTCATAAGTCAAATACAGTAATGGCGACTGTTATATCTCAAAGTAACAAGTTGCTTAGGACTTATGCTGATGATGAAGTTCAGACAGGGAAATATTTTTCCTCCTGTTCCTTGTTTCCTGTTCCCTGTTCCCTGCTATAGACATAAAAATATCTGTACAATCTACCCCAAAAAACTATGTTTCCTTCAAACTATCCTGAAAATTCTGTCGATAATCTTCTTCCAGTTATTGGTGCGAATAACATTTCTATTATACCCGAACAGTTAAATAGTTATGAACAAGCAATTTTACCTGTTAATAATATCTTAACAGAACAGCAAATTGTGACAGATGAAATAAATTTCCCCTCACAAATAAACAGTAATATTACCCCTTACCTAAAATCTCACACTGAAGTTATCGAAAACCATTCCGAAACAAATATACTAACTGGTGAATTAATTAACCCTGAAAGAATAGCAAGTCAAATAAACCTTTTCCCACAGTCAGATGACACCTTGATAAACGCTCGCGATATTGGGGTTTTGAATACCAATCAAATTTGGAATGATTTTGTAGGTGACTTCGACTCCGTAGACTATTATCGTTTCCATTTGAATACAACCAGTGACTTTAACTTATTTTTATCTGGTTTAAGTGCAGATGCTGATGTAGACTTGCTCGAAGACAAAAATAACGATGGTTTTGGAGAAATAATTGATTCTTCCCTTGCTTTTGGCAGCGCTTCCGAAGAAATTAATGTGTCTAATTTAAACCCCGGTACTTATTACGTTAAAGTAAGTCAATACAGTGGAGATACAAATTATAATCTGAGTCTGTCAGCAACACCTTCATTTAATTCTGGACTTTCATTGAATTCTGATGGTTTTAATAGTATCTATGGATATGGTTTAATTGATGCAAATGCAGCAGTTGCTCAAACTATCAACGCACCAATTCCTGAAGGTTTTGATTTTAATAATTGGAATGTCGAAACAATTAATGCTCCCGAAGTCTGGAATCAAGGTTATACCGGGCAAGGTATTATAGTAGCAGTGATAGATAGTGGGGTAGACTACAATCACTTTGATTTAGCAAGTAATATCTGGACTAACATCAATGAAATTCCTAACAATGGTTTTGATGATGATGGTAATGGATATGTAGATGATTTTAGGGGATGGGATATTATCAATAATGATAATGACCCGATGGACTTTTTTGGTCACGGTACTCATATTGCAGGTACGATCGCTGCTCAACAGAATGGCTTAGGAATTACAGGAATTGCTCCTAATGCTAAAATTATGCCTGTTAAGGTAGGAAATTTTGAGACAATTCTACCTGATGATGCTGCTGCTGGCATTTACTATGCAGTTAATAATGGTGCCCATGTGATTAACATGAGTTTTGGGAGAGATTTTTATTCTCCTGTAGTAGATGATGCCATCCGTTACGCAACAGAAAGAGGAGTTGTGGTAGTTATGGCAGCAGGTAATGACGGTAGTAGTTTTCCTGAATATCCAGCTAATAATCTACAACAATGGGGAATTCCTGTTGGGTCAACAGATATTACAGGCAGAATTAGTGACTTTTCTAACCGTGCTGGGTCAACAACACTAAATTATGTTGTTGCTCCTGGAGAAAATATTTATTCGACTCTTCCTAATAATGATTTTGGAAATCAAAGTGGTACATCATTTGCTGCTCCTCATGTTGCTGGTGTAGCTGCTTTAGTTTTGAGTGCTAATCCTTTTTTAACTCCCGAACAAGTGGAATATATGATTACTACTACAGCTAATTCTAACCAAGTTATAGTTTAGTGCAGCTACGCGGAAGTCAAAAGTCAAAAGTCAAAAGTCAAAAGTATTGAAGCGAAAAAAGCATTTCCTTCTTCCTTTTTGCCTCTTCACTTCTTCCTTCTTTCCTCAATAAATATTGCATAACCTCTAGGAATATAGAAATATATTCCAATTGAAGGGATAAATATCCTGATATTAGAGCAAACTTTTGACCAGGAAAAATGATTATACAATTAACAATAATCAGCATTGTGGATTGAATATCTTACGGGTTAATGTTTGATAGTAGTCGAAGCAAAGGTTAGGAAAGATCGAGAGCTTAAAACTAAGACAACGTAATACTTTTCCTTCTTCCTTCTTTCTTCTGCTATAAGCTAATATATCTGGATAATTGTTCATTTTTATTGATCTCAAATCTAAAAGTAAATGGTTACTGCTTCTAAATACTGGAGACAGATTAAGATTAATAGTTCCGGGTCTCGTCAAATCCTGGAAATTACAGAGGCAAAACAATTTTTTACCTCAAATTTTCCAGAATATATAACAGATAGTGAAATTTCGGACATTAATATTCAGCGTCAACTTTTAGCATTGGTGCAAGATAATTCAGATACTAATTTAGAGAGAAATTCTTTATTAGCAGAACGCTGTCTTCTCTGTTTTATATCTTGGCAAATTGACGGTGTTTGTCAACAATTAGCCGCAAATTTTGGTACAAATCATGGCTTTACTAGGGAAAATTTATTCCCTTATGTTTTGACTGATGATGGCAGAATCTCTAGTCAAAAAAATAAAACTTCTTCTTGTTCTTTTGCTCAAGAAATTCTCCAAAATTTCGACCCAAATCAAAGCAATTTAGCTACCTGGACAACTAGAAAAGTTAAACAGCATCCTGAACTTAATAGTTTCTTACTGGAATGTGGAGTCTATTTAATTAGTGATTGGGCAATTCTGAATGATACTCCTCCTAAACAACTAGAGAAAATTTTCTCAGTATTTTATAATTTTACTGCTTTTGAAACTCGGGAAAGTATAGATATTTTATCAAGTTATCATGCTATTTATCGGGCGCAACGTCGCCAAAAAAGTTTATCAAGAGCAGGGAGAAAATGTTTGCCACCAACTACAGAACAATTAGAACAAATTGCTCAATTAATCAAAACTAAAACTGGTAAAAATATTTCTCCAAAGCAAGTATTGACTAAATTGCAAGACCTGGCTTCTCAAATACGAGAATATCGAATTTCTGTGAGAAGTGGTTCTCTACCAACAATACCATTAGATACTTCTAACCATAAATCTTTAGCTAATCAGATTTGTATTGTTCAAGAAGCTGATTCAATGGATGAACAGAATGAATTTTTGAGCAATTATAGAAAGCAATTTCTTTTAAGTTTAGATGATGCTATAGCTAAAGTAACAGATTCTTGGATACAATTACTAAAGAAAAGAAAAAACAAAAAAATGGAACAATTTATCCAAGGGTTACATCTATATCATTGTCAGGGAAAATCAATGACAGAAATTGCTCAAAATGTTGGCTTGAAAGCGCAATATCAAGTAACTCGCTTACTAAAATTAAAATCTTTTCGGGCTGATATTAAACAGGAATTATTAATTAGTTTGCGGGGTCGTATCTTAGAAATTGCTCAAGATTATGCAGATCCAAAACATCTAAAAACTATAGATAAAAAAATAGAAATAGCTCTAGATGAACAAATAAATATAGTCTTTAAAGAAGTAGAATCAGAGGGTTATAATTCTCAGTCTAGTTCTAAAGAAAATTTATTTGCTCAAAGAGTTTGTAAGCATATAGATAAATTCAATTATTGTAATTTATCATAAAACTTATTATCAAGGAAAACTTTAAATGAAAAATGAATTAACGAATCAATTAGAAGATTTGCTAGAATTTCAGGGTATTGCAACAGAATCTATTCATTTATCATTAGAAAAAGTTGACCAAGCCATCCAAATTAGCAATCAAATTCCTAACGAATCACGACAATGGCAAACTTATTTGAATGGGTTAGCTTTGTTTGGATTTGAACAATGGTTAGAAGAACGAGGTACAGATAATTTAACAGTTAATTTAGCTGATGCTTCTATTTTTAATCCAGTTCTTTCTAACTCAATTCCAGCCGTTTGTCATCTTAATATTAATCAATTTCAAGTTTGTATCATTACTCAAGGTAGTTTTATAAATGAAGAAGTTAGTTTACCAAGAGCAGTAGTAGATTTACCAGAGTTCTCCCATCATTTATATGTAGTTGTGGAAGTACAAGAAGAACTAGAAAAAGTTGTGATTAATAGTTTTATTTCTTATGCAGATTTAATGGGCAATAAAACACAGCTTAATCTACTGCCAGATGAAGATTGGAATTATCAAATTCCCTGGAGTTGGTTTGATACAGAAATAGATAATTTATTACTTTATCTTCGTTGTTTGGATATAGCAGGAATTGCCTTGCCAGAGGTACAACCTAAGTCAAATAATTTAGCTGCAGCTAAAGCTGAATTAACAAAATTATTACCTCAGCTATCCGCACAAAATTTATGGGAATCTTTTAACTGGGAACAGGGAAAAACTATCCTAACTAATTCTGAGTTATTAAATTGGATATATAATTGGCAATTGCAAATAGATATAGAGGAGGGGAATATTCCGAATAATTTAGTAGAAATTACAGAAAATTCAGAAAATTCTTTAAGTAGTCTGAGTAAATATTTACCAGATTTACTTAGTATCTTGACTGAACCTACAATTAATGTGGGGCGTTGGTTAAAGAATGAATTAGATGATTTTGCCAATGAATTATCCTGGGTTTTATTGCCAGAATTATCGGCACTATCTCCCATGAGAGGAATATCTTCTCCTACAGAAGAAATTGCTGGAATTATCAGAGAGTTGCCCAAAAATGGTGTATATATTCCTCCTCATGCTAGGGTTGCTTATCACGATTTATTATTAGCTGGAATTCCTTTAAGATTGTATGCTTTAACTTGGTCTTTAGTCTCAGATTCAACATTAGAATGGATGTTGCTATTAATATTAAGTACGCCTACAGGGATGGGTTTACCGGAAAAAATAAAATTGCGGGTTAGTGATGCAACGGGAATTTTAGTTGAACAGAAATTAAATTCCAATGAGGATGATTTTTATATATTTACTAATGTTGTAGGAGGTTGGAATGAGAAGTTTATTGCTACAGTTTATTTGACACCAGAAAATCAGGAGACTTTTCCTCCTTTTGAATTTAATCCATGATTTTGATCGGTTTGGCGTTATCAAATTTTGCAACAATAATGCTAAATCATTTTGAAGAAGGAAAAAGTGGATGGGATTTGTAGACACGAAGTGGCAGGTCGAAGACTATCCCCAACCAATTATGGACGGTGGAGTATTAAACCTATAAAGAAAAACATAAAAGTTGTTGACGAAATTGAGTGGGCAAATAAATATTGAGTTATTCTAACTGAGAAAAAGTTTGCTACAAATTTTTAGGTGAGGAAACCTTCGGATAGACAACTTAAATGTATCAACCCATAGCATTTTTTTTAGATATTTATTATCTATTAATCCGTTTAATTGCACATAGATCCAATTTAAACTGATGGGTCATAGGGAATAGTAAAGTTTTTAGCAATACTAACTAAATATTTAAGGGTTTAGCATCCTATACTGACTACTAATATACAGTTATAATTAGGCTCGTAGTTGGGCTTAAGCAATAATACTAAGGACTAGTGTAACAATAACCATTACAGTTTTTTTGATGGAAGCTAATTTCACAGTTGATCCCAGATAAAATTTGTACAAATTATTTTTACATGACTCCTAAGTATTGTAAGGGCTAGAGCAAAACTACGAACAAAAACTTTATTATAAGTAATTATCCGCTAGTATAGCTCCCCGGAGGGGGCACATGATACAATAAGTAACAATTATTTTTGTACTACATTTTATCTCCACAATGTAGTGCAAATTTCTGCATAACCTGCCAACTTTGAGAAATAGAGTAGTTTACAACCGGAAAATTACCAGTATTGTTCTGGAGGAACTACTTATCGTGTCCACTGCTATCTATTCCGCAGAATTAAAACAACTATCTCAAACAGGCGATCGCTTATTCGATCTGGGACAATTTGAAACTGCATTAAATACTTTTCAGGAAGCGTTAAAAATTGTGCTCACATCTGAGCAACAAATAAATATTTTAAACCGTATTGGATTAGTTTATCGTCGTCTGGAAAAATATGATTGTGCCTTAAAATATCTCAATTTAGCCTTGCAACTTGCTCAAGAAATTGGCGACCAAAATCGAGTTGTAATGATTTTGAATGATATTGGCGAAACTTATTGTTTGTCTATAGAATATACTTCTGCCTTAAGATACTATGCTCAAGCTTTAGAAATTGCCCAAGATTTTTGTAATTTATTAGGAATGGGTATAATTCTTAATCACTTAGGCGAAATATACAATTTACTAGGGTTATTTGAACAAACTCTTAACTGTTGTCAAAAATCTCTAGAAATTTTCCATAAACTTGAAAGAAAATCAGAATTAGATAAATTAGCTTGCCAAACTAACATTGCTACAGCTCTTTATAATATAGGAGAAGCTTACTTATGGATCGGTCGATATACCCAAGCAAAAGAAATCCTAGAACTTACTTTAGCTATTCGTCAGAAAATTTGCAAAGTAACTTTGAATAAATTTAGTCAAACTACAGATTCTTTAGATAAAAATATTCTCCACAATAATTATCTTAATAGCAAAAAATTATCTCAAACAAACCAACTACTCCAACAAGAAAAAATTTGCTTCAGTCAAAGTATTATCTCCCAATATAGAGCAGAATTAGCCAATACTATGAATTTAATCGAGAAAGTTTATTGCCATATAGGTCAACAGCAAAAAGCAGAGAAGTATCGTCAAGAAAAACTTGAAATTTGGGAAAGTTGTGGTGAAAAATCTGTAATCTACAATACCTATATTTTGCCCTTTTATTTAAGATTTCCTTGTCATTATGCGTGAAAATAAATTATCAGATTAGTTGGCAATACTATTACTTATGCTAGTATATAATCTATCCGTGCATTAATCAAAAAGTTCGGCGTTGGTCAATCAAGAGATGAAACTTTAAGAGTAGTCTGTTTCTGATACCTCTAATATATTTTACCAAAGTAAGTGATGGGTCTCACCCCTAGTAAAAAATCATTTTACCAATTACCAACGCCAAAAGTTCAGTATTGTCAGGGAGCAATATTATGAAATCTTATACTAGCCATCAAAATGAATTGAAATATCTATTTCAAACAGGCGATCGCTTCTATAGTATAGGTCAACTAGAAACTGCATTAAAAAATTTTCAAAGAGCTTTAGAAATTACTAGATTAATTAATAACCAGGAAACAAGACTCAATATTGTCTATAGAATTGGATTAGTTCACCGTAAAATAGGAGAATATTCCAATGCCCTTAAATACCTAGAACTAGCCTTAGAACTAGCAAAAACAATAGGAAACGAAGCAAAAATCGCCACTATATATAATGAAAAAGGAGAAATTTATTATCTTTTAAAAGAGTATACTACTGCTTTGAAGTGTTATTCACAAGCTCTAATAATATTTAATAAATTCAAAGATATCGTAGGTATCGGCAAAACAATTAATCACATTAGCACGATTTATAATTTAACTGAATTATCAACTCAATCCCTAGAGTATTCTCGCAAATCTTTAAATATTTTTCAAAAGCTTGCTCAATCGGCAAAAAATGATAAATTGACAATTAAAATCAACGAATCAATTGCATTGCATAATATGGGAGAAGCATATTTTCTAATCAGTAGACCTCGCCAAGCTCAAGCCTTTTTAGAACTTGCTTTAGAGATTCGGCAAAAACTCTGGGAAGATTCTCTAGATCGGTTAGCATTAACAATAGATAATATTCCTAAAATAGAAAAAAATCATTATTCTAGCTATGTATATCCTCAAAAAATGGCAACTTATGAACAGAAAGAAAAAGATGGATTTCGCAGAAGTATTTTTGCTGAATATGGTAAAGATTTAGTAAAAACTCTTGATTTAATCGAAAAAGTTTATAAAAATCTAGGGCTAGAGAGACAAGCGAATAACTATCATCAACAACGGATAGAAATTAGTGAAAAAATTAATAGTAATTCTTGGTTAGTTACAACTTAAGCTGAAGTAAGATTATAGCAAATTCAAAAAAAGTCGATTTCTTAATCTGTAGTTCCTATCAATTTTTTACAACTTTACTACCTCTGATAAATTGCAAAAGTTATAAGCTTTTGAGCATTTAAAACATATATTCATTTTTTCTTAAAGGCAACAGGTATATCGCTACGCGTAAGTCAGAAGTTAGAAGTTAGAAGTCAGAATTAATCCCGGACTGACTTTGAGCATTTATAAATTTCCTAACTTATTTGCGTAGTGCTATAATACCAGTTTGATAAATGTTTGCTACAAATAGATAGGATATTTCTTAGGAGTCAACCCACCCCTCGCCCCTCCCCCTCCCAGGAGGGGAACTAAGGAGTCAGAATGAGTGGTTTTAATAGCAGTTTTTAGGTCTGAATTTATCTTTTTACTCCAAGAGATATCTTTTATAAAGTAGGGGCGTTTTGCTCCACAATATGTAAACTAGAGAGCTTCTACGTTAGCCAATGGCCATTAGCTAGCTCACAACTACGTTAACGCCCTTACTGCCCCTATTATTGGTAACATTCTTTTTTGACCCTTAGTATAATATCAACAGGACTTACGCACAAGATGAAATTATACACCATTTCTACGAGTGAACGGCCGTTCACCCCTATCATAAGTGGTAGTTATGCGTAAGTCGTAATCATATTAAGTCTGATTAATTGACCACATTAAAAATTTTCTGCTCTTTCTCCTGTCAAATTTCTCAAACCACTGCTATTAAATGTTGCCTGTTACCTCAGACCTTACTATCATTTTTAACAGATGTTTGCGTAGTATTTCCAGACCGAAAAGAGACCGACTAATTGCGCACTCGATGCCTGACTTTTGACTTTCAATTGCCCATAACTCTCTATATTTGACAAATATTAAGTCTTTTTACCATAGCAGAAAATAACTTTTCTAACTCCATAAACCATACCCAGTTTCCACTCATAGCAAACATTGCGGGTAAATGACCATAGGGTGCTTTTTCTAAATCAAATATTAAGTTATCGTGATTAGTCCAACCAATTATTGAATGCCAACCCAAGCGATCGCCTAATTTTTCATAAGTTAAAAAAAATGTTTGAGTAGGCAAATTTTCCCAAATCTCTTTTTGTGCAGAAAAACCAAACTTACCATTTGAATATTTTACCCAAAGTTGATTAATAGTCCGTAGATCAGTGCAAGGTAAATGATTAATTGAATTAATATTTAATTTATCTCTATTTTCTCTATTAGTGATTTTTAACATTAACTTTGCTGTTTCTATATCTGCTTCTCGCCATTTTCCAGTAGCCAATAAATCACACAATTTACTATAATCAACTCCCCTTTCTGAATTTAAGTTTACTTCTAGAATAGATGAAGAGTCTACCAAATTACTTACCTGTTTTTTAGGTAGTGAAACATCAACATCATTAGGTTTAATCAATGCCATAATTTCTGTCGCTGACTGAAACCTTTTCTTCGTTGCTCCGACAATCATCCGGTCTAATATATTACCCAAAGGATCGCTAATAGGAGAAATTAAAAAATCTCGCCATACCCAATCATTTTCACTTACATCAAACAATTCAAACGGTTCAACTTGAGTCAATAAATGAATACAAGTCACACCCAAACTATAAATATCACTAGCAAAAATTGACTTCCCAATAGCTTGTTCCGGCGCAGCATATCCAGCAGAACCAATAACTGTTCCCGTCACCGCCAAAGCAGTACGAGTTGCAAACTTTGCTGCCCCAAAATCTACTAATACTAATTCACCTTTTTTCTGGGAAGATATAGGTTGCTTAATAATATTATCCGGTTTAATATCCCGATGAATTACCTTTTGAGAATGAATAAATTCTAATACTGGCAATAAATCATTTAATAACTCCCAAATCTGAGTTTCATTAAACGCCCCTACTGTTTCTAACTCCTGCTGTAAATTTTGCCCCTCAATAAATTCTTGAATTAAATATTGACGATTATCTTGAGTAAAAAATGCCAGTAATTCAGGAATCTGAGGATGTTTTCCTAAAGCTTCTAATCTCACTGCTTCTTTAGCAAATAATTCTGCTGCTTTTTCCATATTTTGTTTATCTTGAACTTCAGGAAAAAACTGCTTAATTACACAAAAAGCTTGAGATGGTTTAAATTCATCTACTGCTTGAAAAGTTCTACCAAAACCACCTTGACCAATAATTTTAATGGCACGATAACGTTCTGCTAAAAGTAATTTTGACCCACATTGCTGACAAAATTTTGTATCAGAAGGATTTTGATTTAGACATTCAGGATTTAAACATTGACTCATAATTTAAACCAGTTATATTATGTGCCCCCTCCGTGGGAGCTACGCTATCAGATAATTAGTTCTAATAAAATTTTTGTCTGTAGTTTTGCTCTAGCCCTTTAAATACTTATCTTATTGCTTAAGCCTAACTACGAAGCCGTATTATAACTGTTATACCTAACATGATATTACATAAAAGAATATTACAATATTTTGGTTGTAGGGAAGACAAAACTCTCACCAATGATTCTAAACTAATATATATAATTTCTCAAATAGATGAGGTACACAACTTTTTAATTTTTGGTAAGAGAGAAGAATAAACAAAGAAAAAATACCATATTTTATTAATATGAAAACCCCTATAGTAGTCTGATATCATGTCCCCTTGAATATTTATAAATAAGGGAGTAGGGACGTTCATGCAACCTTTGTACGCAGTAGAGATAATAGAGATATTTACCCTGTGTAAAAGCATAGGTTTTTTCATCACTAATTATCCGGACTTAATATTAAATGATTTATCTTTTTCTTTTGGGTTTAAGAGCTGGTTGATCAACTTAGTTAAAAGTCTTACATCACCTAGCTTTCAGGAATTTTGGAACTAAAGGATGATAACTCGCCAAACCTCAGTATAGCCAGAAACTCAACCTCTTAATATTTACTTGATAAATCCGCTGTAATACCCCGCCGTCTACAGGGTGTTTACAAGCTTGTTAGGATTTAAGTCCCCATCCACTTTTTCCTTCTTTCTTCTTCCTTATTTAAGCAACCAATTTTCCTTGAGCAACCATGATAACTTTACCACCAACTAATACTTCTATTCCTTCTACTTTTTTCTCTGCTTGTAACAATAATAAAGAAGGTCGATTAATTTCATATCCCTGTTCGACCCTAATATTAACTTTTGCCTCACCAAAATAATTATACTCAGCTAAATATCCTGCTAAACAACCATTAGCACTGCCCGTTGCCGGGTCTTCAGTAATTCCTAAATATGGTGCAAACATTCTCACACTTAAATTATTAATACTATTGTATGTCTCAGGGCAAAATATTAAAATTTCTGTAGCTTTTGCTATCTGAATAAACTGATAATATTTATCCAAATTTACTTGAGCTTTCTTCAATGCTTTGAGATTTTTCAAAGGCACAATGATAAAAGGTATCCCTGTGGAAACTTCCTGAATAGGAAACCTCATATCTATATCACCCACCTCTAAATTTAATATCTCTGCTAAAGATTCAATTTGATATTTTTGAGCAAAAGTAGGCATATTCTGAGCCATCCATAAAACTTCACCTTTCCAACTCACAGCAATTTGTCCTACACCCATATTTAAAATTACTTGTTCCACCGAATTTTTAATAATTTCTCGTTGAATAATATAGGCAGTTCCTAATGTTGGATGACCAGCAAAAGGTAATTCTTGAGTAGGAGTAAATATCCGCACATCATAACCATTATTTCGTTGTGTTGAAGATAAAATAAAAGTAGTTTCTGAATAGTTCATCTCTCTGGAAATTTGCAACATTTCATTATCAGAAAGATTCTCAACTTCAGAACCTGTAAATACAGCCAGTTGATTACCAGCATATTTAGTTTCAGCAAATACATCTACAATGTAAAATTTCATAGTATTTTGTTACCTTTAGGCTTATATAACTCATTTGGTATCTTTATTGGCGATTCAGTTTTTTGACAGGAGTCAGGAGTCAGGAGGTGGAGGGAAGGAATATGGGAAAAAGGTTGAAAAATACCCCCCACCTTCCCATCTCTTTTTAAATAGATCTCAAATGGGTTCTATATTCGATCTAATTTATCAGATCGTCAAAGTTTGTAGCTACAGAACACCTAGACCGCGCAAATCGGGTGGAAAGAAAAATATTTTTCCCTTAAATATTAGTTATTTTAAAAGAAACTCACTCAAAGGTCTAACCATATATCAGTCTATGGTTCGGAAAGTAGGAGTATTAGCGCTAGTATATGCTTCAATTTTTGGTAGTCCTGCTCGCGTAATGGTAATATAATTCAAATAGGTTAATCAAGTTAAGTTTGTGGAGAGCAATTGTCCTGAGTGCCAGTCTACTAAAATCATTAAATATGGACATACCCACGATGGTAAACCTCGTTTCCGTTGTACTCATTGTGGGCGACAGTTTGTAGAAAATCCTACCCGAGGACCTATGGATGAAGCAACAAAAATCATGATTGATCAAATGTTGCTCTTATAGATTAGCATTGGCAGCGATCGCTCTGATTAATATCATGTTCGGACGGGTCAGTTATAAATAAAATTTAAGGACTGACAGTACCGACGGTATCAAATAAATACTGAAATTGTCTTTACTTTTCTCCAATATTTCCTCTTTTTCTCCAATATTTCCTCCTGACTCCTGAGTTCCCCTCCTGGGATGGGTTAGGGGTGGGTTGACTCCTGAGGACTCACAACATTTATTTATTTATAAGTATTCAACCGTTAGCGTAGCTCCCCCGGAGGGGGAACATGATATAACGGGTGTTTCAACAAAGTTGGTTGCAGATTTACCTTCACCAGAAGTATGACTTGGTTCCTCCACAGGTTGAGGTTAGTCACAAAAAATTGGCCAACAGACAATTCAAATGGATCAAATGTGGTGATTTGTTGGTGCAAAAAGTAATCAACAATGGATTTGGTTAGCAATGGATGTTGAAACTCGTGAAATTGTGGGAGCAGATATTGGCGATCGCTCTCAACAATCAGCTCAAAATCTTTGGCGCTGTTTGCCAGGGTTCTATGGTCAATGTGCAGTCTGCTACAGTGATTTTGGGGAAGCTTACGAGATCATACTACCATCAATGCGACATCAAGCTGTGGGCAAGGAGACTGGTAAAACAAGCGATATAGAAAGGTTTAACAATACCATGGGACAACAACGTATCGGACGGTTAGTACGAAAAACCTGATGGTTTTCTCAAAAATTAAGTAATCACATTGGAGCTATCTGGAATTTCATACATCACTATAATGCCACAATTTGTTAACCATTACTATGTAGGACTACCCAATTTTTTTACTAGCCAACCATTGATCGATATTATCTGCTCCTCGCTGCATTTCCAACAAAGCATTTTTTTTCAAATTATCCAGAATTAATTCACGGACAACTTGATAGCTATAAAAAGCAGCAATACTAACTACAAAAGTAGTACCTGCAACCAACAAACGTAACAGAAAACTACGAGTCGATTTCTTGTCTTGTAGATGATTTTTCCACCAAATATTTAACCTTTGACAAAGTTTTATTGTTGGTAGTTACTCTGTTCTAGTCATAGCTATTTTATTCTAGTTGATTGAATCAAATCATTAGTTTTTTTTTAAGCACCTTAATTCACTATAATTAATCAGCCTGATTTTTATTATACCAACTTGGTCTGCTCAAAAAGAATAACTTTGTAATGGTAATAGAAATAAATTCTTAATTCATCTATCATTTTTGATGATATATCATTCTCATTTTAAAATTATATTTATTGGTAATTATCCTATAACTACTAATAAAATTTTGATAGATATTAGGATATATAAGTCATCAGTCACTAAGTCATAACTTCAAATTTTTTGAAGTTAATTTGAATTATTATTTAACTGTAGACAATCTATGTTCTAATTGCGATAGCACCTCTTAAGATATATTATCATAAAGAAAATAAATTGCTCTTAAATTCTCAAAAGAGTAGTATAAAATTAATATCTAAAAACCAAAAACTTGATTATGAACAGCTCATTTTTGAATCGTCTCCATAGTCCAGAACGCCCAGTCATAGTCTTTGATGGGGCAATGGGTACTAACCTACAAGTCCAAAATCTGACTGCTGAAGACTTTGGCGGTGCAGAATATGAAGGTTGTAACGAATACCTTGTCCATACTAAGCCAGAAGCAGTTGCTACAGTCCACCGAGGGTTCTTAGCAGCAGGTGCTGATGTGGTTGAAACTGATACTTTTGGTGGTACAAAAATTGTATTGGCAGAATACGATTTAGCGGACAAAGCTTATTATTTGAATAAAACCGCAGCGGAGTTGGCAAAGTCTGTTACTGCGGAATTTTCTACCCCAGAAAAGCCTCGATTTGTTGCCGGGTCCATGGGACCAGGAACAAAATTACCTACCTTGGGACATATTGATTTTGACACCTTAAAAGATGGTTTTGCCGAACAAGCGGAAGGTCTTTGGGATGGGGGAGTAGATTTATTTCTTGTGGAAACTTGTCAGGATGTTTTACAGATAAAAGCTGCCCTAAATGGTATAGAAGAAACCTTTGCGAAAAAAGGTGAACGTCGCCCCATCATGGTGTCAATAACTATGGAAGCTTTTGGCACTATGTTAGTCGGTTCAGAAATTAATGCTGCTGTGACAATTTTAGAACCTTATTCTATTGATATTTTAGGATTAAATTGCGCTACTGGTCCTGATTTAATGAAGGAACATATTCGTTATTTGTCAGAAAATTCCCCTTTTGTTATTTCTTGTATTCCTAATGCTGGTTTACCAGAAAATATCGGCGGACAAGCTCACTACAGATTAACTCCTATAGAGTTGAAAATGGCATTAATGCACTTCGTTGAAGACCTGGGAGTGCAAGTTATCGGCGGTTGTTGTGGTACTCGTCCAGACCATATTAAAGCATTAGCTGAAATTACTGAAACTCTCACACCAAAAGAACGAGAATATAACTATATTCCATCAGCAGCTTCTATCTATTCTTCCGAAACTTACGAACAAGATAACTCCTTTTTAATTGTTGGGGAAAGACTGAATGCTAGTGGTTCTAAAAAATGTCGAACTTTACTCAATAATGAAGATTGGGATGGCTTAGTTGCCCTGGCAAAATCTCAGGTAAAAGAAGGGGCACATATTCTCGATGTTAACGTTGATTATGTGGGACGCGATGGGGTTAAAGATATGCACGAATTAGCATCTCGTTTAGTCACAAATGTTAATTTGCCTCTGATGTTAGACTCCACAGAATGGGAAAAAATGGAGGCGGGTTTAAAAGTTGCTGGCGGTAAATGTTTGCTCAATTCTACTAACTATGAAGATGGAGAACCTCGTTTTTTTAAAGTATTAGAATTGGCGAAAAAATATGGTGCTGGTGTGGTAGTTGGAACCATCGATGAGGATGGAATGGCGCGGACGGCTGATAAGAAATTTGAAATAGCAAAACGAGCTTATGATGCAGCAGTAGAATATGGGATTCCTGCCCATGAATTGTTCTTTGATACTTTAGCATTGCCAGTTTCTACAGGGATTGAAGAGGATAGGGAAAATGGAAAAGCTACTATTGAATCTATTAAAAGGATTCGGGAAGAATTACCAGGTTGTCATATAATGCTTGGGGTTTCTAACATTTCGTTTGGTTTAAATCCCGCTGCCAGACAAGTATTGAACTCGGTATTTTTGCATGAAGCAATGGCAGTAGGTTTGGATGGATCTATTGTTAGTGCGAGTAAGATTTTACCCATGTCAAAAATTGAACCAGAACATCAAGAAGTTTGTCGCAAACTAATATATGACCAACGGGAATTTGATGGGGATATTTGTACTTACGATCCTCTGGCTGAGTTAACAACAATGTTCCAGGGTAAAACAACTAAAAAAGACCGTTCTGCCACACAAAATTTACCAATTGAAGAACGTTTAAAACAACATATTATTGATGGAGAACGTATCGGTTTAGAAGATGCTTTAGCCAAAGCTTTAGAAACATATCCGCCCCTAGATATTATCAATGTCTATTTATTAGATGGCATGAAAGTAGTGGGAGAATTATTCGGTTCCGGACAAATGCAATTACCATTTGTATTGCAGTCTGCTCAAACTATGAAAGCAGCAGTTGCTTATCTACAACCTTTCATGGAAGCAGAAGAGTCAGGTGAGGATAATTCTAAGGGAACTTTCCTCATTGCAACTGTCAAAGGAGACGTTCACGATATTGGTAAAAATCTCGTAGATATCATTCTTTCCAACAACGGTTATCGGGTAATTAATTTAGGAATTAAACAACCAGTTGATAATATCATTGCTGCTTACCGCGAACATAATGCTGACTGCATCGCCATGAGTGGTTTATTGGTGAAGTCAACCGCATTTATGAAAGACAACTTGGAAACATTTAACGCAGAAGGTATTACCGTTCCCGTGATTTTAGGTGGTGCTGCTCTGACTCCGAAATTCGTCCATGAAGATTGCCAAAATACCTACAAAGGTAAAGTCGTTTATGGTAAAGATGCGTTTTCCGATTTGCATTTCATGGATAAGTTGATGCCAGCAAAATCAGAAAATCAGTGGGATGACATTAAAGGATTTTTAGGTGAGTTTGCCGAAGAAAACGGTAACGGTAATGGCAATGGTAAGGTTAATAGTAATGGTAATGGTAAAGCTGCTACTGCTAAGTCTGAAGAAAAAGAGGAAACTAAACCTGCTGCTCCAGTCGTAATAGATACACGACGTTCCGATGATGTAGCAGTAGATATCCCTCGCCCCACTCCTCCATTCTGGGGAACAAAGTTATTGCAACCAGAAGATATGCCATTTGAGGAATTATTCTGGTATTTAGATTTGCAAGCGTTGATGGCAGGGCAATGGCAATTCCGTAAACCCCAAGGTCAACCACGGGAAGAATATAATGAGTTTTTAGCAGAAAAGGTTTATCCGATTCTGGAAACTTGGAAATCACGGGTAGTTAATGAGAAGTTGCTGTATCCCCAAGCAATTTATGGTTACTTCCCTTGTCAAGCAGAAGGAAATACACTTTTCATTTACGACTCCGACGAAATGAATAAGACTGGTAAAGCAACAACAGTTGTGAACAGTTTTGAATTTCCTCGGCAAAAGTCAGGACGACGGTTGTGTATTGCTGACTTCTTTGCTCCCAAGGACTCCGGAATTATTGATGTGTTCCCGATGCACGCTGTAACAGTAGGAGAAATAGCCACTGAATTTGCACAGAAGTTGTTTGCTGCCGATGAGTATACAAATTATTTGTATTTCCACGGTATGGCGGTACAAACTGCGGAAGCAATGGCAGAATGGTTACACGCTCGTATTCGTCGGGAGTTAGGTTTCGGTGCAGAGGATGCAGATAATATCAGGGATCTTCTGAAACAGCGTTATCAAGGATCACGTTATAGTTTCGGTTATCCCGCTTGTCCGAATATGCAGGATCAGTATAAGCAGTTAGACTTGTTGGATGTGAAAAGGATTGATATGTATATGGATGAGAGCGAGCAGTTGTATCCAGAACAGTCTACGACAGCGATTATTACTTATCATCCAGTGGCGAAATATTTTAGTGCGTAGGTAGAGAAGAAGGAGTCAGGAGTCAGGAGACAGGAGTCAGGAGGGAAGAGGAGGAAGTAGTAGAGTAGTAGTGGCACGTCAAGCTTAAAATGGTGGAATAGATTTTTGACTAAAAGCTTTGAAAAATCAGGATCGTACCATTTTCCCAAAGTAACATTTAAGGCTTGACACGGCAGTAGGGTGTGTTACACTTCGTTAACGCACCGTCAAATCTATAAACTTTTTGGTGGGTTACGCTGACGCTAACCCACCCTACTGGACCGACACAGCTAAAATGGTGCATTAGAAAATGGGGGGATGGGGTGATGGGGCGATGGGGTGATGGGGTGATTATGAAAAAAGCTAATGCACACTTTTAGCTGTGTCAGTCTACTACCCGCTTCTTCATTTACTAGAATAATCAACCTATTGGTAACATTGTTTGACAGAAAATATATGCAAAAAATTAAAATTAAGCTAGTTACTCTCGGAAGCTTAAAATACCCAGTTTATTTTCAGTTTATAAAAAAGTGGAAATCAAAAATTTTTAGCGCTGAACATCTCGATCAAATACAGATTTTACCAGAAATGGACGGTGAAAATTGGTCGTATACTGACAAATTGCTTGCAAATTTAATTTAAGTCAGATAAAAATTACGACTTTACAGTTGGTATTATCAACTATCGTTTAGAAAAGAATTACTATGTTAGAAGAGTAGGAAAAGATTTATGTATACTTTCGTTATATGAAACAGCAGAAATTATTCGTGATGCAAATTTGACTATTGAAAATTTTATCATCCGTAATCTTTATGAATTCTGCTCAATTTACTTAGAATATGCTAGAGATGCTTCTTTAGTTGAATATAGTGTAGCTCACGATGAAACTCGCAGTTGCTTATTTGATATGTGTGGAAACAAAGCTGATACGGAGTTCGATCACTGTATTCTCAAATCACATAGTAAAAATCGCTCAAAACACTCTCCAGTTAAGCATCAGAGTCGATTGTATACAGTAACGGGTAGTGAAAAAATCGCTCTTACTACTTTGGCTTGGGCATTCTGCGATTTTTCTTGGGGGGAAGTTCAGTTTTACCCCAATCACCAAGGGTGTCCTTAAATAATAAATCTTGGTCATTTGTCAAAAAAATTAGATGCGTTTGCCCAGGGCGATACAACTACAATAACATAATACTATTTAGTCACGAATCGAGGTTATATGCCATCCAATGCAGAACAATTGTTCAGCTCTATTTCTAATGTAAAATACTTTGCTTATGGCTCCAACTTATCTAAATCATTACTAGAATTCAAATTAGCATCAAATCTTCAAACAAAGGATAAATACAATACAGAACCTAATTCACTGATTTTACATTCTCAACCAGCTATATTAAAAAATTTTGAATTTAAATTTAATTTATATGTGCCGACGAATAATGTCGATCCAAGTTACGCTAATTTAGTTTATCAAAAAAATTCTATTGTACATGGTTGTTTGTATGAAATGTCACCAGAATGTAAAGCAGTAATTGATGGATTAGAAGGTAAAGGTCAAGTATATCAAGAAGAAATTGTACAAGTTTTGCCTTATGGTTCAAATACTACTATTAATGCTCTAACATATATAGCTTATAGAGAAAAAATTCAATTCCCAGGTCTGACAATTAAAGAGGGTATACCGCCTTCTAAAAGATATTTAAATACTCTAATTTATGGTGCTAAAGAATGTAATTTAGATTCTGAGTGGATCGAATATTTAAAAAATCAAAAAGTTGCAACAATGCCTTTAATTAAATTATCAAATGAAGAGCTGAAAAAGATTAAGGAAAAAATTTATACTCCTCAAGATTTAAAACTTAAAAATTTACCATTAGACCAAGCTTTTAATGAAAAGGGAGAACTGATCAGACATATTATTAGCAGTATTTGTGGGTTAGTATTTATGTGTAATCCGAATCAAGGATTTGCCATTGGAGCAAGGGCATGGATTAAACAAATATTAGGAAGAGATATGACTGTATTTTATGCAAGAAGATGTTTGCGAAATGAAGGTGTTTCATTATATGAAACGGAACAAGATATATTGTTGGCAGATCGAGATTGTCTAGATTATGTTATCGCAAATGCGTGTAATTTATTGAGGCAATCAAGAATAGAAGGAGAGGGTGTATTTTTACTTGGTAGGACAACTAATTTTCATTTGTGGAAAGATTATTTGTAAGCTATCAGCTATTGCTTTGCAGGAGGTAAAAGCGATTGATAAATTGAGGCCAAGTTCAACTTGATGTTGCTGAAACGCCTTAAACTTTACTATTAATAGCTGAATCGTTACGATTATTTGACTTCAAGAAGTTAGTCAAATTTAAAAATGTATGATAATGTTTATCGTAACTTAGTCCTTCTCCGAGATAGAGGTGGATTTTAGCCTAAATATTTAGCAGTTGGTTGCTAATTCCAATATATTTTCTATAAAATTTTAATTAAATAGGATTACTTATACAGCGTATTTTAGGTTTATGAGGTAAACTGACAACAATTTTACAGCACTTTTTAAGATGGTGAGGTACAGTTCAATATTAATCTCTATCTTCTCTTTCCTCTTCCCTACTCTCTACTCCCTACTTCCAAGATGTACCTCATCCACTAGAAAATTGTTGTATTTTTAATAAATTCTAGAACATGATGATAAATAATTTGGAGGTTAATTTATGATTAAGTATAAATTCAAAAATTTAATTGTTTTTTTATTGATTATTTTGGCAGCATTTCCATCATTAGCAAATTCTAATAATCTAGAAATATTAACCCACAATAAATCAGATATTTCTCAATCTCAAATTATTACTTCACCAGAGCCAGAGAATTCTCCTTATTCTAAGTTAGAAAATTTATTAGCAGATAATAAATGGCAAGAAGCAGACGAAGAAACATACGATCTGATTTTAACTTTAACTCAAAGAAAGAGAGGAGGAGGTATCAATACAAGAGCAATAAAAGAAAAAATTTCTTGTGAAGAAATCAGTAATATAGACCGACTCTGGCGGAAGTATTCTGAAGATAAATTTGGTCTTAGTATTCAAGTATCAATTTACTTAGAAACTGGCAATAATTTGGAAGCATACGACCCACAAAGTTACCAACTATTCGGCGATCAATTAGGTTGGAGAAAATCCAGAAAATGGAAAAAATATGAGCAGTTAAATTTTTCAGAAAATGCTCCTAAAGGTCATTTGCCAATAGCTTTAAGAGAGCTAGATGCTACTGTGAATATCCCAGAATTTATGATTACTAAACGTTTGCGTCGGATATTATATTCTAAGGTTCAAGAATGTAATCTCTAAGGAGTCAGGAGTCAGGAGTCAGGAGGGAAGAAAGAAGAAGAAAGAGCAGGAGGAGGAAAAGGAGAAAGTTTTTTGTTTGGTGGCGCACAACTGCCTTAACGTGTAAAGGGAACGGAGTTCTATGGCGCTATTATCCGGATATGATATTACAAAGACATTGTCTTTTCTCCAATACACTTTATCCCTCAACTTTAGCAACTATTTTACCTCGGACATGACGACCTTTTAAACGATTTAATGCTTCTGGTATTTCCTCTAAACTAATTACTTCTGTCAACATTGAATCAACTTTTTTTTGTCTGACTAATTCCCCCATTTCTCTTGCCATTTTTCCTAAATCTTTAATTGCTTTTTTATCCCCAGATAAATAAGCACCTCCCAAAGCAACTTCATGGATAGAAGCAGCAATACTAAAAAGTTTAAACTTACTAAAATCAGGCAACCCGGCAATACAAGCAATTCCACCATTAAATGCCAACATTTCAAAACCTTTTGTTGCAGTTTCTGAACTAACCGTATCTAAAATTGCATCAACACCACGTCCTTTAGTAATTTCTTTCACCCTAACAACTACATCCTCATTTTTATAGTCAATTAAATGCTTTGCTCCCAACTTTTGCACATAATCAAAATTATTCTGAGAACAAGTTGTAATTACCTCCAATCCAGCTAACACTGACAACTGTACCCCAAAACCACCAACCCCACCAGCACCACCATGAATTAAAATAGTTTGCTCTGACTGAATGTGCAAGCGTCGATGCAAAGCTTGGTAAGCAGTCAAACCCGCACAAGGAATAGCAGCAGCTTCAGTAAAAGAAACACCTTCTGGAAGTGGAGCAACTGCTATGGCGGTAGCGTTAGTATATTCTGCATAACCTCCGGGTTTAGACAAATTTCCATGATAATAAACTCGATCTCCAACTTGCCAGTCAGTCACATCAGCACCGACAGCATCCACAACTCCCGCCACATCTAACCCTAAAATAAATGGATAACTCCACCTTGACGACCCAGAAGCAGCTACTTTGTAGTCAACAGGATTTAATCCTACTGCATGAACTTTTACCCGTATTTCTCCTGCTTTTGGTTGTGGTAAAGGCATTTCGGCCATAAGTAAACTATCGGGAGTTCCTGGTTTATCCAATACTAATGCTTTCATTTTTATCTCCTAAAGTTGAATTGTAATTTTGCCAAAATGGGAACCTGTTTCCATATAACTTAGTGCTTCTGGAGCTGACTCAAATGGAAAGACGCGATCGCATACAGGATGTAATTTATTCACATCTATGGCCTTATTCATTGCCTCAAACATCTGGCGCGAACCGACAAAAATTCCTTGTATCCGGACTCCTTTCATCACTGCGGGTAAAGGATTAAATTCTGCTTGCGCTCCTGCTAATACACCTATTAAACTAATTTGCCCTCCCATTTTGACTGCTTTTAAAGACTTACTCAAAGTATTTGCTCCACCAACTTCCACAATATAATCAACTCCCACTCCCTCAGTTAACGCCAACACCTGTTTTTCCCACTTCGTTACAGACTTATAATTAATGACATCAGATGCACCTAACTGCTTCACCCTCTCCAACTTTTCATCACTACTGGAAGTTGCAATGACTCGCGCTCCTGCCATAACTGCAAACTGTAAAGCAAACAAAGAAACTCCACCTGTTCCCATAACTAACACTGTTTCCCCTGGTTTTAAACCTGCTTCCATTAAAGCGTGCCAAGCTGTTACTGCAGCACAAGGTAAAGTAGCTGCTTCTGTATCAGATAAGTGAGACGGAATACTTACTAAACCATCTTCAGACAACACCAAATATTCTGCCAACATTCCGTCAACTTCACCACCCAAAGCTGACTTAAATGCCTCCTTAGTTAAATTACCCGATCGCCATTTCTGCATAAAAATACTCGCAACTCTGTCTCCAGGTTTAAATTTAGTGACACCTTCTCCTATTGACACAACTTCTCCTGCTCCATCGGAACATGGAATAACAGGTAAATTTAGATGGGGGTTGTAAAGACCTTTAACCATTAAAATATCTCGATAGTTAAGGGAGACAGCTTTAACTTTCACTAAAACTTCTCCAAATTTTGGTTGTGGTTGTGGTCTTTCAGTACAGACTAAATTACCAAATTCCTGAATTTCAAAAGCTTTCATAATTAGTTATCAGTTATCAGTTATCAGTTATCAGCAAAATTTGTAGGGTGCGTTAGACGGCTAAAATTTAGACTATGAAAGCCATTTAACAGTCTGTCGTAACGCACCATTGAATATGTGTCAGTCTACTACTGGACTCCTGAACCGTATTGCATTTATAAATGGTGCGTTAATGAAATGTAACGCACCCTACTGGACTCCTTTTTCAAAATTCTCTCTAACCATCTTCCCTACTACCCTACTCTCCTAATAGTTAAGTTGTATAATCTCTGTACCTCTAAATTTTGGTTTAGAATAATCGATGGTTCTTGAGCTACGTCAATAATCAGTAACCTAGTAAACAGGCGTTGATTTTTATATTTTTGAAGAACCAGGAATAGCAATTGATCAATTGACTTTATCCAAGCATTCATTAGGGGGATAGTAATCTTTCAACTCACCTGAGTACAGTTACTGCTTTAACCGCCAACCTTTTCTCGTAAGTTGTCGAGAGCGAGCAATAACCAAACTATCATCCTCCACATTCTTTGTTACTACCGAACCTGCCGCCACCGTCACATCTTCCCCCAAAGTCACAGGAGCAACCAATACACTATTTGCACCAGTCTTAGAGCGATCGCCAATTTCGGTATGATGTTTTTTCACTCCATCATAGTTAGCAATAATTGTACCTGCACCAACATTTACCTTTTCTCCCAAGGTCGCATCCCCTAAATAAGATAAATGAGCTGCATTAGTGCGATCGCCCACCTGAGCTTTTTTCAATTCTACGAAATTACCAATTCGACAGCGAGAACCCACTTGAGAATCTCCTCGTAGATGTGCATAAGGGCCAATACTAGTATGATCTGCCACCGCACTATCAGAAATCACCGAATACAAAATCGATACATTTTTACCGATCTGACTATTTTCAATCAAACTTCCTGGCCCAACACGACTACCAGCACCAATGGTACTTCTACCCCGAATATGAGTTTGTGGTTCAATAATCACATCCCGTTGTAACAAAACTGTATCATCAATAGTGATACTATCGGGGTCTATCAAAGTTACTCCAGCGCTCATCCAATCATCTTTAACCCGCGTTTGCAAAATATCATAAGCTGTAGCCAAGTGTTTACGGTCGTTAATACCAACAATTTCTTGATAGTCATTCACATCAACTGCCATAACAGGGCTGAGAAAATTAACTGTATCTGTTATGTAGTACTCTTGTTGGTCATTATTTGTGGTAAGTCTTGGTAAAATCTCTGCTAAAGCTGGCCATCTAAAACAGTAGACTCCGGCATTTACTCGGTGGTTTTGTTTCTGAGCTGCCGTACAGTCTCGGTCTTCTACTATTTGTGTAACGATGTTATTTGTATCACAGAATATTCTACCGTAACCTTTGGGATTAGGCAGATTCGCAGTCAAGATGGTGGCTGAATTTTGATTTTCTTTGTGAGTGTCAATTAAATTCTTCAGAGTTTCTGGCCGTAATAATGGTACATCCCCATTTAAAACCAGAAGGTCTTCAGAAAATCCTTCAAGACTGGGTAATAACTGTTGAACGGCATGACCAGTCCCTAATTGTTCCCTTTGCTCTACAAATTCCGGGGTGGGTAAGTTATCGTCTTGATTCTCAGTATTAAGAAGAGACTCTTGTACAAGGTCTCCACGATAACCAACTATAATAATTATTCTCGATGGTTGAATAGAAACACAACTTTTCAAGACCCGTTCTACTAAGGTACAAGAACCTAACTGGTGTAATACCTTAGGTAGGTCAGATTTCATTCTGGTGCCACGTCCAGCCGCTAAAATTGCTACCGCTACCATGATTTTTGAGATTATTTTCTTATTGAATAAGAAACGTTATATTAGCGAATCTATAATATTTATCCTCTCATATATGGCAGTCCTCGAGGTGGTTGTTTAGAAAAAGTGGGAGATAGGGAGTAGGGCAGTAGGAGAGTAGGGGAGATTGAGAAAGATTTGGCAATGGCGCTCAGATTGAACATTTTTTTGATACCGACATTAAGCGGATATGATATAAAAAGCAGATAATATAAGACTTTTAGCTATTGGGTAGTCTCTGCAATTTGTAAATATACCCCTCAAGCACTGCTTTTTTTTCATAAAATCTCACTTTTGACTTTTAGCTATTGGGTAGTCCCTGCAATTTGTAAATATACCCCTCAAGCACTGCTTTTTTTTCATAAAATCTCACTTTTGACTTTTGACTTTTGACTTTTGACTTCTACGGTGCTTTAATGGAACATTTTTTAGCGGATATGATATAAAAAGCAGATAATATAAGACTTTTAGCTATTGGGTAGTCTCTGCAATTTGTAAATATACCCCTCAAGCACTGCTAAGTGCTTAAGCAAAATTAATTACCTAATTTTATTCTCTGTAATTTTTACAGCATCAGCTTTTTAGCTTTAGAGTATGTTTCATTAATTTTGCATGACTACTTATACTAGACAGTGCAAAGTTCTGGGAATAACTATTGCTAGTCAAGGGTTTCACGGACTCAAGGTTAAAAATTCTCCATTCACAACAGTAGGTGCTGTAAACCTTTCCCAGTAACACTTTCAATCTTGATAGCCAACTGTTTTTTAGCAGAACTTTGTACTCTCCAGTACTTATAGTTTCATAGTTTCATATATCCTCACTTTTGACTTTTGACTTTTGACTTTTAAATTTGAACTCCTGACTCCTGACTCCTGACTCCTGACTCCTTCTTCAACAACCAACGTTTTTTCCAATGAGATGTAGGTTCTAGGGAAGATTTTTGTTGTTCTAACTGGCGACGATGCATAATAATTTCCGCCGAGTCTGATAAGTGGGGGTCTCGGTAGGGAATACTAGCGCGAGTTAGTAAATGTTCTTTTTCTTTTTCGGACAGTGGGGGTAAATATTCTTCAGTAAAACTGGCCACTGTTCCTGGCGATCGCCTACCTACTGGTGCAGTAGAACCAATTTTCAAATGAGCTTCTAGTAATGCTTTTCTGACTGCTGCAGAGCAGGAAAAAGTAGCTAGATAACCATCAGGTTTGAGAAAGCTACCTACTAAGCGCAAAAATTCTACGGTCCAAAGTTGAGGACAACTGGGTGGAGAAAAAGGGTCGAGAAATATAGCATCAGCTTGGAAACCGGAGTTATTTAGTTCTTGAATAGTTCTTCTAGCGTCCCCGATGGGCAGTTTGGCTTGAATTTTTTCTGTTTGTAATTGATGGGTATTAGCTAGAGTAGCTAATAATTCTGGCACAGGGTCAGGCCAATTATCTAGAAGACCTGTAGCGATCGCTGCTTTTGGCACCTCTGGGTCTAATTCTAGACCCACCAATTGAACTTGACAACCAGGATTAATTTTCCAGATGGCTGCTAAAGCAGAAGCAGTGTTATATCCTAGTCCATAACAAACGTCAAGTAGGCACACCACGGGTTGATGTATTCTAGATAATAGTTGAACTGGGTAAACAAACTTAAATTCTGCTTCTTGTTGAGCGCCAAAATGAGAGTGAAAAGTTTCACCAAATTCGGGTGAAAAAAAAGTAAAAGAGCCATCTGCTGTTGGTTGTGGCATGAATTTGTGATTGATCAATTTTTCCTCTGAAATAGTTATCTAATGAATAAACAGAAAAAATTATACTTACCTCCTTGGTTTCCTTATCCTAGTTCTTGGTTAAAGGCTTTAATTATGGTTTATTTTATAACTATTTTAGTTGCCATAATTAAGGATTTAAAACTGGGAATATATTGTTGGCAAAAACTAGGGGGAAGTTTAGAGTTATTCATTTGTTTGAGTATTATTTTTCTGTTTTTTTTGATTCCTGTTTTTGCTTTTTTGCATCATTACTTTATTTTAATTTTTCATATTTTTAGGAAAATTTTACATCGAAGTTATCGGTATAATTTTTTCTTATTCCCGCCAATTACAAGTTGGTGGAAAGCTTTATATAGTTGGTTGATAATTATTATTAGTACCCTGGCAGCAACTTTAATATATACATTGATTTTGCCTTGGTTTAACCTAAATTATCAAGTTGCCATTTTAGAAAAAAGTCAATTTTTATATCCTGAAACATCCATCGAAAAGTTACTTTTATTTATATTTATTAGTGTTTGGTTAATTGTAGCAGCTAAATTATATCAGTTTGAATTTTTATCTAAAAGTTTTTTGGTATTGAACAAAATATATAGTCCTACTCTACAAAAGACAAGTTTATCCAAACAACCTCAGATTAATTTGATTGAAGAAGGAAGAAGGAAGAAGAAAGAAGGAAGAAGCGGTGCGACCCCGCGTCGGCGACAGACGGAAAGGAATACCCATCAAGAGAGGAAAAAGTGGATGGGGACTCAAACCCCAAGCAATTGTAAACACCGTGTAGACGGCGGGGTATTTAAGCAAAAAGAAAAAGATAAAACAGAGAATGAATTGACAAAAACTAGCACCTATTCTGGAGTTAAAATCACAAATAAACCTCAATCAGTATTGGCGACAAAAAAAGTCAAGCCAGTTGATCAAAGAGAAAAAAGTAATTACTTACAAACCATCCAGAAAACAATCAAAAACAATATTTTGGTATTACTGATTATTCCTTTACTTACATTAGGTATATATGGATTTTATCAATGGCAATTAATGTCCGAAAAAACTGTAGTTATAGTTCCGGAAAACCCCTCACCAATAGCCAAAAAAGTAAACTCCGAAAACCTAGAAATTGAAGAAGTCAAAACTCAACCTACACCTGTATATTCCCCAATAAAAAAATCTTCACCTATCCCAAAAACAACTATTGTATTACCGCCACCAGACCCATTTAAACTTGCAGTTAATCGAGCTATAAATGCAGCAGAAATGGCTCAATCTGCCCAGACTAAAATAGAATGGGAAGCAGTAGCAAGTCAGTGGCAAGACGCAACAGAATTTATGAAAATAGTGCCAGCATCTCATCCTAAATATAAACAAGCTAGAAAAAAAGTCAAAGAATATCAAGGCTATGCTGACTATGCAATTAGAGTAGCGAAAATTAAAAAGTAAAGTAAGCATTCCACAGGAAATACTTACGAAGTAAATAAAAACAAATATAGCAATCAGGAATCAGATGTGAGAATTGAGATGTTTCTTAAAAGTATACGGTATAGCAGTTATCTTATTCATAAGATATTCATTTTTTTATTCTTCTCTTTTCCCTGTTCCCCGTTCCCTGTTCCCTAAAAATCTTCAATATCTTACAACTAAAATCATATTGCTATATTTGCAATTCATTATTCAGAGGTAATTAATTATGGTTCAATATAGATTTATCGAACTTGCTAAACAAGGAAATTCTAAATCCATTGCTACCCTATTAAATGGAACGTTACATCCTCAAGGTATTAATGCAAAAGTTAGTGCAGTAAATGGATGGTTACACATACTCCTAGAATCTGAAGAATTGCCAGAGAGAAGTTATATTGTAGATATAGTTAGACATCAATTAATAGAATTAGCTCCTGAATCAATTAAAAGAGTTAAATTACTAATTAAAAGATACAGGGATGATTATGCAATTTGGGGTCAGGAGTTTGATTTAACATTAAATTCCTCATCATGTTTAACTTGGCCTAATTTTGATGATAATCAACAATATAGATTTGATTCAAAGCCAAAAATTAATACTATCAAAAATAGAAGTTGGAATCATCTCAAAATTAGTAAGATAACTCTAGGGATAGTTGTGGTAATCTTATTCATGGCAGTAGTTGTTTTTATCAGTAAAATGTTAGTGAAGCGATCGCCACAAACAATCAATAGTTTTACCACCTATCCTCAACTATTATTATCAGAAGAAAACTTAATTTAACTTAGTAAATATGACTAATAAAAATATTCTTATTTCTCCTCAGTGGTTAGTAGACCATCTCAATGACCCAGACCTAATCATCATCGACTGTCGTTTTTCTTTAGCTGACCCAGAATTAGGCCAAAAACAATATCAAGCAGGTCATATCCCTGGTGCATTCTATCTAGACCTTAATCAGGACCTTTCCAGCGCAGTACAAAAACATGGCGGGCGTCACCCATTACCCGTTCCTGATAAACTTGGTCAAAAATTAGCAAGTATAGGTGTTAAATACCGAGAGACTCTAATTGTAGCTTATGATGATTCTCGCTTTGCCTTTGCTTCCCGTTTATGGTGGTTATTGACATACATGGGCCATGAAAAAGTTGCTCTTTTAGATGGCGGTTTTTCTGAGTGGCAAAAAAAATATCCAATTACTAATGAAATTTATGCCCCACAAACAGGTTTTTTTGAACCACAAATTCAATCAAAAATGGTAGTAGATATAGAAATAGTTAAAGCAAAAAAAGATTTGCCAGAAGTAGTATTAGTTGATTCGCGAGATAGCGATCGCTACTTAGGAAAACATGAACCTATTGACCCTATTGCTGGTCATATTCCAGGGGCGGTTAATTATCCTTGGAAACAAGTTACTGATGAAAATAGTCAGGCGAAAGTTTCGGAACAAGTTTCTCGCTGGGAAGAAGTAAAAAGTGCTGAGGAAGTTATGGTTTATTGTGGTTCTGGTGTGACTGCTTGTGTGAATTTATGGTCGTTAAAAATGGCGGGTATTAATACAGGAAAACTTTATGCAGGTAGTTGGAGTGATTGGTGTTCTTATTTAGTAGATAATAAGTAACTTCAGTTAACATTTATCAGTTATCAGTATTTCATGGCATAGGGAGACTTGAAACACTGAATTTTGTTGATTTTTACCCATTTCAAGGGGAGGCTTGATACCTGATTTTCTGGTCAAGTAAGAATAAGCAAGAATGATTATATAAAGGATAAAATTAGCATAAATAATCTGATTTTGGCTGAAATAGTTATGGAAGTAATTTTTTATTCTAGGTTTCCTGTAACTCCTGATCTCAAATTATGGTTATGGAAAATATCAGGTATTAAGACAATAAAATTTGATGGAGGTAGTGGTAATTATTGGTGTTCTTATTTGCTAGAGAGTCAATCAACTGAAAGGAGTAATTCAGATGGAATTATATGATGTTCTCTTGAATACTGATGAAAATAGTCACGGAAATTTTGGGGAACAGATTTATTCTTGGCAAGTTAAGGAAGTAATTTTTTATTCTGGGTTTGCTGTCACTCTTTATCTCAAATTATGGTTATGGAAAATCCCAGGTATTAAGACAATAAAATTTGATGGAGGTAGTGGTAATTATTGGTGTTCTTATTTGCTAGAGAGTCAATCAACTAAAAGGAGTAATTCAGATGGAATTATATGATGTTCTCTTGAATACTGATGAAAATAGTCACGGAAATTTTGGGGAACAGATTTATTCTTGGTAAGTTAAGGAAGTAATTTTTTATTCTGGGTTTCCTGTAACTCCTTCAACTAAAAAGCAATACGGTTTCCTACGGAATGCTGCGCAAATAGATAAGACCAAAACTCCTATACTATGGAACCATTAGATCAGCTTTTCAGATCACAGAACTTCCAAAAAAATCCTTAACTGAACCCTATTGAACTAAAAAGAAGGAATTCAGAAAAAATCAGAAACTGTTTGGTTGAATACTGATAAATATTACGGAGTAAGTAACAGCCAAAAAAAGGAAAAGAGATAGAATTAGGGAGACTTGCTTAAGATATAGAGTCAAGTTTTTTTACTGCTAATTAAACGGACTATAGCTAAAAAAATAAAATTTTAGTAAAGCTTTGAGGTTATACAATTTACAGAACTTCCAAAAAAATCCTTAACTGAACCCTATTGAACTAAAAAGAAGGAATTCAGAAAGAATCAGAAACTGTTTGGTTGAATACTTATAAATATTGCGGGGTAAGTAACAGCCAAAAAAAGGAAAATAGATAGAATTAGGGAGACTTGCTTAAGATATAGAGTCAAGTTTTTTTACTGCTAATTAAACGGACTATAGCTACTAAAAAAATAAAATTTTAGTAAAGCTTTGAGGTTATATAGCAATGTGCGCTGGCATATTTACAAATTACAAGAACTGTCCAATAGCTAAAAGTCTTGTATTATCGGTCTTTTATTCCCCCAGATGAGCTGTTGCCAGATGAGCTGTTGCCTGCGCACAGCGCTATACAATAGCCTACCTGAAGAATTGCTATAGTAATATTGTCTTCTATAAATAAAGAAGTCTACTTGCCCTGAGAATAATATTTTTTTAAATAAGTTATTGCCAAAAACACCAATACAAAAAATAGAGCAAAACTTGACATCTTAAATAACCTTATTCAATAATTAACAACCATAGTATGAATATTAAAACAAAAAAAAATCTGATTTTTCTTATCTCTATCTGTATCACAACTTGCATTTATATTACACTTACTTTAAATCCTTCTTGGTCAGCTAGTGAGAGAAACCAAAATCAATTAAACAGTGTAGTTCCTCTATGGAATAACTTAGGAAATATCCATCATCAAATAACAACAAATTCTCCTGAAGCTCAACGTTACTTCGACCAAGGTTTAACCTTGATTTTTGGCTTCAACCATGATGAAGCTAAACGTTCTTTTCAACAAGCAACTAAATTAGATTCTAATTGTGCAATGTGTTATTGGGGTATTGCTTTATCAGTAGGTCCTAATATTAATGCACCGATGAATCAAAAATCTATTCCTACTGCTTATCAAGCCATCCAAAAAGCTCAAAAACTTTCAAGCAAAACTACTTCTATAGAACAATCTTATATTAATGCTTTATCTCAAAGATATTCTGCTCAAAATTTAGAAAATCGTCAACCTTTAGATATGGCTTATGCTAATACCATGAGAGAACTTTCCAAACAATATCCTGATGATTTAGATGCAGCAACTCTATTTGCTGAATCTTTAATGGATTTAATGCCTTGGAATTACTGGAAAGAAAATGGTGAACCTCAACCTTTAACGAATGAAGTTGTTAAAAAATTAGAGTTTGTATTAGAAAAAAATCCAAATCATCCAGGAGCAATACATTATTATATTCATGCCCTAGAAGCTTCCCCATATCCAGAAAAAGCAGAAAAATCAGCAGATAATCTCCGGAATTTAGTTCCTGCTTCTGGTCATTTAGTACATATGCCGTCTCATCTATATCTCAGAATTGGTCGTTATCACGATGCAGCTAGTACTAACCAAAATGCGATTAAAGCAGATGAAAAATTTCTAGCAACTTCTCAACAAAAAGGATTATATTCAGCACTTTATTATCCTCACAATATTCATTTTTTCTGGTCAGCAGCTAGTATGGAAGGACGTAGTACAGATGCAATTAATGCCGCTAGAAAATTAGTAGATAAAGTTTCTCTTCAGGAAGTTGAGCAGTTTCCTTTGACTGAAATGTTTCTCCCCACTCCCTATTTTTCTTTGGTGCAATTTGGTAAGTGGGATGAAATTCTTACCGAATCTCAACCATCAAATAAGTTACCCTATACAATGGCAATGTGGCATTATGCAAGAGGTATGGCATGGGTTGGTAAGGGAAATTTAGAAAATGCTCAATTTGAGTATCAAAAAATCAACAAATTATTGCAAAATTCAGAGTTTAGTGCTTTGGAAACTGCAAATGTTCCTGCTACAAATTTAATTTCAATTGCTAATCATTTATTAATGGCAAAAATGGCATACCTAAAAGATAAAAATGAAGAGATGATTTCCGAATACCAAACTGCCGTAAAACTTCAGGATAATTTACCCTATATGGAACCTCCTTATTGGTATTATCCTGTACGTCAATCTTTAGGTGCAGCTTTGTTAAAATTAAATCGGGAAAAAGAAGCAGAAGTAGTTTACCGTCAAGATTTAAAACAGCATCCAAATAATGGTTGGTCTTTATATGGATTAGCAAAAAGTTTATTGGCACAAGGTAAACAAAAAGAAGCTGCTGAAGTCAAACAAGAGTTTGAAAAAGCTTGGTTAGCAGCAGATATTAAACTAACTACTTCTGAGTTTTAAAATTGGTGATCTAAAGTGCTTAATAATATTCAGTTAAAATTTTTTGATGAGATGCGAGCTTGAATAATTATCAGCTAGTAAGTCATCATATCTAATCTAGAAGAACCTAATTAAATTGGTTTGAATTTCTGAAGTGGTGGCATTTTCCTAGAACTTAAAATTCCGGATTAGGAAGTTGACAAAATCTAGAGTTATCTAGAGATAGTTGTAGATTATTAACCCTGATTGAATAGGAAAAAATTAATATTTATGAAACGATAAAAAGTACACTTAGTAAATATCTTGTAGTATACGAGCCATTACGCAAAACATTAAATCGGTACAGAAACCTGAAAATACAATACAACAACAACAGGGGACTTAGAAAAATACAAAAGCACATAAGGAAACATATTAAGCATAAAAATTCTGTTTTCTTTGTGTAAGTTAGCTCAAATGATGAAGGGTAGGAGTCAGGAGTCAGGAGTCAGGATAAATGGGAATTATAGAGGAGGTAGGAGGAAGAGTTACCCCTTGATTTTTCGGCCCAACTATTGCCCTAAAATACTAACTTTTTGAGCTTTTTAGACCGAAAAGCTTGTACTTTTTTCGACAAAAAAAGGCTAAAACCTTTATCTATCAATGCTTTTAAATTTAATCAGTAAGCCCTAATTATTAATTATTCGGAAAAAAACATTCACTTCATTTAGTTGTACTTCATAACTTCGGAAACTACTGTATCATTTTTATTCAATATTTATTCCCTCTTCCTTCTTATTTCTTCCTTTTATTCCCTCTTCCTTCTTCCCTCTTCCTTCTTACCTCCTCCCTCTTTCTTCTTTCTTCTTCCTTCTTCCCTCTTCCCTCTTCCTTCTTTAAAAATCAAAATAAATATAAGGCAAACCCTCCGGCGCCAGCAACCAAACAACAAACAAAAACACAGGTACTAATAAAACTTTCAACTGCCAATTTAACTGTAACTTCAGACCACGATGAAACCAATAATTAATCGCCATTGCCACAACAACTCCACAAATTAACCATACCAAATGTAACCTTTCTAAACCCATCGCCTCCAAATAAACCTTATCCACAAATTGAACATCACCATCATAATTCCACCAGTGAGAAAACACCCAAAAAGAATCCCTTAAATTCGGCAGTCGGAAAAATATCCAAGCACCAAAAACCATACTCTGAGTTAACAACCAACTGATTAAAATTCCAGGCAAACTTTCCCATACTTTTTTGACCTTAAAATGTTGAGAAATTGCCTCTATATACCGATGAATTACTAATGCCAAACCATGCAAAACTCCCCAAACAATAAATCCCCAAGCAGCACCATGCCAAATACCAGCAATTAACATCACAATTAACAAATTCAAACAAGTCCGAAATAAACCTACCCTTGAACCTCCCAAAGGAAAATATAAATAATTTCTCAACCAATCTCCCAAAGTTGTATGCCACCTCCGCCAAAATTCTGCAATACTTGTACTGAAATAAGGAAAATCAAAATTTTGTGGCAAACTTAAACCCATTAAAAAAGCACTACCACGAGCAATATCAACATAGGCAGTAAAATCAAGATAAAGTTGTAATCCATAAGCAACAGTTGCTAACCACAGATCGCCACTTCCTGCTCTTTGCAAATTACCAAAACTCAGCTCTACAAAAATTCCTAAATTATCAGCTATTAAAGCTTTTTTTACTGCCCCAGTTGCAATTAACCAAATTCCTTCTGTAATTTGTTCTAAATTTGGGAATTTTAAGGCTGGTATTTTAACTGAATCTAGAGTATTTTTTTTGCCGATCATTCCTAACTGATTTTGTAGATAATGATAGCGAGTAATCGGACCAGAAATAAGCTTGGGAAAAAATAATTTATAAGATGTAAATTCTAATAAAGAAGAAGCTGATGGAGCGCCTCGATAAACATCAATTAGATAAGCAAGACATTCAAAACAAAAAAAACTTAAACCTAATGGTGCAATTACATTACTATCAACCCAATTAGCAGTTTCTAAAATATTAGGTATATTGTACAGAATGCCAATACTATTTAATAAAAAAGGTATATATTTGAAACTTAATAAAAGTAAGATATTGCATATTATACCTAACCACAATAATAGCAAGCGACGGCGGTTCCATTGTTTATTAGCAATACGCCAATCTTTAGGTTCCCCAATAGCTTGAGCAAGGTAAAAATTAAATAGGCTAATTATTAATAGCAGTAGAATATATTGGGGTTGAATAGTAGCGTAGAAAATTAAACTGGCAACCAAGAGGACAAACACTCGCCAAGACTGTCGTGGCATTGACCAGTAGATTCCTAATACTATTAATAAAAATAGAGCGTAGTTAAATGAGATAAAAGTCATATTTTGAAGTAAAAAGTCAAAATTCAAAAGTCAAAAGTAAGATTTTATAGATTTATAGACTCCTTGTAAAATAAATATTAAGCCACGAACCAAAATCTTAACTGTCCGCCGTAACCCACCGAACATACCGAACATAAAGAGCTCTATTTAGTAAAATTCTTTTTTAACGCTTGGTATTATCAGTTAAGTTATTAGTTATCAAGTTACCAGCTCCTCTGTACGCCTCATTGCTTTAATTTAACTTTTGACTTTTGACTTAATTAAATTCTTACTTTTAACTTTTGACTTTTAACTTCAAAATTTGACTTGGTTAAATTCTTACTTTTGACTTTTGACTTTTGACTTTTGACTTAATTGAATCCTGATTCCTGACTCAATAAAAAAAAATCTAAAAGTACTTGTCAAAATTATATTTAGTCTGCTACTATAGTAAAAGTGAGAAAAAAGCCGGGATAGCTCAGTCGGTAGAGCAGAGGACTGAAAATCCTCGTGTCGGCGGTTCAAGTCCGCCTCCTGGCATAAAAAGATCATAATTGTGTGATTGTCAGCTTACTAATATCTCAGTTTATATAGGGACTATTGTATATTAATACGAACGCGTATTGCCTTCTTTTATGTCCTTAGTGACGTATACAGATCGATTTTCTCTGTCAATCACCTCATGTGGAATTAACATTGACCGGGTGGCAAAAAGCCATGATTACAGTGATAGGAAAAAAACTAAGGTTTAAACCCTCTCCGGTTATTCACCCAACTTCACCTACGAAAGTAGAAAGATTAAGAGAAAGTTGCCTGAAGTTATATTTCTTTAAACCTAAACACCATAAGATACATCGTCTGTCCACGATAGTCCAATAATACTATATCCTTTGGCTGTCTTTTATTACCGTCATGATTGTTGCGGATGATGCACTGACAGTTTGCCGTCCATTTGGGGTCGTGATATCTTTACTTCGGGGTTTTCTTGTTTTATAGTATCATATGTCTTAATGACGTATTAGTAAAAAACCATAAAATCAATGCAAAAAAAGATACCCGACGAATTCAAAGTAGCAAAAAACAATCACGAAATAGATGATATTTTAGGGCCGGGGGGGGGCCTATTGTTGCCTACTCAAACCGACAAATGACAAGTGGTATGATCAAAAACCACTAAGTTTGAATGGGAAGGTGTATATAACCCATACAAAGCCAATAGGGGCGTATTTAAAGTATCTAAATTTTTATAGAATCCCCGAAGGAATAGAGCAAGAGCGTGTTTTTACAAAGAAGAAAGGATATCGTCTGGGAGCGGAGTATTCTTTAGAAATCTCCGCAACGCTAGGCGCTAATATAAAAGCGATTGAGGCAAGTGGAACAGTCACGCATAGTTTTACGTTCACTGCCGAGATGGAAGTAGAACAAGAGGAATCATTTACTGAAAAGATAACAGGCCCGATCAACCTAAGGGTTTATCAACCGGTTTTATTGTATGTAACTGTGGTGGAAGGGAATCAAGAGATAAAGGATCATCTGAGGATAAATAATATGCAGTATGTAGAGAGAGGTGGTTGTTTGTATTTTACGAGAGGAGTATTTCGCAATTCACCGTACCTGTTCGCAGAGGAAGATTGGTTAGAGGATGTGGTGGATGAAATGGAGTTTAGTGAGCACTTGTTAAAAGAAGCATTTGACGAATGGATCACAGACCTAGAGTACCAGTGCAGAGGAAGAATGAGGGAAAAAAAAGGTTATGTTTTCGAGAGTAATGAGCATACTTCATATATCAAAGCGGAAATGACGAGTGGCGGGGATGAAGAAAAGTATATAATAACGAGGTCTGGGCGGTTCTATAATATAAGTCAGGGTAGACAAGTTGTATCACCAGCGAGTGGTCATGGTGGTGGAATAACACTATTAACTTATGGACAGTCGGTTGCGGAATACGAGAATGAGATATTTTTATACACGGAAGAAAAGAAAATCATGGAGAAGGGACAGGGAAAATACTTAGGAATAGGTAAGATGTTTGGCGGTGGTATATTTGATAAGGTTTTGGATATACACCCTGGTAGTGAGTATGAAGGAAATTTTGAATTTGTGTGAAAGGAAGACGGATGGTGTGCCATGATTGCAGGGATGTGTGAAAGGAAAAGCGAAATAAAAGAAGAAGCCCTATCCTGAGATCTGATGACGAAAAAAAATCTATGTTACGCCAAGTGATTAGAGATTGGAGTCAATGATGTTAGGACCCTCGCTACCCCAACTGCTTCCAACTCAACCCTCTGAACCCCACTCCTAACCCAAATCAACCAACGGCGAGCGTATTCCTCAATGCGACTCGCCGTCGCATTTTGCTCATAAAGCCGAGAAACCCGCTCCAAAAACCGTTCCACCGTCACCCGCGCCACCGCCAACCCCCCAGGGGCGAACCTATACCCCAAAAAATCGAACCCCCGCCCCACCCTACCGATAAAAGTCTTATCCGGGTGCTTTTCCACCTTCAATTCCGCCATCACCTGATTAGTAGCCTTGATCGCCCGTCGCAATGCCCACCGCGTCGGAGCCAAAACCACCCAATCATCCATATACCGCACATAAAAGCAGCCCATCGCCGCCATCCGATCGTCCAACGGCTTCAGATATAAAGCCCCCATCAACGGCGACAAAGGGCAACCCAGAGAAATACCCCGTTCAATATCCACATATATCCCCCCATCAGAAACAAACCGCCGGAGGTACTGCCCTACCAAGTCCAACACTACAGGGTCTCTCACATATTCAGCCACCTGACTGAAAAGAATATCATGTTGACATCCTCCCCGGCCTGAAGGCACGGGGATTCCTACCGAGCCGTAGCTCCTCGGCGAGTTGACCTTTCACAGGCTGCTGCTACTTTTGCAGTAGTCTTACGCTTGCCTCCACGTCCGTTTAGTGTCTCGGACTGCCCGCCCGCGACTAATATATTTATTGCTGCATTCTCGTCTCTATCATGTTTTGCACCACAGTTGAGACACTCCCATTCTCGCACCTGAAGGTCTAGCTTCCCACCTTTAAAGCCACAATTTGAGCAAATTTGGGATGTTGGCTCCCAACGACTAATTACTCTAAAATCACGACCATATTTTTCTGCTTTTCCTTCTAAAAAAGTCCTGAATGTTCTCCAACCTAAATCAGAAATTGCTCTGGATAATTTACGGTTTTTAACCATTCCAGAAACGTTTAAATCTTCTAAAACAATTGTTTGGTTTTCACGAATTATTTCAGTAGATAATTTATGTAGAAAATCTGTCCTTGTATCTTTCAGTTTGGCATGGAACTTAGCAACTCTAATCCTTGCTTTTTCATACCTTTTAGAGCCTTTAGTTTTATGAGATAATGACTTGCTTAACTTTCTTAATTTCTTAATTCGTTTCTTCAGTGGTTTAGGAGCATCAACCTTTGTACCGTCACTAAATGTAGCAAAGGTTTTAATACCTAAATCTATACCTACTGAATTATCAGTTTGAGGTAAGATTTCTGGTTGTATTTCTACTACAAAACTCAAGAAATATCTATTAGCTGAATCTTTAATTACTGTTACTGATGATGGAGAACCAGGTAACTCTCTAGACCAAACTATTTTCAGCTTTCCAATCTTAGCCAAATAAACTTTATGTTGACCAACTTTAAATCCTCCCTTTGTAAACCTAGCAGTCTGCCTTGATTTTCTTCTTTTGAATTGCGGAGGTTTTATAGGTTTGCCTTTTCTCTGGCCTCTGGTTGACTTAAAAAAGTTTTGATAAGCCTGGTTCAAATCATTTAAAGATTGCTGTAATGGTATGTTAGAAACCTCTGACAACCACTCTCTGTATTCAGTCTTTTTAGCAGATGTGATAAACTGTTTTTGTAGCTCAGAGTTAACAGGTTTCTTCTCTCCTATTTTGTACTTTTCTTGACAGCAAGCTAGACTATCATTCCAAACCACACGGACACAGCCAAATAGCTTGGCTAGTCGGTATTTTTGTCCCCGTGTTGGATAGATACGATACTTAAATCTAGCTTTCATAGAATAGCCTCTTGACTCACAACATGATAACATAATTTGTTGCACAAAATCAACTAAAAAGTCGCCCTAGAAGGGCGAGGCTTGAAACCCAATTTTCTGGTCAATACTGGCATAATACCCCTTCACATCAGTCCGAAACACAAACTCAAACTCATGCAGATGGGCATCCACCTCCCGCACGGCTCCCTTAAGTCCGCCAGTCCCCGCCAGATGAAAGCAACGGGGAGACAAATGGGGTTGCAAAACCTCCTGAAGGACAATAGCCAAAGCCTTCAAAACCAGAGCATCTTGGGCAGACCATATTTCTTTCACCTCACCCCTGGACATAACCCGACGCTGCTCGCCAAAGCGATAGTTACCTGCCCGCAGTAGGGCCACCAACCTCGGCTTTTTCTCCTGCCACCAGCGCCGTAACTGCCAGACATCATTATTGTAGTGGTAGTCTTTGCGCTTTTCGCAGAGCCAATCAAAAGCTTTATCGATCGCCTCATCACTAGCAACTTGTTCGATTAACAACATGAAATTCAAGAATTTAGAATTTAGAATTTAGAATTGCCTCATCTGAGAATTGAGAGGATTGGTAAAAAGGATTTTTTTTATTTTTATCCCCTGGAAAGGAGAGGGATGAAACCACAATTATTCGGTCACCTTTAGTTATGGAATATTTAATTTTATAACAGAATTAGAAACTGATAAAGTATCACAGGATTCTAAATCAAACGTTCCTGCAACCAACTTTCCAAATCTGCCAAACTATTAAAACTTAAAAACACCTTCACCAAATCCTCCACATCTGCTAAAGGCAAATCTTTTATCTGACTATTAATCTTTTCAGAAACCTCTCCAAAACGTTGAGTTATTAATAGCTTGATTAGAGCTATAGTTTGATTAAGTCGTGCAATTTCTTCTGCATAAGCTATCCGTCCTCTTTCATCTTGCATCGCTATCCCTCGGTTTTCAACTATCTCTAACTCCTCTGGACTCATATTAATAAAATTAGCAATATTTAAAGCCTGTTCTATTTCCGCAACTTCCCCTAAACTCTCTGGTATCTCATCAAAACTAGCCGCCTCTTTCAGAAAATAAATCCACTTATCTGTCAAACTATTTAACTCTGACAAACTTTTATTAAACTTCGGCAATTCCACAAAAATTAACCGCAATTCTTTTTCCAAGCATTTAAGCTTTTTAGTTTCTTCCTGAAACACAAATTTATTAATATAATCATCTTTACTAATATTATCATCAGTATTATAAAACAGAATAAAATCTGTAATTGTGACAGCTATTGCCGGATTTAATAAAGGATAATTCTCTCCTTTATCCAACTGATTAGCATAAGCTTTAGACAAATTGTAAGCCACCCGCTTGTTAAAAGCAGTCATTCGTGCCACTTGCATTTCAATAATTACAATTGAACCGTCAACTAAAACTGCTTTAACATCCAAATAAGTTTCTTTTAAACTGATAATTTTACCAGGATTAAAAGGATTGACAATCGTTAAATCCTTAATGGTTTTTTCTCCATCGTAAATTATCGCATTCAGAAAACTGATTAAAATCTCTTTGCTTTGTTCGGAGCCAAAGATTTTTTTAAAAGCATAATCAACTTTAGGATTGATAAATTTCATAGTAGTATTCTCCTTATAAACAATTGATAATGAACAATGAATAATGGATAATTACCTATCCTTGAAAGAAGAGGATTGACAAACAGGAAAATATTTTCTTTTGATTTTCTTGCATTTTTGAAGAGGTATTAGACCAAATTAAGCAATTATCAATTATCAATTATCAGTTATCCATTGATAAACGTTCCTGTAACCAACTTTCCAAATCTGCCAAACTATTAAAACTTAAAAATACCTTCACCAAATCCTCCACATCTGCCAAAGGCAAACTTTCTATCTGACTACTAATTTCTTCAGAAACCTCTCCAAAACGTTGAGTTATTAAAAGTTTGACCAGAGCGATCGCTTGATTAAGCCGTCCTTTTGCTTCTCCTTGTTCTTCTGCATAAATTAGTCGTCCTTTCTCATCTTGTAATGCTATGGCCCGACGCTCGACTATCTCTAATTCTTCTGAAGTCATATTAATTCTCTCAGCAATATTTAAAGCAAGTTCAATTTCTGCAACCTCCCCTAAACTATCTGGAATATCATCAAATTTGGCAGCTTCTTTCAGAAAGTAAATCCACTTATCTGCTAAAGTTTTTAACTCTCCCAAAGTTTTTTTAAACTTCGGCAGTTCCACAAAAATTAACTGTAATTCCCGATCGGGATATTCCCAGTTTTTCTCTCTATGTTTAAACACAAATGGATTAATAACATCTATCTTGTCTTTAAAAAGAATAAAATCTGTAATTGTTACCGCTATAGCTGGACGTAGTAAGGGGTAATCATCTCCTGTTTCCAACTGGTTGCCATAACCTTTAACTAAGTTGTACATTACCCGTTTGCTAAAAGCAGTCATCCGTGCGACTTGCATTTCAATAACTACAATAGAGCCATCAAATAAAACAGCTTTTATATCTAAATAGGTATCTTTCAAACTGATAATTTGACCAGGATTAAAAGGATTGACAATTGTTAAATCCTTAATAGTTTTTTCTCCATCATAAATTATCGCATTCAGAAAACTGATTAAAATCTCTTTGCTTTGCTCGGAACCAAAGATTTTTTTAAAAGCATAATCGACCTTGGGATTGATAAATTTCATAGTAGCTTTTCTCCTTATTATATAAATAACCAGAAACGAAGTTAAAAGTCAAAAGTTAAAAGTTAAAAGTTAAAAGTTAAAAGTAAGATTTTATAGGCTTAAATCTTTGATGCTACAGTAATTTCCGGAAATTATTTCACGTCTAAAACGTTGAGTTATCAAAACCTTGACCAGAAAGATGGGGAGATTGAGAAAGATTTGACAATGGCGCTTTAATGGAACATTTTTTGATACCAAATCCGAGTGGATTTGATATAATATACTTTGATAACTCTATCGCAATCCTATTTTATTCGTGTCAAAAATCTTACTGCTTTTTAGGGAACACTTAACTGGGAACACTTAACTGGTAAGAGTTTCAGTTTTTTTATTTACTTTTTGATTTGTCACGACCTATTTAGGATTGCTATATAATGACTTAAATATTCAATCTCCCCCACTCCATTTTAGATGTGTCGGTCCAACATAAGAGTTTTAGGGAACATCTTAACGAAGTCAAAAGTCAAAAGTCAGAAGTTAACCCACCCCTCGCCCCTCCCCCTCCCAGGAGGGGAAATAGGGGAAGCGTGAGCAACTCTCCAAAAATATTGCGCCTTAAAAGGCGAGGTTGCGCGACCCTGATGATAATGATAAGTTTTGATTCTGATTGGACTGTTTGTTTTAGTTATTATGTAGAATGTTCGGTGAAGAGAAAAATGCTGTGGTTAGTAATTGAACTAAATATTGTTATCTCAATTTTTTGTTTTTACCTCGCTTGGAGAATCTGGAATGTTAGACAAACATTGCTACAAGTAGAACAAACTCTCAATTTGATAGATTTTTGTACCAGTAAGGTACTTGATAAAACACCAGAATTTTTCCTACTTCACCAGCAGAAAATAAATCAACTACGACAACTATATAAACAACTGGATTTACAAGTTCAACAGGTTAAACAAATTATGGCCATGCTGTGGTTGCTCAGAACCATTTGGCATCGTTTCTGTAGAATTTGGCGCTAGTGCCGCTACGCGGAAGTTAAAAGTCATATCAAATCCGGTTAAACAGCCATAGAATGGTTAAGTATGGAGTCCTCAGGAGTCAACCCACCCCTCGCCCCTCCCCCTCCCAGGAGGGGAAGACAGGAGTCAGAAGGAGAAAGAATTACAAAGATGAGGGTAGTTATGACGATTGAAGATTTTTTTTATGTCCAATTAAACGGATTTGATATCAAAAGTTAAAAGCGAGTGCGTAATTCTGAGGTTTCCTCAGAATGCAAGACGCACTCAAGACAGTCAAAAGTATTGATTTGTAATTGTTTTTTGACTTTATTACGGTCTATATTTGCGCCTTCCTGCACTAAATATATTGACACTCTCAGCATCAAATCTTACCATCAAATAAGAGCGATTATAATGGGAGTACTCTTTCAAAAATTTAGATATGATTGATAATAAAGAAGTATTCTAGACAGAGATATATATATTTTTTAAGTATGTCAAACAAAAAATCTGGACTATTTATCAGTGGTCTACTGCTAGGTTCAGCTATAGGTACATTAACAGGGTTATTAATAGCTCCTAGAACGGGCAAAAAAACAAGACAGTTGGTGAAAAAATCTGCATCTGCTTTTGCCCTACTTGTAACAGACTTGTCTACCAGTGTCAAATTTCAAGCAGACCGCTTTTCAGGATCTACTGCTAATTCTTGGGAGGAAACTTTAGAAAGACTAAGAGAGGCGATCGCTGCTGGATTAGAAGCTAGTCAAAAGGAGAGAGAAATATTATCTCAACTAGAAGCCAAAAACTCTGAAGTTTCAGTAGTTATAAACAGGGAAAATTAAAACAAAAAGCTTTTTTTTAATCTTAAAATACTCTACAATAGCACCTATTATTGTTAAGATTATCCAGGAATAGGAAGTTATCATTCCCCTGTTTAGGCGAAATACCTGTGAACAACCCCTTGTTTTGGCTTGGATTGTCCCTTTTCCTGGTTGCATTGAGCCTCACTACTGTTTTAATTGTCACCTTACCTGCGATGTTGGCATTAGCAAGAGCTGCTCGTAGTCTAGAAAAGTTAGCAGACATCCTAGCTCGCGAATTACCACCAACTTTAGAAGCAATTCGTCTCACTGGCATAGAAATTAGTGAGTTAACTGATGATGTTAATGATAGTGTCCAGAGTGCAGGAGAAATTGTTAAGCAAGTCGATCGAAGTATTGGTAATGTCCGTCAACAAACCAAGGAAGTTAAAACTACAACGAAAAGTATTTTTACTGGTATTAAAGTAGCCTGGAAAACATTTAATTTAAAACCAAAAACAAAAGAAAATACGAGGAGACCATTAAAGCATTCTTTATCATCTTCTCATAAAAATGTCGCTCAAAGCCATCTTTACAAAGATATTCCTCCTGCTTCTGCAACTGAGGATTCTACTCTAGATGATAAACCTTAGACAGAGAAAAGTTTTCTCCCCTGTACCCTATAGCAATGTGCGCTGACTTATGTACAAAAAACAAGAACTGTCCAATAGCTAATAGTTTTATATTATCGGTTTTTTTATTCCCCCTGTTGCCTGTTGCCTGTTGCCTGCGCACAGCACTATAGTTAGGTCTTGCTGATTAAATATCAAAGCATTGACTGATATTGGTTTTAGCATTTTTTGGTCTCAAAGAGTATCAGCTTTTCAGCGGAAGAAGTTCATGCATGCTAGTATTTTAGGACGATTATGGCAGAAAAATCACTCTTACAATTTTTCCGACTACCTCCTCTATAATTCCCATTTCTCCTGTCTCCTGTCTCCTGTCTCCTGTCTCCTACCCCTACTAAAATACTTTTTCAGCAAACCCTAGTTAAAAGTTATTAACTGCCAAACTACTTACTATCATTGAGCCAACTCCAGAATCTGTAAAAATTTCCTGTAAAAGTGTATGGGGAACTCTACCATCAAGAATATGGGCAGCTCGAACTCCCTGAGCTAAACTCCGCACACAACAATTTACTTTAGGAATCATTCCACCAGATACAATTCCTTTTTCAATCAATTGTCTAGCTTCCTGGATATCTAACTTAACAATTAAACTATCTGGATTATGATAGTCTTCCAAAATTCCCGCTGTATCTGTAAGGAGAATTAACTTTTCTGCATCCATCGCAGCAGCAATTTCACCCGCAACAGTATCTGCATTAATATTGTAAGCTTGTCCTTTTTCATCTGCAGCTACACTAGATACCACGGGAATATAGCCATTATCAACTAGGGATTCTAGAATATCTATTTTGACGTTACTTACTTCCCCAACAAAACCAATACCTTCTCTTCCTTCGGGACGTGCTTTTATTAAGTTCGCATCCTTGCCACACAGACCCACAGCACGGCCACCAGCTTGATTAATTAAAGAAACAATTTCCTTATTAACCCTTCCCACTAATACCATCTCTACTACTTCCATAGTGGGCGCATCAGTAACTCGCAAACCATCCTTAAACTGCGGTTCAATTCCTAATTTACCCAACCAAGAGTTAATCTCTGGGCCACCACCATGAACCACAATCGGACGTATACCCACACAAGATAGTAGTACAATGTCCCTAATTACTTTATCTTTGAGGTTACTATCTTTCATGGCCGCACCGCCATATTTGACGACGATTTTACGACCTGCAAATTTTTGAATGTAAGGTAGTGCTTCACTTAACACTTTGACTCGGTTTATTTCTGATTGATTTTCAAAATCTGTACTTTTTAGCATAGACAGTTACTCTTTTGAATTTATAATTTGAACAATATCAATATATAGTTTATTTCAATTTAAAAGTTAACTACTTAGTTATTTTAAGGTTTCCACAATTGACTGAGAGGAAAATAAATAACAGGAGCCCAAAGACTACTAATAACAGCAGAACCCAAAGCAACTTGCTTATAGTAAACCCAAATTTCTCCAAAGGTTTGATTGCCGATTAATCCTAACTGAATTGCCATGAAAGTTTCTGCAATAATTGCCAGAATAAATGTTACTAAAGCTATGAAAATAAAATCTTCTTGAATAAAGCGTTGCTTCTGTAAAAACACTATGATAAATCCTGCAAAAACTAAAGGAATAACATGAGTGGGATAGGGAGCTGTGATGCCATCTTGAATTAATCCTAAAACTAAGCCAGCGACTAAAGCTTCTATAGTTGAACTCTGGCTACTCCAAGCAACTACCCAAATTAATAACCAGTTAGGTCTTATGCCAAAAATCTCCATTCCTGGAATACGGGTGAACAATAATAGTGCACAAACTAGTGCAGAAGCAATAGTGATTAATGATTTTAAAATAGCTTGCTGAGATATATTAGACATCTGAATTAAGAAAATAAATTTAATAATTTGAAAGTTGTTGAGGATAAGTTAATTTTTCAATTTTTAACCAGGAGAAAATTTTTAGGCTCTTGGTAATTTATACTATTTTTTTTTGCTGCAAAAAACACCTATAGAGTTTCTCAAATTACTGAGGTAAAGTTGTTTTTATTCTTTTGATTTTATTTTCCCGAATTATACCAATTTGGAAAAAGAATGTTACGAATAATCAGGGCAGTTAAAAGACTTTAAAAGAGATGCCCCTTGGACTAAAAAGATAAATTACAACCTAATAAATAGTATCAAAGCTATTCATTCTGTACGTCGCTAATCCGACGGCTCTCCTACCTGACTCGGTCCTCGGTCCTCCTAAGAAATAACCTAATTATTTGTAGCAAATATTTATCAAATTGGTATTACTCAGACCTACGGACGTTGCATGCAACGTCTCTACCTAAAACAAACGAATTTTTTGCCTCACGCTTCTTGGGAATTACTATATAGAGTTTTTTCCAAGTCAATGATAATTTTCATTTGTCTTATGTAAAAGATAATTAGGTAAAAAGAGTCTTTGTAACAGAAGAATTACCATTATTGAAAATTAATAAAAATGGGAAATCAAATAACTGTGAGCAGAATGAGACTGATTTCCTAATAATTTTAGGTCGTGCAAATTATGAATATTTTTGCATGATTTTAATTATGGCAGTCTTAAATTAATTGTCAAAAATTGGAAAGCCTTACCCCTATTCCCTAATTCCCAGATATTTTCTGCAAAATTAAAGTATGACTGCTATATATACTGTCTCTGTTGAATAAAAAATTGACCAATCAAAAGCTTTTAATTTTTATTAAATACATCCAATAACCAAATAACTCAAGAAAGACAACTAAAGAAAAATTAAAAAGTCGATCATTGATAGTTGAATTACTTTTCTGTTTCACTTTGTTTATTTTGATAAACAGTCACCCATTCCAAAGTATTAAGTGGTGCTGATAATTTAACCTTAGCTTGTGGAGCAGGAGTATTATTCAAATTAATAGATTCAACTTTTCCGATAGCCAAACCTGCCGGGAATAATTGACTATAAGCAGAAGTAGATACAAAATCACCAACCTTAACATCAGGAAGATCGTTAAAAAATTCTAAGACAACTGTATCATTACCCTGACCCTTCATAAAACCCATCTGACGACTGCGAATAATTCCTGCGCCAACTTTACTGGTAGAGTCACTTACTAATAATACCTGGCTAGTATGGGGTGTAACGCTAGTTATTCTACCTACTATACCACCAGTTCCCATCACAATAAAATCTTTTTGAATACCATCTTTACTACCTCTTCCTAGAGTTACTTTTTGCCACCAATAGTCTGCACTTCTACCCACTACAGGAGCTACTATTCCTTTTGTTTTTTTAGTTTTTGTATAATTAAAAAGTTGCTTGAGAGTATTATTTTGTTTCTCTAATTCTTGTAATTGAATTTCTAGTTCTTCTATACGAGCATTCACTAATACTTCTTGTTGAACAGGACTAGGTTGAAATGGTAAACTCAGCCAATTATAAATTTCAAAAAGTAAAGAACCTTGAGTTTGTCTAACCCAAAAAGCTGCACTTACTGCTAAAATTAATAATGCAGCTTTTCTGATGATTTTTAAGCTTCGACGACGCAATGTTTGCATTGGTAAAACCTGAAAATTTGCTACTACTTTAAACTTTATTACTACTAATTTATATTCAAAACAGAAACTTCTGTATAAGGAGTCAGAAGTCAGAATTCAGAAGTCAGGAAAAATGGGAATTATAGAGGAGGTAGTTGGAAATTGTCCCCTGATTTTTCTGCCCAACTCTTGCCCAAAATGCTAACATTCATGAGCTTCTGAGCAACCGAAAGCCTTGTAGCTTTTTTCACTCCAAAAAGGCACTTGCCTTTATCTGTTAATGCTTTGATAGTTAATCAGCAAGCCCTAACTAGCTAATATTTGATTATTGAAATCGCAATTAACCATGAGTTATTAGTAATTAATCTTCTTACTGAATTTCGAGATTTACTAATTTACTAATTTTAAAAATACAGAGTTTTAGAGAAATTAGGAAAAATGGGTCAGTGATTAAACTTGTATCTCACAGTTCTCAAAAGTTCTGTAAAATTATATATCTATAGGTTATTATCATCAGAACGCTTTTCAATAGGTACTCAAATATAGCAGTACTCACAAAAGTTAGGAATTATAAATCAAGACAAAACTAGGAAATACAAATAATTAACCTTCTACCCCCTATAATTTGGCTACAAAATAACTGAATTTTAGCGCATCTGTCCACTGAAAACCCTTTCCAGTTGTTTAAAATTCTCCAAGACACGACCAGTACCCAAGACTACGCAGGAAAGTGGGTCTGCTGCAATATGAGTGACAATTCCAGTTTCATGGCTAATTAAAGTATCTATCCCATTTAATAAAGCACCACCACCAGCTAGCATAATACCTCTATCTATAATATCTGCTGCTAGTTCAGGAGGAGTACGTTCCAAAGTTCGCTTAACTGCCTCTACAATTATTGATAGAGGTTCTGCCATACTTTCTCTCGTCTCTGCAGATTTGACAGTAACAGTTCTGGGCAAACCTGATAATAAATGTAAACCCTTAACTTCCATCGTTGCCTCATTGTCATCCAAAGTAGGATAAGCTGAACCCAATTTCATCTTGATATCTTCAGCAGTTCGCTCGCCTATTACCAAGCTATGGACTTTTTTCATATACTGAGTAATAGCATCATTCAATTCATCTCCAGCTACACGGACAGATTCACTAAGAACTGTACCTTGTAAACTTAGAACAGCAACTTCTGTAGTCCCCCCACCAATATCCACAATCATATTACCTGTAGGTTCAGCCATAGGTAATCCTGCGCCAATAGCAGCAGCAACTGGTTCATCAATTAATCGTACCTCTCTAGCACCAGCATGAGCTGCAGCTTCCATTACAGCTCTTCTTTCTACACCAGTTACTCCGCTCGGAATGCCAATTACAATTCTTGGAGATACCAAGGTTTTTCCTTCATGAACTTTTCTAATAAAATGCTTTAGCATTAATTCTGCTATATCAAAATCAGCAATGACCCCATCCCGTAAAGGTCTGACCGCAATTACATTAGCTGGAGTTCGCCCCAGCATCCTTTTCGCTTCTTCCCCTACTGCTATAGAAGTTTTTTGCTCCTGGTCAATAGCTACCACAGATGGTTCTTGAAGAACAATACCTTTACCAGATACATATACAAGGGTATTTGCAGTACCCAAGTCAATTCCCATGTCCCGAGACAAAGAAAAGCGATTTATCCAACCCACTGACTTTTGACCCCCAAAATTCAATCTTAGTTTGTGTAATAATTTATCTAGATATATTGCTGAGGTATTCTATTTTGTTTTTACTCCTCAGTCTATCAGGACTATACAAAAATTGATGCAAGCAAATTTAGCTGTCCTTGATTTTATACTGCAACAGGATAGGGACAGAATCTGGAGGAAGTGTTAGATTTAATCAATGGTTGAATAATTAGTCCTCTTGAGATATTCTTGTAGATAATCAGACTAGAATTTAATTAATCATATAATCATATATATAATCATATATATAATAGTTTATGAGTCTAAATATTGTTACTTTGGTTGGTAGGGCAGGTGGAGACCCTAATGTTAAATATTTTGAGTCTGGTAGTGTGGTTTGCAATTTAACTTTGGCAGTAAATCGTCGTTCTAGCAAGAGTGAGCAACCAGACTGGTTCAATTTAGAAATTTGGGATAGAACTGGAGAGATTGCTGCTGACTATGTTCGTAAAGGTAGTTTGATTGGGATAAAAGGTTCTCTAAAGTTTGATTACTGGCAAGACCGTAATACAGGGACAAATCGCTCTAAACCAGTAATTAGAGTATACCAATTAGAATTATTAGGCTCTAAACGTGACGATGCACAAAATTATGATGAATTTTAATTTGATAGGTCAACGAGTCAGGAGTCAGGAGTCAGGAGTTAGGAATTAGGAGTTAGGAGTTAGGAGTCAGGAGCGGGGGAGTAGGGGAGTGGAGGAGAAGTAAACATCAGAATAATTAATACTAACTGGGGTGCTAATTATCAAAAATTCGATCCTGTTTGTGTTAATTACTTAATAATTAAAGTGCTACTTAATTTAAGCATTAATGGATGGTAATTGGTATTAGCAGTAGAGGATAGCCAAAAGACAAGTCGCTCCCCTTGAGCAAACCCCAATTTTAGCAGCGGTCGGTACTGATAATTGATAACTGAAATGACGGTGGGACTTTAAGTTTTCCAGATAAGCAAGGATAGAAATTATTAGACATAGGCGTGAAAATCCAAAATAAAATCAACAGGACTTACGCACAGACTCTACATATAGCGAGAGCAAATACCATTCGTCCCTACAAATGGTGCTTTAAAAGTCAATTTGCGTAAGTCCCGATCAATTATTATCTATAAATTATCAATTATTTCCCCATACTCCCTATTCCCTCTTTTGGAGGAGATGTCAATATGAGTGAGTCTACTCTAGAGCAAATTCTTAAATTAGCTACTCAGAAAGCTGAAGCTGTAGAAATTTATTATTTGTCTACTCAGGAAACACCAATAAAATTTGAAAATAATTGTTTAAAGTCTCTACAAACTAAGGCTCAACAAGGAGTAGCTCTCAGATTAATTTATCAAGGTAAATTAGGTTTTGCTAGTTCTACAGATTTGACAAGAATTGAGGATTTAGTTGAAGGAGCAATTCAAACAGCAAAAGTTAGTGAGACTGCACAATTTAAATTTGCTTCTTCATACAATTTTAATTACCCAAAATTAGAGTTTAATTTACCTCAAGTTAATGAATTAATTACTTCTGGTGAAGAAATTATTGAAAAGATTCATAATTATAACCCCGATATTCTAGTCAATATAGACTTTAATATTCAGAACAAAAATATTAAAATTTTGACTAATACTGATGTTTATGCTCAAAGGTTTAATCAATTAGTTAATGTGAGTATTTCCGGTAACTTAGTTCGGAATGAAGACTTTCTGCAAATATCTACTTCAGATGCAATAAGCGATCGAACCTTAGATATCAATAAACTACTAGAAAAATTAATCCAAAAATATCGATGGGCAGAAAATTCAGCTAAGATTACTACTGGAAATTTTCCCGTATTTTTTACTCCCACAGCAGTAGGAAAGACGATCGCTAGATTATTTAAAACTGTTTTATCTGGACAGCTTGTGGTACAAAAAGCTTCCCCTCTTACCAATAAAGTGGGAGAAACTATGTTCGATCCTCGTTTTACTCTCTTTGAAGACCCAAATATAGTCCTTTATGCTTGTCCCTTTGATGACGAAGGTATCCCAACTACGGTCAAGACTTTTATAGAAGCAGGCACTTTAAAAAGTTTCTATTGGGACCAACAATGGGCTGCTCGTGCTGGACGTAAGTCCACTGGGAATGGTTTCCGAGATGGACTATCTCAACCAACTCCTAGTTTAGTAAATTTGAGTATTAATCCTGGCCAAGCTTCTCCAAGAGAATTGATTAGTAATATAAAAGAAGGTCTAATTATAGACCAGGTATTAGGAGCTAGTAAATCTAATCAATTAGCAGGAGAATTTTCTGTCAATTTAGATTTAGGTTATAAGGTAGAAAAAGGTGAAATAACGGGTAGAGTTAAGAATACAATGGTGGCAGGTAATATTTTTGAAGCATTTCAAAATTTGGTAGATATAGGCAATTTTCCTGAATTAGTTGGCAATAGTTATTATTTGCCATGTATTGTATTTCAAAATTTAGGTGTAGCAACAAGGGAGGCTTAGATATGAAAGTCCTTAAAGTTATTTTGATTAGTTTTTTAGCAGTTTTACTATTGAATGGATGTGTTCAATATGAAGTTGGAATAAATTTTGAGAGCCAAAACCATGGTGAAATTGTGCAACATATTAAATTAGCAGATGAGTTAAAGAATTTCAGTGGGAAGATAGTTTCTGAATGGTTAAGAAGTATAGACACTAGAGTTAATCAATTACGAGGAAAAACTCAAAAAATATCTTCTCAAGAAATTTTAGTTACAATTCCTTTTAATAATGGTGCGGAATTAGAAGAAAAATTTAATCAATTTTTTAAACCTATAGATCCACAAGAATCTAATAATTATGCTGCCGATGTTACAGCAGATTTACCTAAATTTGAATCTCAGATTGAAGTAAGTCAGAATAATTTCTTTTTAGTACTGCGGAATAAATTGAGCATTAATTTAGATTTGCAATTATCTACATCTAATAGCAAAGTTATAGTTAATCCAGATGAGTTATTAGATTTAGAGTTTCAGTTAACTACGCCTTGGGGTTTTAACAACATTCAAGCAACTGAAAATGATGCAATAACTTATCTAAGCGATCGACAAATTGTCTGGAAATTAAATCCAGGAGAATCAAATTCATTAGATGTAGTCTTTTGGATTCCTAGTCCCATAGGAATAGGTACAATCTTAATTGGTTTATTTGTTTATTTAGGTATAGCTTTAAAATATCAAGTACTGCCCGCTTTAGGAATTATTAAAAAATAGATTAATCAATATTGATTTTTATACTATATAATATTGCCTAAAATTTGAGGATTAAAAAATTAAGCTACTGCATCAAAATTATAAAATATATGTAAGCATTTCCTGCGGAATGCGCAAACAACTATTAGCAGTCAGCTAGCTTACTGGGTCGGAACTACATTAACAGCAATTAATAACAAATAATTACTTCTAAGGTTTGGGAAGGATACTTTGACAGTAACTTTTTATTCTTTCTCAATTTCAAGGGTTGCTTTTACCGAAAAGTCCTGGTATAAAGCCTCCCTTTTAAGGGGATAAAAAAAGATAATATTCCTGATGTCAAGCCTCCTTATTGGAGAGGTACTGATAACTGAAATGACCATCCCCAAAATTAATAGCTGATAGCTAATAGCTGACGGCTGTTTGCTTACAAATATATTGTTGTCAATCTATACTTTATCTGGTATAAATTAAGTATCGGTAGTTGTCAAAATAAATCAAAACAAAAATAATGAGACCGATTAATTTTTTGCTAATTTTTTTAGTTTGTTTAGCTTTGGTTATATTCAGTTTACAGAATACCCAATTAACTACAATCAAACTTATTCAAGGCATTGAATTTGAAGCCCCTTTATCTGTAGAACTTGTAATTGCCACAGGGTTAGGAGCTATTTTGGCATGGCTATTTAACTTGTGGTCAAGAATGCAACGTACCATCACAACTTTGGGAGAAATGCGAGAAATTCGTACCAGAAATAAACGCATTAAAGAATTAGAAAAAGATATGGAACGCTATCAAGAGGAACTGATTCAAAGAGCTAGTTTACCAGCGGCAGAAACTTTATCTGAAACAGGGAAATCTACTGAAGCAGAAACTTCTAAATAAAACCATAATTAGTTAAGGTAGCAGAAATATAGTTTCAGATTGATTGAAATATTTTTCTATATGGATATTTGTATTTGAATCATACTAACCTTCCCATTGTTCAAATTAGTTACTCTAATATAGTCCTGCGCTTACTAGAAAGTGTGAGTTCTTAGGTTAACAAGTTTCCAAGTTAATCTGAGAATTATTTATATAAAATATAGGAAAAAACGATAGACATGACAGTTGGAGTTCCTCAAGTTTCAGAAACAGTTTCAGAAGGAATTGCTTTACTCACAAACTTAGCAGAAAAGGGAGAAATTAATCCTTGGGATGTTCAAGTAATTGACGTAATAGACCGCTACTTAAGTAAACTAACTCCTGAATCAAATATTTCTGCAAGTGATGACTTTACAAATTTGTCTCAGTCAGGCCAAGCATTTTTATACGCATCTATTTTAGTATGGCTAAAAGCAGATCACTTAGCTAATTCAGAATCATCTGAAACAAATTCAGAGATATCTGAAGAAGTCCAAATTCCAGAAGCAGAAACTTTTGAAACACCAAAAATACCACTGAAATTAGAACAACAATTGCGTCGTCGTGCTGTTGCTCCTTCTCAGCGCAAACGTCGAGTCACCCTTCAAGAATTAATCGAGCAGTTACAACTGATCAAATCTACTATAGAAGATAGAAAAGTACGTCCCCGTATTCGCAAAACTAGCTCAAAAGCAAGAGAGCAAGCAGCTAGAGCAATTGCAGAATTAGCCCACCAGGAAAATTTAGTAGATACAGCTAGTGACTTAGAAAAGTTCCTTCTAGAAAAATCATCACAGAGCAGTGAAGGTTGCTTTGAATTCGATCGCCTTTTGGAATTGTGGTCTTCAGTATTACAGTCTAAAGCTGAAAATGAATGTACTAATGTCCAAGTAAACTATGACCGAGTAGGTGTATTTTGGGCATTACTACTCCTTTCTGCTCAGTCTAAAGTTGAATTATCCCAAGAAGAATTTTATCAAGATATTAGAATCCGTACTATTTCATCCACTTCCGAGGGGCGATCGGTTTTAGAGAAGAATATTTAATGCCTTCTTTCCTAAAACTCAAAATTTGGAACTTTAATTTATATCTGAATAAAACTCTTATTTATTAACTTTTCTCTGAAAAAAAAGCGTAGTATAATGATGTACACTTAAAATCTCTATCTTTAAAAGAAGTAAGAAGTAGGAAAGAAGTTGACAGCATATAGTTGTGGTTAGTCCATAACGATATTTAATCTAATTTAAAAAGTTGGAGATTGACCCCCTTGCTCTCCTAAGCTTCTACCTAAGGATCAGGTTACACGGTGTCAAAAATATTACTCAACCTTCTTCTTTTTTCCCTCTTTCTTACTTCCTCCTAGTTAAATTAAAACCATCAAGCTGAAAATTAGAAAACATCCAAGGAAAATTATTTCTCCGGTGTTTATTTATATATCAGCGAGAAAAATGTGTCCATTAGTTCAATGTTTAGCCAAAGATAAATAAAATATTGGTAGATAAAAATTTATCGATCTACCTTTAAATAGGGAAAGTGAAAAATTCTCATTTTGCTCTTCTCTCTGTTAATCTGAGATTTTAACGGAGTGAATTGTGTTAATTGAAAACACAGATATAAGTATTTTTGATATTTCAAAGGTGGAGGAAACTTAAATGAAGGCCATGATTCTGGCAGCCGGTAAAGGAACTCGTGTTCGTCCAATTACTTATCGCATTCCTAAACCAATGATTCCTATTCTGCAAAAACCAGTAATGGAATTTTTGGTAGAGTTGCTTCGTCAACATGGTGTTAACCAAATTATGGTCAATGTTAGCCATTTAGCAAAGGAAATAGAGGATTATTTTCGTGATGGTCAAAAGTTTGGGGTAGATATTGCTTATTCTTTTGAAGGACGAATTGAGGATGGAAACTTGATTGGGGAGGCACTGGGTTCTGCTGGTGGTATGAGGCGAATTCAAGACTTTTATCCTTACTTTGATGATACTTTTATAGTCCTTTGTGGTGATGCTTTGATAGATTTGGATTTGACCGCAGCACTCAAATGGCACAAAGAAAAAGGATCGATGGCTACCGTTATTATGAAATCTATTCCTCGCGAACAGGTTTCTAGTTATGGTGTTGTAGTGACAGATGAAACAGGGCGAATTCAATCTTTTCAGGAGAAGCCAAAAGTTGAAGAAGCTCTTAGTACCGATATTAATACTGGTATTTATATTTTTGAGCCAGAAGTGCTTGATTATATTCCGTCTGGTGTTGAATTTGATATTGGTAGTCAGTTATTTCCCAAGTTGGTGGAGATAGGAGCGCCGTTTTATGGTGTGGCAATGGATTTTGAATGGGTGGATATTGGAAAAGTTCCAGACTACTGGCGAGCAATTAATGATGTACTTATGGGGCAAGTCAAAAATGTTTCTATTCCTGGTAAGGAGGTATTTCCAGGAATTTATACAGGCTTAAATGTAGCGGTTAACTGGGATAAGGTGGATATCCAAGGGCCTGTATATATCGGTGGTATGACCAGAATTGAAGATGGAGCAAAAATTGTTGGGCCGAGCATGATTGGTCCGAATTGCTGGATTTGTAGTGGAGCTACTGTTAATAGCAGTGTAATTTTTGAGTATTCTCGCTTAGGCCCAGGAATTCGTTTGATTGATAAGTTAGTATTTGGTCGCTATTGTGTGGATAAGACTGGAGCATCTATTGATGTTCAAGCTGCTGCTCTTGATTGGCTAATTACTGATACTCGTCATCCTGATCCTCCTCAAGAACATATAGATATTAAGGATTTTTTGCAAGAAAATGGTGGTTAATTTCTAATGAAGAAGGAAGGGTTGATAATTTTTTTGACTGTGTGTTACCTCTTCTATAGATGAGAATTCTAGGAAACAAGAGTTGTTCACTTATTGAGTTTAAACTTTAGAAATTAGCAGAATATAGTTTATATCCACAATAGTATATGAGCAATATTTTCCTGGCTGTACAGCTGCTGTTTGCGGAGTATTGTATCAGTAAAGTCACTACTGGATTATTCAGAAAGAAGTGGCAATTTCTAATAGATTCAAACTGTGAAAACAATAAAAAACCTAATTCTCAGAAGTTTTTAGGGGAGATAATAACAAGCTAAACGGTTTAGCTAATGTTTGTTATTGTCAAGAAAAATAAGTAAGTTGCTTCATTCAACTTTCTAAAGTTTATAACATAAGTTAAGAAGTAAGAAGGAAGAAGGAAGAAGGCCTTTAGTTATCTAGGCGATTAGTTATCTAGGAGAGGACTGAAGTTGAAAAAATCTGGCGTTGTCTGAGTTTTAAGCTTTTGATATGTCTTAACCTTTCTTTCGACTGCTATATTTCAATTGCTGCCCTTTGCACGACTAATTGGGGTTTGCTGAAAAAGTCTTTTGGCAGGGGTAGGTGTTAGGAGGAACGACTCAGGAGTAAGGAGGAACGGGGAATTTAGAGGAGGTAGTCGGATATATTTATCCCTTTATTTTTTTTGCCATAGTTAGCCCAAAATCCTAACTTTTTGCTTGCTCAAGCTTAAAAAATTGCACTTTGTTTCGCTCTAAAAAGGCTAAAACCTTTATCTATAAATGCTTTGAGATTTAATCAGCAATCCCTAATTGGTACAGTAAAAGAGTAAAAGTATTGAGTAAATAATAAGATTTCATTTTGATCTTTGCTTATTGCTTTGAGCATTTTACCTAATCGTTCTACAAAGTTCTATATATTAGTTTCTGAGTAGTATAATTCCTAAAGTTAGTATGGGCAAAAGGTATTTTACTCCTACTATATTAACTCTTATTACTAAATGCTGAATTATATCAATGCTAGGGGATTTGATATTAGTTCGTAGAGTTTAAGTTGAAGGAAGAGGGAAAGAGGTTGATTAACTTTTTTTTGACTTTTGAATTCTGTGAAGTAATTGTCTGAAATTTACTCTTAATATCATGTCCGTTTAATAGCGCTCAGGAAAAACTTTTTTCTTCTCTTCCTTATTCTTCCCTCCTGACTCATTACTCCTTCATCTTTGATTTATAAGTATTTAACCGGACATAATATAACTTCTTCCTTCTTGCTTTTTAATTCCTTTTAGTAGTCTTTCCGATCCAAATCATTCCTTAGATTAGATAAGTGTAACTGCTGAGACTATTCTCATAATTTTGCAGCAGCATTCGCGACTCTTTAATGGTAATTTTCTCTTCTTGTAAAGCTTGCTCAGTTTGACGACGAATACTTTCTACTAAACCATCAGAATTATACTGAACATAATTTAATACTTCTGTCATTGTGTCACCTTTAACAACGTGTTCGATTTTGTAACCTGAAGGGGTTAATTTAATATGCAAAACATTAACATCACCAAATAGGTTATGTAGATTACCCATTATTTCTTGATAAGCACCTCCAAGAAACATTGCTAGATAGTAAGGTTTAAAGATAGAAGCAATTTCTTTTGAGGAATTTTCTAATGTTTGACTTGCGAAATGTTCAGAATATTTCTCACTAACTTGAGTTTGAAGAGGATGTAATTCTAATAATGATTTGACATCTCGTAAATCGATAAATTTCTCAATTTTTCCATCACTATCGCAGGTAAGGTCAGCTAATATAGCTCTTTCTGTAGGTTCTTCATCTAACCTGTGAATAGGCATAATTGGAAATAATTGATTAATCGCCCAACTATCAGGAGCAGATTGAAAAACAGAAAGATTAATGTAATAAATAGATGCCATGATTTTTTCTAGTTCTTCTAAATCATCTGGAATATATTCAGAACCTTTTAATATCTCTTGAATTTTCCGAAAACATCCCCAATACAGTTGTTCTACTTTGGCGCGATCGCTAATACTCAGATATCCAAAATTAAATAGACTTATAGATTCTTCTTTGAATTGAATTGCATCGTGATATGCTTCCTGGTAATTATTTTTGTTAATAGATTGATAAGTTTCGTAGAGGTTTTGTAGAATTAAATGCTCTTCTTTTCCAACAATTTTAGGTTCTTCTTTTGGAACTTGACTAACTCCTAAAACATCAAAAATAAGAACTGATTGATGAGATGCAACAGCTCTGCCACTTTCACTAACTAATATTGGTGGTAATATATTTTTCTCTTCACAAGCTTCTTTAACTTCTGCCACAATATCATTGGCATAGTTCTGCATATCATAGTTTTTGGAAGCATAAAACTTACTTTTTGAGCCATCATAATCAACTGCCAAACCACCGCCGACATCTAAGTATTTCATATTAGCTCCTAGTTGAGCTAATTCAACATAAATTTGACTTGCTTCTCTAATAGCATCTTTAATTACACTAATTGAAGAAATTTGAGAACCGATATGAAAATGTAAGAGCTGCAAAGAATCTAAAATATCTGCATTTTTTAACTGATTAACAACTTGAATTATTTCCGGAATACCAAGACCAAATTTAGCGCGGTCGCCTGTAGTTCCTGCCCAACGACCGATACCTTTAGTGCTGAGTTTTACTCTAACTCCTACTACTGGTTTAATATTTAATTTTCGACTAGCTTCTATTACTAACTGTACTTCTTCTACCTGTTCAATCACAATTATTGGTGTTTTTCCTAATCTTTGAGCTAGCATTGCAGTCTCAATGTATTCTCGGTCTTTATAACCATTACAAATTATTAGTGAATCAGGAGTATTCAAAGTCGCGATCGCAATTAATAATTCAGGTTTTGAACCTGCTTCTAAACCAAATTTATGAGGCTTACCAAATTTAACAATTTCTTCTACTAATTGACGATTTTGATTACATTTTACTGGAAATACACCACGATAAATATTTTTATATTTATAACGAGCGATCGCCTTAGAAAAACAAGCATTTAAGCGCTCAATTCTATCTTCAAGGATATCGGAAAATCTAATAATTAAAGGCAATCCTATATTTCTTTGTTTAATAGATTCAATCAGTTCAAATAGGTCTATTGAACCTCCTAGATCGCCTTTAGGAGAAACTGTAATATGACCAGCAGAATTAATTGAGAAATAGGGATTACCCCATCCTTGAATTCTATATAATTTCTCACTATCTTCAATAGTCCATACTTTTTTTTGTTGAGAGTTTATCCGCTCGATTTCTGTTTTAGAAGTATTAGTTAATGATGTGTTATTTGAAATATCAGAAGTATTTTGATTTATAGTTGACTGTAAATCCATGATGTGTTTTACTTTTAATATACTAAGATTGCAATAATTGTAACTTAATTATCTGAATTTACAGGTAATTAAGCATCAGCGCTAGATATAGTAGCCAAAAACTATAGCACTATACTACAGGTAGTGTTTACTCTCATGCTAACCCATTGGAGACCTATTTAAAAAGAGATGGGGATATAGAGAGTATTTTTCAACAACGATTGACAACCAAAATCGTAAGCTATGGTGGGACAGTAGTGCTAGCTGACCAGTGGTTTCAATCATCCAAAACTTGTCATTATTGTGGTCGTATTAATCAAGAATTAAAGTTAAAAGACCGCACCGGGGAATTGTCCTCACTGTGGAATGAGAATAGACCGCGACTTGAATGCTGCACTGTTGTTATCTCAGTATGGGGAAATTAATCAATTTAATAGGGTAGGCTGTACCCGAATTTACGCTTGTGAACTGGAAGAGGGTGGCCTCCCAGGTTGAAGCAAGAAGCAAACATCTTTGACTGGCATTACCAGGTTTTACCGAGTTTTGCCGGAATTGTGTAGGTATTGTACAGCAGAGCGTCAAATCAGGTTAATCTGTATTGTGTATTCAGAAAATTTTTGAGGAGTATCAGTTTGGAACGCACCTTCATAGCTATTAAACCCGATGGTGTCCAAAGAGGACTTGTTGGCCAAATTATCAGTCGCTTTGAAACAAAAGGTTTTACCCTAGTTGGTCTAAAAATTATGAGTGTAAGTAAGGAACTAGCTGAAAAACACTATGAAGTTCATAAAGAAAGACCATTTTTTCCAAGCTTAATACAATTTATTACATCTGGCCCTGTAGTAGCAATGGTTTGGGAAGGTGAAGGGGTTGTGGCATCTGCGAGAAAAATTATTGGGGCAACTAATCCTTTGAGTGCTGAACCTGGTACAATTCGTGGTGATTATGGAATTAGTGTTGGCCGTAATCTAATACATGGTTCTGATGCGATTGAGACTGCTCAAACTGAAATTAGTCTTTGGTTTAAAGAGGAAGAGTTAGTATCATGGCAGCCAACTTTAACTCCTTGGATTGTTGAATAATATAGAGAAATAGAGAAAATTTTTCTTGTCTTAAATGTCTATGAGTTAGCTCCCTGATTTAGAGAGCTAACTTTTTCAATGCCATATTGAAATCTCAATAAATTTCAGCTTTATTTGCTCAATTTAGCAGGAATATTTGTCTGAAGAAATCCCTATCCTGTATAAATATAGAAATACTTAAAATATCAATTCTTAACTATTCTGAATAAACTATATATTTGGTTGATAATTCTAACTAATATAGCGACCTTAAATAGCCTTTGAATAAACGTTAGTCTGAGAAAATATATCTAAGTAGTCAAGCAAAATTAATTGTATATTTGACTCTCAGGTTCAAGTAGTTCTGTATCGTCATGGCAAATTAGGGCTGAAACACCTACTATACTAATTATCAATACTAATGACCACTTACCGAATATTAATAGTAGTTTAACTAATTTTATATTCTTGAAAATAATTTCTTTTTTGTAAACTTATGTTGACTTATATTAAGAATCTTATGAGATGTTTCAGGCAAGAGCAAACCCCGCAGCTAAATACATCAAATGCGTAGTGTAGAAAGAAGAAAAAAAATTAGTGTTTGTTTACAAGTTGTAAATTTGCCAATTACGGGTAAAATATGGAACATTAACTGCAAACTACAAATACAAACATTAGGAGTTTTGAACTATGCCTCTATCTGACACTCAAGTATTAGTTGCTCTAGTAATTGCTCTCATCCCAGGAATCTTAGCATTCCGACTCTCAACTGAGCTTTACAAATAAAATCTCGGTCAATTATCAAAATCTAAATTTGTCCTAACAGTTGCTTCTCAAGATACAGTAAAATTTTTGCTTTTTAGCAAAACTAAGTATGATAGAGAAGTTGCTATGTTAAAAACTGTTGGGACAAATTTTTTATGGAGATGGAATAGGAATCTTCAAAAAATTTCTTTGCTGTGAAAACCAAAGGTAATTAAAATCAAATTCAAATACGAACCAATTATTTATCTGATTTTTCATACTACAGCCTTTTTATCTGGGATGTGGATACTAAGTGCTATGAAAAAAGTATTGAGGTAGTAGAGGATAGGGAATACTAAAGGAGGGAAAATAGCATTAAAGATTAGTACACACAAGGATATATGGTACTCAACACAGCACTTTTTTTATTATAAAAAAACTCAATCTATATTTACATATCAAATCAAAACACTATAATAGTCCTTTTAGATGAGTTGTGCAATCTTGTTAAATCATTTTTTCAACAATAATATTCTTAATTAGCTTTCACTTGTACTTGTTCACAATAATCGCAGTTTACTTCAATATTTAATTTTATTTTGACATCTTAAATGTAAACTCAATCGATAGATTAATATCTAAATAGAAAAATATTCTAATTGATGAAGCTATCTTGACTAAATTTTATGCAAGCTACTAAACCTGTAACATTTTCACCAGTTTCTCACAACACTCCTACTCAGGTAAAACCTCAAATATTTTCCAAAAGAATCAAGTCTTCTTATCTAGGAATAACAATTGAAACTACAGTCAAATTATTTACTAATATTGTAATTTCTGTTTTTGTAACATCAGCTTTCTTGAAATTGTGGCCTCATTACCAATCTATTCAAGAAAAGCTACAAGTAATTGAATCTGAAATTGAAGCCACAACTGAAAGACTTAATCAAGAGAAAGCAGATTTTACTCGTTATTTCGATCCTAGTCAGGCCAAAAGTATTATGCAAGAGCAAAGCAACCGAGTAGGCCGTCATCAAATACCGATAATTTGGCTAAAAGATAATGGTGTTAAACCAAATTCAGAATCTACTAGCTCTAATGGAAGAAGTAGTTAGTATTAGCTAGGGCAAAACTTAAGTTAACACCCCTAAAGTACGACTGATAATGGGAGCGATGGGGATTTATAACAGTTTTCACATAGACTACAGTGGCCAAAGCATTTTTCTAGGATCTAGGGACGTTGTATGCAACGTCCCTACCTACCCCCTACTACTCCTCCCTTCCCTTGGGCAAAAAGAATTTTGTAGTCCACTTAAATGAAAATTGCTGTAAACCCCACCAAACCCATTGAAATTGCCGTTGACGCGCGTGGGTATTAACCCATCAGGAATCAAGATAATTATCTGACAGTGATGGAAACAAAGTAGCTAATCCTAAAAATCTCAACAAGTTGCACAAAAAATTAAGGTTAGCTCAAAAGTCTCTATCTAGGAAAACCTTTGGGTCAAATCATGATCAAAAAGCCCGGTTTAAAGTAGCTAGGATACACGCAAAAATTAAAGATTCAAGAGGAGACTATACTCATAAGCGTGCCTACTCAGCTAATCAGATAAATATAAAATTATAGCCACTCGAGCTCTTTCAACATTACTCTGATAGTATTTAGAGTTTTGGATTAGGGATACTCTACTTATAATTTGTACAGAACTATCAGCTTTTTGAAATAATGATGAATATTATTTAGAAACACAAATCCTGAATATTTACCTCTACCAAAAATATGGATAAAAAGTCAATTAGGCTGCATTTGCTAATGCAATTTCAGATGTAAGAATTTCTACTGCAGCTTGATATTGTTTGTCAGCTTCTGTGGTAATTTGGTAAGGCCAAATCGGGTCTTCTTCCACCACAACATCAGGCATAATTCCCTGTTTATTGATATCTGTATGGTTTGGTGTTTCATACTTGGCCACCGTCACAGCCAACCCCGAACCATCAGACAAATCAAACAAAGACTGAATTAACCCTTTGCCAAAAGTTTTTTCACCTACTAACAAAGCACGGCCATTATCCTGAAGAGCACCTGCAAGAATTTCACTGGCACTGGCAGTACCCTGATTAGTTAATACAACTAATGGGGAATCAGTTATGGCTAGTCCTTCAGCAGAAAAACTACCAAGAAATCTTTGTCTATTAACCGTGTAAACAATAGTACCATCATCCAACCATAGACGAGCAATTTCTATGCCAGCTTGTAATAGTCCACCTGGATTATTTCGTAAATCAAGCACATAACCAATAACCCCCTGCTGCTCAAAACTTTCTACTGCCTGGCTGACTTCTGTCGCAGCATTAGCATTAAATTGACTCAGACGAATATAACCAATTTTTCCTGTTTCCGGGCCATACTTTAATTCAGCATAGACTGGGTTAATTTCAATAGTATCCCTAATTAGTTTAATTTCTTGAGGTTGGTCGTTGCTTTCTGTCAAAATTGTCAATACTACTGAAGAACCAACAGGACCTCGCATTCTATTTGCAGCTTCATCCAAAGTAAATTCTGAAGTTGATTGGCCATCAATTTTGAGGACGCGATCGCGAGGTTGAATACCAGCAGCTTCAGCAGGAGAGCTCTCCAGGGGAGAGATGACTATTAGTTCTCCTGTTTGAGGGTCCAAAGCAATTTGTAAACCCACTCCGGTTAATTCTCCAGAAGTATTAACCTGCAAATTATTGTATTGTTCTGGTTTGAGAAGTCTGGTGAAGGGGTCTTCCAGACTTGCCAACATTTCTTGAATGGCATTATAAGTATCGTCTCTGTTCTCAAGGGGTTTCTTAATCAATTTTTGACGTACAAACCACCAATTCTGATGATTGAAAGAATCATCAACATAAGCCAAGTTAACTATCCGCCAAGCTTCGCCCAATAAACTCTGTTCCTCTGTCAGTGCTGATGCAGATGATGTCCAAAATCCACCACTCAGAATCACTGGTAATATTAATAGAAATATAATTCGAATAAATCTTTTTTTCATAAATACAAAAGTTATTGCCTCATAGCATTATTGGGTAAAATTTACAGTATAAATCAAAAATACTTAATATCTCAAACTTGATCAAAGCTGACACGTTAAGATATCAGGAGCTTGGTAGCCCTCTTCTTTTAAGACAGGGTCGAAAAGCGACTCGTGCGGATTTATTTTCAGTAAAAAATGATACAATTTAACCAAGCAAGTTAAGAACAACTATCTACGCTTTGAGGCATTCCTAGTAAGGTAAAATTCCTGCAACGAAGAACCGAATGTACAGAGTATGAAACCACTATACGAGCAAGTAACAGCAGGGTGTTGACCGTATCTACTGACATCGTCATGGACTCGGAAAGCGTAAAAAAATTAACAAGTAAGCGCAATTGCTGTATTGGTAAATCAATAATCGTTTTGAGCGTCTAGGGGGATATTTGACTATTCCTTTTAAATCATTCTTAAAGAATCTGCCTCTCTTCGGAGCGCAGAGTGTCAACTTGATGAAATTTATCCATAAGTTATGTTAAATTTTTTAAAGGGAGGGTAGAAAAGAATTAATATTTGTTTCTTAAAGTTAAGGTAGACTTGTCTGTGAATTGCTTTACCAGTTGGTATGATATTTTGTATTGCTGGTTAAAGGTTTGAGGTAAGTATATCTTCCTAACTACCCAGAACCATCGATTAAAAAACAGCAATATTCATCTAGGATTTTTGGCTTCATGTTCACAAAACAGGTAACTGATTCAGCAGCTTATAAGTGGTTCGATGAGCGCTTAGAAGTTCAAGCGCTCGCTGACGATATCTCCAGCAAATATGTCCCACCCCATGTAAATATTTTTTACTGCTTGGGTGGTATTACTTTGGTTTGCTTCCTCATCCAGTTTGCTACTGGGTTTGCTATGACTTTCTACTACAAGCCAACAGTAACAGAAGCACTGGCATCAGTTCAATATATTATGACTGAGGTTAACTTTGGTTGGCTAATTCGTTCTATCCATCGTTGGTCGGCCAGTATGATGGTGCTGATGATGATTCTTCATGTTTTCCGAGTTTATCTCACAGGTGGTTTCAAGAAACCCCGGGAACTTACTTGGGTAACAGGTGTAGTTATGGCTGTAATTACGGTTAGTTTTGGTGTTACAGGTTATTCTCTACCTTGGGACCAAATTGGTTACTGGGCTGTGAAAATTGTTTCTGGGGTACCTGATGCAATTCCATTTGTTGGTCCATTTATTGTAGAATTAATGCGTGGTAGTACAAGTGTTGGTCAAGCAACTTTAACTCGCTTCTACAGTCTTCATACTTTTGTACTACCTTGGTTAATTGCAGTATTTATGTTACTGCATTTCTTGATGATTCGTAAGCAAGGTATCTCTGGACCTTTGTAAGTTAACCTATACGAATCGTGATGATGTAGCTATAGCATAAATCATCAGAAATATTAGGATTAATAGTGGCGGGACAGACCGCCCAATAAAAGTACAACGCCTGCGCTGAGGTTTACTTAGGGTAAAGACGGAGAAATAAAGCTTCTAGAGATGGTCTGACAGAAATGCAACTTAACTTGTTTGATACGAGTTTATGTGCATCTAGTTATAGAGTCTGTGAAGCAAGAATATCCCACTATAATCTTTTATTTAGTGGTGATAGTGTCAAAAATAATCAAATACTAGCTCTCGGTGATTACGGAGAAAAAAAGATTATGTCCACTTTAAAAAAGCCGGATCTGAGCGATCCTCAATTAAGAGCTAAGTTAGCTAAAGGTATGGGTCACAATTATTACGGTGAACCTGCTTGGCCTAACGACTTACTCTATATATTTCCAGTCGTAATTGTTGGTACATTTGCTTTGTGTGTAGGTCTAGCGGTACTAGATCCTGCTATGGTTGGCGAACCAGCAGACCCATTTGCTACACCTCTAGAAATTCTGCCTGAATGGTATTTCTGGCCAGTGTTTCAAATTCTGCGTACTGTACCTAATAAGTTGTTGGGTATTGTAGCAATGGCTTCTATTCCTCTGGGATTAATGTTGGTTCCTTTCATTGAAAGTGTAAATAAGTTTCAAAACCCTTTCCGTCGTCCAGTAGCGACTGCTGTTTTCTTGTTTGGTACAGCAGTAACTCTGTGGTTGGGTATTGGTGCTACTTTACCAATTGAGAAATCCTTGACTTTTGGTCTATTCTAAGAATGAGACTTCTAAAATAAGATTTTACACCCTTTGTTGATTTTCTTGATGAGTACATTTGTAGTTGTGTACTTGTATAAATTTTCAAGGGGTTTTACCTCTCCCCGCGCTTAAAAGCGCGGGGATTCTAAACTGTTGCTACGATTAGGGGATAAAGCCAAATCTGGTAGCTTTTTTAGTTTTGGTTTCCCAGATAGGAAATCTGGAGCGCGAGGGTTAAAACTCGCCTACAGACCTTGACTAGGCTTAGATCTAATTGTGTCTCTACTTTACGTTCACGAAGCGTGCCGAAAGCAAGTATATTCGCTGCACCATTTAAGTCAGCTTTGACCCACAAACCTTTACCAGTGTGGTATATCCCACGTTTAACTCGTTTCCCTGATGGTTTCCAACGGCAGTCGCTACAACGGGGGGAACCCCCGCAATGCGCTGACTCCCCTTCAGGTTTTTCACCGAAAGTAGGTAGAAAATCGCCATCTAGAAAACTAGCCTTGCTGGTATATGACTCTTCAGTTTCAACAAACTTAATCCCGTACTCAAGGCACAGTTGTTTAACTCATTCTTTAAGTTTAGTTGTGGGAATTTGTACGAATGACTGTGTTGTTTTACCTAGCTTAGACTCTACTATTAACTGAAAAGCATTTTATATTTATTTGGCTAAATTTAGGTTTCATAGCTTGATTCACCAACGCACCATTTTTGCAGCTTTATTAACTGCATCTCTCATCTGGCGATTACGTTTTTCTGTGATGTGGGCTAATTGCTCATCCGAATAACCCTGGGGTTTACCCTCTTTGAGAGTGGAAACCCATTTATTATACCACTGGTTAAGGCTTTTAACCTTACGCCCATCAATAATCAAGCTAGTACCAACGTTAGAAACGCAACTTAGGAGCCTGTAAAAATAACTTGAACAAATTACTCCCAAAGCTAAATAATCAAAGTATCACGTTTATTGTTGGGTAATATGTCTGATCACTCTGTAGTCAAAACTATTCAAGACAAGTATGAATTGTTGTGGCCTTACTTAAACGAAAAAAACACGACGTATATGGGCAGCCATTGAAGCTCAAAGCCTGGGTTGGGGAGGTATCACCTTGGTAGCCAAAGCAACTGGACTTTCCCGGACAACAATTCATGCTGGTATGGATAATCTCTGTAAATCAGATGGAACAACAAGATCGGACTACAGCGATCGAATTCGTGAATTTGGTGGTGGCCATAAACTACTAGAAGAAAAAGACCCAACTCTGTGAACAGATTTGGAATTACTGATTGAACCCGCAACTTTAGGAGACCCAGAATCTCCTCTGAAATGGACCTCAAAAAGTGTAGCTAAATTAGCAGCAGGATTGAATCAAGGGGGACACAGAATCAGCCCTAAAAGTGTTGATCATTTACTGGAGTCTCTTGGTTACAGCCTACAATCAAATCGTAAGACTCGCGATCGCTCATCTCACCCAGATCGAGATGCTCAGTTTTTACATATTGCTCAATAAATATTTCCAATCTGAAAATCAACCAGTCATTTCTGTTGATACCAAGAAAAAAGAATTAATTGGGGATTTTCAGAACTCTGGTCATGAATGGTGTGTTAATGGACAACCAGTAGAAGTACGAATGCACGACTTTGCTGACCCAAAATTAAGTAAAGCAATTCCCTATGGAATTTATGACTTAAGTTTTAATACTGGATGGGTCAATGTTGGTATCGACCATGACACAGCCTGCTTTGCAGTGGAGTCGATTCGCCATTGGTGGTACTCAATGGGTGAAGAACTTGATCCAGATAGTCAAAAGATCATGATGGCAGCCGACAGTTGTGGTAGTAATAGTTATCGCTCCCGACTGTGGAAGTTAAAACTACAAGAATTTGCCGACGAGATTAATCGGACTATTCATGTGCCTCATTTTCCTCCCGGTACAAGTAAATGGAACAAAATTGAGCATCGCTTGTGTTGCCAGATCACCCAAAACTGGCGTGGCAGACCTTTAACTAGCTTGCAAGTCGTGATTAATCTTATTAACAATACTACTACCACACAAGTATTGAATGTAGTTGCTCACCTAGACGAAAATTTTTACGAAACAGGAATTAAAGTAAGTCGCGAAGAATTTAATGCCATTAGAATTGAGCCAGACTTTTTTGGTGGTGAATGGAATTATGTGATTAAGCCGAGAACAATAACTTAAATTGTTCAAGTTATTTTTACACGGCTACTTAACCAATTATTAATTCCGGGGTCTACACCCAAGACGTTCTTCGGGTTTAACTTGTGTTGAATTACAATCTCTTTTTGATCAACAAACTCAGCATAAAAACACTGATTGTGTGGTAGTATTCACAAATGTTTGATATCTGAAAACTGTAGACTTAGATGGCATGGGTATCAAAAAACTGTCTAATTTAAATCATCATTTTACAGTTCCAGAGGCATTATCATGTTATCCTCAACAATTCTTAAAGCTTGCTTGGGATAAGTCACCATTGCTAAACCATCTTTTTTACGATAGCTAGGAACCCTTGGTTTAAAATGCAGATTGCCTTTTTTGTATTTTTTGTCTAACTCCTTAAATTACTTAAAAGATTCAGCGACAGACCTAAGTATTTGCTGTGCTGCCTGTGAATGCAAAACTTGATAATGTTTATTTGATTTGTACTCTTTTTCTAGGTCATACTTACCAATTATTTTCTTAGCTTTAAAAAACAATTGACGGCCATAATAAATACCACAATTGGTTAGCTTGTGGGATTGAGAACAAATAAATTCAAGAATTGATTTTAAGTCATCATCGGGCTTGATTAGATTTTGCTGACAGCCATACAAATAAATCACCTGCTTAATTTTATATATATTATGAATTATCTCATTTTTATGTTTTTGTAATGTTAAAATTATGTGGATACTGCGGGATTTGTCTCCCAGTGTCCGTTTTCATCCCCTCTCTAAAGGGTAGGGACTTTCAAAGTTCCGCTAGTTCTTTTGTAAAAGTTTTTTTTGGTTGCACATTATGGAATAAAATTGCCAAAAGTCCGTTGATACTTTGACGAAAAAACCTAATATTAATTGTTATAGCAATTCTCGAATATACAATGCTTTTCATCAAAAATATTAAATAATTCATAAATAGATCCCACTATTTTCAATATGCTTATTTGTTTAAGTCAAATATGTTTGAAAAGTTTGATTTTTCATTTTTAACTCTCAAAATATTTAGGGTTTTTAGCAAAAATATTATTACTGGCATAGGTCGATCGTTGTGGAACGCCTTTTTTTGAGTTGTAATTGTAATATGATCGCCAAAAGTTAGATAAATTATAATTTATAGTTTATATTAATTATCATTAATTATCCCTGGTCAAAAGTTACATATAATTGGCTTTTACGAGGTTGTGCTATAAATAGTATCTAGAGGTGCTTGGAAATAAAAAATATAAATAATAATGTGGAGATTAAGTTGGCTAACAAGATTAATCAAAAAAAAGGAAATACATTTGTTTTTCTGGAAATTTTATCTCGTGAAGGTGGCATTCAATCTTATGTTAGAGATATTTTCCAGGCTTACCAAGACCTAACAAATTCTACAAATGCTTCTGATTCGGTTCTAGATACTGATATATTATTACTGAGAGATGGATTAGAATGTGAAAATCCCTATCAGTCGAAGAATATAAATTTCTATTATTTAAAAACTCAGCCTCTTTGGTTAGGGCGTTTTAGGTTAGCAGCAAAATTATTATGGTGTTTGCTGAAAAAACAACCTCAACAAGTTTTTTGTGGTCATATTAATTTAGCTCCCTTAGTTCAAATTTTGTGTGTACCTCTCGGCATTCCCTACACAGTTTTGACTTATGGTAAGGAAGTGTGGGAACCACTACCAAACAAATATCAACAGGCATTAAAACAAGCAGCTCGTATTTTAACTATTAGTCGTTATAGTCGCGATCGCTGTTGTGAAAATAATCATCTAGACCAAGAAAAGTTTCAATTGTTACCTTGTATGGTGGATGAGAATACTTTTATTCCTCAGCCTAAACCGAAAGATTTGATTGAGCGTTACAACCTGGAAGGGGCAAAGGTGTTAATGACTGTCGCTAGACTTTGGTCAGGAGACCCCTATAAAGGTGTTGATGTTACTATCCGTGCCCTTTCTAAGATACTACAAATATTCCCAGAAGTAAAGTATTTAGTCATTGGAAGAGGAGACGACCAACCTCGGTTAGCCAAGTTAGCTCAAGATTTAGGGGTGGAGAAACAAGTTATATTTGCTGGGTTTGTGCCTACAGAAGATTTGGTCAGACATTATCAAGTAGCTGATGCTTATGTGATGCCTTCTCAGGAAGGATTCGGTATAGTTTATTTAGAAGCAATGGCCTGTGGAATACCAGTATTATCAGGTGATGCAGATGGATCGGCAGACCCTTTACAGGATGGAAAATTAGGATGGCGCGTACCCTATAGAGATCCAGAAGCAGTAGCTAATGCTTGCATTGAGATGTTGAAGGGAGAGGACCGAAGGTCTGATGGTAATTGGTTGCGAGAAGAAAGCGTAAAAGTGTTTGGTAGGGTTGCTTTTACTAAAAGGGTCAAACAACTTTTAGATTTGTGATTAGGATATAAAAAGGATGGATATTTAAGGAGATCATGAAGTGAATCAAGGCAATTCAAAGGTATTTAAATTAACACTGGCCAGTATTGGTAATTGGATAATTGTTTTAGCTGTTGTTTGGCTTTTAGGGTCTGTAGGGTTAGGATGGTTAGTTAATTCTGTTTTGATATTAATTGGTTTTATATTGATTGCACCTATAATTGCATTTATTGGGTTACGTTGGTGGTTGAATCGTAATTTAATTATAGATAAATGTCCTGTTTGTAGTTATGAATTTACTGCTTTAAATCAGACTCAATTTCAATGTCCTAGTTGTGGAGAACCACTTAAGGTTGAAGGGGGTAATTTTAGTAGGTTAACTCCTCCTGGTACTATTGATGTATCTGCGGTGGAGATTAATGCAAAACAAATTGAAGAGTATCGGTCAAAAAATTGATTTATTTGAGATTAATTTGATAGTGGAGCCAAGTTAAACAATTAATAATTAATTATTAACAATTACCTATCCTTTAAGAGAAGAGGATTGAAGCTTAAGTAAAATTTTTTCTTTTTTCTCCTTTAAAGAAGAGGCTTTAAACTTTAATTATTCGGTAGAAAATTTTCTCTGAAAGAAAAACATAAGATCTTGGTTAACTAAAATATACTTACTTTCTTTGAGTTAGTTTTGAAAATTAACATTGAGATTTTTTTTAGCTAAATTTATTTTATTTCTAGAGATAGATTCTAGTTAGTCTTGTCAAAGTAGTGATATTAGTTGGCACATATCCTTAGTTATTAAGAACTAATCTACAAAGACCGCTACTTAATTTAATACAAAATGAGCGAGACAAAATGAAAGAGGCAATACTGACTTAAGATGGTAAGTTAATAGCTTTTTATTCTGGTTTAACTAATGCTAATTTGCTATGACATCAATAAAAATTTAATTTAGATAATGAATATAAGCTTTGATGTATTGTAGGAAAAATTCATTGGAAACGGAGCAGAAAACTGAACCTTATATCATGTCCGGTTGAATATTTATAAATAAATAAATGATTAGGGAGTAGAGAGTAGAGAGTAGAGAGTAGAGAGTAGGGAGCAAAAAGAGATTTGCGATCGCTAGTGAAAGGATAGTTTTTTTGATAACTAATTATCTGGGCATGATATTATTAATTTCCTGATTTACTAATAAATAAATCTGTAATTAAAGGGAGATGATCTGAACCTAAATTTAAACCTGAATTAGCTCTGGTATTAACGTTTACAACTTTAATTTCTGAACTGATTAAACAATGATCTATGGGAATTTAAAAAAATCTAGATAAAATATACAAGAGTACAGAGTTATTAAATCTTGCAGGCCAAGTGGGAATAATACCAAAACCTAAACGACTATTTCTTAATCCAGTTTCTTGTTCTAATTTGTGATAATCAGGAGACCACATAGTTATATTCAAATCTCCTGCAAGAATAACTGGATGATTTAATTGTTGAATATATTTACTAAGTTTTTTTAATATTTGATTGCGTTGTTTAAAGGTGCTTCTATATATCGGAACAGTAGGATGGGTTGCTATTAAATAAATGGTTTGCTGATTAATGTTGAAGTTGGTAATAATAGTAGGTTTGTTGGGAGCAAAAAATTCTATTGAGTAATTATTGAGAGGAAATTTGCTGTAAACTGCAACAAGTCCATAGGGAGGAGTTCCATAGGTAGACTGAGAAACAGAATTAATTGAATTAGGTAAAATATCAGATAATCTTTGTAGATTTTTAAACCACTTATTAGTAGGTTCTAAAAAAATTGCTATATCTGGATTTTCTTGTCTTACCATTTTGGTGACTTGTGAATATTGAGAATTTCTGCCTCCGTAAAGGTTATAAACTAAAATTCGCAGGTTAGGAGTTTCTTGGCTAATACCATTTTTATGAATATACCAAGGTAAAATTGGGGTGAGGTTAATAATTGTGCAAAATATGCCTACTAATAATAATCTCTTTTTGCCTGTTATACCTAAGCAGCACAACAAAATTAAGCTGATTACAAAATATTGAACTTTAAAATGAGAGATTAGCTCGAAAATGATACCTTTTTGCCAATAACCTCCTAGAGAAAACAGAGTAGTAATAATAATTCCTGTGGTTAATAAGTAACTGAAGATTTGTTTCAGTCGATAAAAGCTGGAGGTTTCCATAAAGGTCAAGGCTTTCCAGATAGAGGTAGTCAATCGACTATTAATAATTGATAATTATTCTACTAATTATAATCAAATACACCTTTATTCTAGTTGAATAAAAAGTCATGTATATAGACGAGTTACATCCAATAACATTACAATACCACAATTTTTAAATTATTACAGCTTGAGATGCTTTTTTCCTTTTGGAGCTTTGCAAAATGTTTTTTTGAGAGCTAATTAATTTAATTGATAATTATTTTTTCTATAGTATCTTTGTTGACTAAAAAAATCAATTAAATATACAAATTACATATAACAACATTACGATACCACAAATTTTAAGTTATTATAGCTCGAGATGTATTTTTTGCTTTTGGAGCTTTGCAAAATGATTTTTTTAGGACTAATTAAACATTAAACAGATTTGATATTAATCATAAGTAGCGAGGGAAAATTAAACACAAAATAGCTGTATTTTTCCCATCTGACGGCTACCCTACTTAACATCTCAAGAGTCAAAATTAACTTGATTGATGAACAGGCACTTATTTAACTAAAATGTCTGACAAAAACATTAAAAGAATCCGCAAAGTTTGAAGATTCTAATTTTAATTCTTAAAATATAGACTGTTAGTTTTCCTATATCAGGATTTGAAAAAAATGGCACGTTTAGCATTACTCAGCACATCAGATAAAACAGGTCTAATTGACTTAGCAAAAACTCTAGTTACAGAATTTGACTATGAAATAATTAGTAGTGGCGGTACTGCTAAAACTCTGAAAGAAGCAGGAATTTCTGTGACAAAAGTATCTGACTATACGGGATTTCCAGAAATTCTTGGAGGTAGAGTTAAAACCTTACATCCTCGGATTCATGGAGGTATATTAGCAAGAAGAGATTTAGAGCAAGATATTGAAAACTTAAATGCTAATAATATTCGACCTATCGATCTAGTTGTAGTTAATTTATACCCGTTTGAACAAACAATTTCTCAGCCGGGAGTTACCTTAGTAGAAGCAATTGAAAAAATTGATATTGGCGGACCAGCAATGTTAAGAGCATCAGCTAAAAATTTTGCTCATCTAACAGTTTTATGTAAGCCTAATCAATATAATTCATACTTGGAAGAACTACGGAAAAATCAGGGTGAAATATCATTAGAATTTCGTCAAAAATGTGCCTTAGCTGGATTTAAACATACAGCAACTTACGACCAGGCGATCGCTACTTATTTACAAGAGCAACAAACAACTTCTGAACAGGAAAAAGAAACATTTTTCCTCTCTGGTAAAAATATTAAATCTCTGCGTTATGGAGAAAATCCTCATCAATCTGCTACTTGGTATCAAAGCGGAATTATTCCTAGTGGGTGGGCGGCAAGTAAAATTCTTCAAGGTAAAGAATTAAGTTATAACAATTTAGTAGATTTAGAGGCAGCGAGACGTATTATTACGGAATTTTCTGATGCTCCGACTGTGGCAATTCTTAAACATACAAATCCTTGTGGAATTGCAATTAGTGAAACTCTTTTGGAGGCTTATGAAAAAGCTTTTGCTGGAGATTCGGTTTCTGCTTTTGGGGGTATTGTTGCTTTGAATAAGTCTATTGATGCTCCTACTGCGACTGCTATGACTAAGACTTTTTTGGAATGTGTAGTTGCTCCGGGATGCGAACCAGAAGCGGAGGAAATTTTTCAGAAAAAATCTAAATTAAGAGTGTTAATTTCACCTGATTTAAAACAGAGTCCGTCGGAAACTATAAAGGTAATTGCTGGTGGTTTTTTAGTACAAGATAGTGATGATGCAGTAGAAAATTCTAGTGATTGGAAAGTTGTTACTGAAAAACAACCGACTCCGGAAGAAATGGAGGAATTAATGTTTGCTTGGAAGGTGGTAAAGCACGTTAAGTCTAATGCTATTGTGGTGACTAAAAATTTGGCAACTGCTGGTATTGGTGCTGGTCAAATGAATCGAGTTGGGGCAGTAAAAATTGCTTTGGAACAAGCAGGAGAAAAGGCTGTTGGAGGAGTATTAGCTAGTGATGCTTTTTTCCCTTTTGATGATTCGGTAAAAACGGCAGCAGCAGCGGGAATAACTGCTATTATTCAGCCAGGAGGTAGTATGCGAGATAAAGATTCTATTGCTGCTGCAAATGAGTTAGGTTTGGTAATGATACTAACTGGAATGCGTCATTTTTTACATTAATAAAATAGGGAATAGGGAATAGGGAATAGGCGGAAATAATTGATAATTTCTGTACAATAAGTACCTGGACAGAAATATTTATCAAAAGAATTGGGTCGCGCAACCCCGCCTTTTAAGGCGAAATATTTTTGGAGCGAAGCTCAAATCCTCCTTACAAAAATAACTTCTGACTTCGTTAAATACTGGGTTATTCGTAAGTAGATAAAGGTTTGAGTTTTAATTTTCTGTAGTTGATTTTGTCTGCCTACTTATCAGAACTTTTGAGATGAGAAAAAGGTAAAATTTTTAGCCTATAAAATCTTAATGCATGACTTTTTACTTCTGTTGTAGGAGAAATAACCGGATTTGGTATAAGTAACCCAGTAAAAATCTGTATGTATAAGTATAAAAGTCGCCATTTCAGTTATCAGTTGTCAGTGAGAATTCATATAATTTTTCTGACTCTTGGTTCTGGAAGTGGCAAGGCAAAATATAGTCTACTTAGGATGAGAAAAAAGTCGGATGTGGTTTGAAGTATTACACAGTATTAACCAACTTAATATCAAATATTACGATTATAGCGCTACACATTAAGGCTAGGACATAAATAAAGCTAAAACCCTTTTGTATTTTCCTGTTGCCTATTTCCTGTTGCCTTGCATGTAGCGCTATAACTTTTTTTGTAGTTAGGGAAGACCTAGATTTGGCATATAGGAAAATTAAATAAAGAGTAAAAGTTTTTCATACTCCCTACTGCCCTACTTTCATACTCCCTACTCTTTAAAACAATTGATTATTTGGCAAAAATTATGACATTTACTCCACCACAAAATTTACCTCAAGAAGTAAAAATTAACCTATTATTAACAGGAGGACATCAATATACTATTTATCTCAAATCTGATGCACCATTACTCCAACTTTTAGCCAAAACACTATTATCTAAACATCAAAAAACAGAAAATTCTACTCTATTTCAAATTCCTATAGGAGAAGGTCATTCTGCTTTATGTTTTCCTAGCGAACATTTAGTCGGAATGGTGACGGAACCACCAATATATTTGCAGCAGTCAAAGTCACAAGATACTCAATCTAATATCAAAATTTCTACTCCTCCTCCACCACCGAAAATAGACAATTTAGAATCTCGTTATTTACTTATAGAAAATTTTCTCACCCAATCAGAAAATCAACAATTATTTAATTATGTTTTGCAGAGACAATCTGATTTTGTACCAACTACAACATCAACTAAGGCAGAAAATTATCGTCGCTCTTTAGTATTGCACTCGTTCCCAAAATTCAGAGAATTAATAGTCAACAGAATTCAAGAAGTTTTACCTGATGCGTTAAAAAAGTTAAATATCCCAGAATTTTCAATTGCCGAAATTGAAAGTCAGTTAACAGCTCATAACGATAATAATTTCTATAAAATTCACAATGATAATGGTTCTCCTGATACTGCTACTAGAGTTTTTACTTATGTCTATTATTTTTATCAAGAACCTAAAGCATTTACAGGTGGTAATTTAATAATTTACGATAGTCAAATTCAAGGAAAATATTATGTGAAAGCTGACACATTTAAAACTATAGAACCTAAAAATAATAGTATTATATTTTTTCTAAGTCGTTATATGCACGAAGTTTTATCAGTAAGTTGCCCCTCTAAAGCTTTTTCAGATAGTCGATTTACTATTAATGGTTGGATACGGAGAAATAATGAATAATGAATAATGAATAATGAATAATGAATAATTACAGAATATTTCGGGCAAACAAAAAGTAAGCATTTCCTGCGGAATGCTGCACAAAAATCACTTTTCATTCTCCTTGAATACTAATTCGTTCTTCCAAGATAATGACTTAATAGCTGATAGCTGACTGCTGAATGCTTGCATATTGTGTTGTCTGAGTTCTCAGCTTTTGATATATCTGCGCCTTTCGCTTCGACTACTATATAATTCACCAATAAATAATCTATTAGCTGCCTGAAAATTTCTTTGATATTGAGTCTTTAAATAGTAAAAGATTCTAAATTTAAATTAATTATGGTACTTTATTTGTAGCTTTTGATTATCAAACTTGATTCTCATAACATATCTATAAAATTGGTATAACTAATGATGCTCAGTGACAAAAATAATCAAAATCTGATTAAATCAAAATGTGTGAAAATTGATAAATTTTTAACAGAAGTAGAAAATCAAAAAATTCTAGCATCTGTAATTAAACTAGAAGCATATTTTGAAAAAAGTACTACTAGCATAAATGACTCTGACTTTCGCAAATCAAGAGTCTTACATTTAGCGCCTATTTCCAAAGCTAGAATTAGTAATCGAATTAAATTAGTTTTACCTCAAGTTTTATCGAAACTGAGTCATCAAATATTTCCCATAGCTAAAATAGAAGGGCAAGTAACAGCTCATAATCATGGTCATTATTATCAAGCTCATAATGATAATGGAATGCCTGAAGTTGCTAAAAGAGAAATTACCTACATTTACTATTTTTACCAACAACCTAAAAAATTTTCTGGTGGAGAATTAGTGCTATATGATGGAAAAATAGATAATAATTATTATACTCAGGCAAATTCATTCAAAAAAATTGCACCTATAAATAATACTATTATTTTCTTTCCTAGTCGTTACTGGCATGAAGTTTTACCAGTAAATTGTCCTTCTAAAACTTTTGCAGATAGTCGCTTTACTATTAATGGTTGGATCTGGAGAAATTAAACTGTTAAAGATAGGCTATGAACAATTAATAATGAACAATTAATAATTAATAATTAACTCTACTTCAAACAAGAGAATTGACTAAAAATATTTTTTTTCTTTTCTCTTTCTCCTTGTAGGGTCAAAGTCCGTGGCGCTGTTAAAGAGAGACTTGATATAGTATCCGGATAATTAGTTATCCAATGATTAGCGGAAGACGGAGTCAGGAGTCAGGAAAAAGGAAGGATATGAAAATTAATAATTAACAATTAATAATTAATAATGACCTCTACTTCAAACAAGAGAATTGACTAAAAATATTTTTTTATTTAATGAGGTAAAAAAATTTGGTAAGCATTCACCTATTAGCTGTCAGCTCTCAGCTCTTATAAGGAGATAATATATAGACTTTAAAGCCAGTTTTTAGGCGTAAAATTTAATTCTCACTCAATTAGTAAAGCTTTTATCTAGAACTAAAAAAAGTAATAAATGATGGCTGATAGATGACGGCTGAATGCTTACAAAATTTGATGATTTCCGAAAAAAAACCTACTATTGCGAGATAATATTTAGATAAATTATGAAATACTTTTTGTCTGTCATTTTGTCCGTCATTTTTGTGACAATAAAATCTCTCTTATAGCAATTCCTATGCTGGTGAGGTACAAAATTCCTTTTTTTTAGGGAGTAGGGAATAGGTAGTAGGGAGTAGGAAGTAGAAAATAAGAAAAACAACTATGCCTCAGTAACTTGAGAAACGTTATATTACCTAAAAATTGTGGTATAAAGCCTCCTATTTTAAGGGGATAAAAAAATAGAATATTCCTAATGTCAAGCTTCCTTATTGCAGTAGGTACTGATAACTGATAACTGATAACTGAAATAACCTTCCTTTATTCTCCGTTTATATCTCAAATGTCAGCTTTGTATATGCTAAAATGCTATTTCTGAAACCAGAGAAATTATAGAATTATGGTAAGTAGATTTTCAGCAACTAAAATGTTTAATCTGTCTAGTAAACCAACTATTTCAATGCAGATGATGTGGGTAGGCTTAATCATTACAGTTTTATTTATATTGATGGCTATTTTATCTCCACCTTTAGAAAATTTAGACTTGCTCCAAGACCCACAAGAATTTCTTAGTAACCCCATTCATCAATCACCATCTTTTGAGCATTGGTTTGGTACAAATCGTCAAGGTTATGATGTATTTTCTCGAACATTATTCGGCGTACAAGTTGCTTGGCAAGTTGTAATTTTAGCCACAGCATTAAGTTTAATTATTGGCGTACCTCTAGGAATGGTAAGCGGTTATCTTGGCGGTAGAATTGATAAAGTTTTAATATTTTTTATGGATACTGTTTATACTTTGCCAGGATTATTACTTTCAATAACTCTAGCTTTCGTTGTTGGAAAAGGAATATTAAATGCAGCGATCGCTCTGAGTATTGCTTATATTCCACAATATTATCGAGTAGTTCGTAACCATACAGTTAGTGTAAAAAATGAACTTTTTATTGAAGCAGCAAAAGCGATGGGTGCTAATACTTGGAGAGTATTAACTCGTTATTTATTTCTTAATGTTATTCAGAGTGTGCCTGTGTTGTTTACTCTTAATGCTGCAGATGCAGTTTTAGTATTAGGAGGATTGGGATTTTTAGGATTAGGATTACCTCCTGAAACTGCTGAATGGGGAAATGATTTAAGGTTAGCTTTAGATGCTTTACCTACAGGTATTTGGTGGACTGCTTTTTTCCCTGGTTGTGCTTTAACTTTAATGGTAATTGGTTTATCTTTATTAGGGGAAGGATTGAATGAATTTGTTAATCCTAAGTTGAGAAATTAATGAAGAAGGAAGAGGGAAGAGGGAAGAAGGAAGAGGGAATAAGGAAGAAAAAAGAAGGTAAAAGGAAGGTTGATTATTGATATTTTGTTGTTTTAGATATTCTATAAGTCAAGAGTAGTAATGGCAGTTGCTATAAAACCTATTATTGGACTGTTTAATCTTAAATATTGCAGTAGCAAATTTTTAACAGATAACTTCTTCTATAGCGTTTTCAAATGAGATTTCAAACAAGAATTGGTTATTTACTAACAGTAAAAAATTCGGCAAACCTTCTTATACCAATTTGATAAAAGTGCGAGGTTTTAGGTGGTAATGGTTCAAAAATTTAGGATTTTTGTCAAGAGTTGGGCAGAAAAATCAAGGGACGATTCTTCCTACTATCTCCTCTATAATTCCCATTTATCCTGAGTTCCCCTCCTGGGAGGGGTTAGGGGTGGGTTGACTCCTACCCTCAGCCATAAGACTTTTTCAGCAAACCCTAATTATTAATTATTAATTGTTGAAAATTACCATCTACCAAAAGCACCCCATACTGCCCCAGAAATCATGCCCCAAATTGACCCAATACCTGCACCAATAATTACTCCTCTAAGTAAAGTAACTTGACGAATAATTCCTAAACTTAAAAAGAAATCATCCCCCATAGTTGTAGACAAAATAGCTCCAATAATTCCCCAAGCGATCGCTGTCAAAAAACAACCCCAAATTGCTCCAACAATTGCACCTCTTATCCCAATTAATTCTAATGCTAAAGGTAAAGGAGGAGCCATAATTAATCCACCTAATATAATTCCAGATATTGCTCCACCAATAGCACCATTACCACCACCAAAAATTACTGTAGCTATTAATAGTTGAGGCAAGTTACTAGAAGTAATATCAATATTTGCTTGACTCCAAAACAATAAGCAAACTGTGGCAATTATACCTATAATTGTGCCAAAAAAAGACCCCCAAATTGCACCTAAAATTGCTCCCGACTTACCCCAAATTCTCGCACCTCCCAAAAACATAGGAGGTTTAAATAAACTCCAAACAAAACCAAAACTTGCTCCCAAAAATGCTCCTGATATATATGCTTTACCAACATTAGCATCCCGATTTAATATTGCTAACATTAATCCTCCTATAACGCTGCCCAGGAAAAAGCCACCAATAATTCCAAATATTATATAATTTTTGCTAGATTCATCCTGTCTTCCCATTAATGATTTCCAAATTAGGCTAATAACTGTACACCACAAGATACCCATTAATAATGCACTTACAATAGTGACTAAATTTTGATTAATTCCTATGGATAAACCAGCCAAAGTAGCACCAAATAAAACACCCCAAACAGTACCACCAATTGTGCCCCAGATTATCTTATGAACTATATTTGTTTGATTGCTAGGTAACTCTCTCATAATTTTTATTCTTGCTACACTATATCAGGTATTAGATGTTAAGTTTTAGGTGGCTCAACTTTTTTTACCTCATACCTACTACCTAAGACTTACAATCTTATTTTCACTTTAACCTACTACTTAAAATCTTCTTCAATAAACTACTAGAAATCCTGAAAAATTATCTTTACTATCAGGAATTAGAGCATAAGAGGATGCACTACGACAATGCCTAGCACCAATATTCCAAGAGTGTGCTCTATGAAATTTTATATTAATTTTTTTGACTTATATTCCCAAACCTTACCATTTGATAGGGAAAAATTATAATCATTATGCCAACAATTAGCGGATTATTTCTAAACATTTCTGTGCATATAGCAGAAGAAGGAAGGAATAGGGAAAAATTTGGCGTTGTCTGAGTTTTAAGCTTTTGATATATCCTAACCTTTGCTTCGACTGCTATATCACATAAACTAAAAGCATTATCTGAAAAACTATCGATTTTTGTTGTTTGACAATATTTGATGACTATAGAGACTTTTTCATCAGTAGAATTTCCACTTTAATTAGGTAAAAAGGTGTAGTTGTATTTGCACGGACAGATATATTCGCATTCAGCTTCACTAAGTAAACTATGGTTTTTAATTAAGTAGGTAGGTGTTAAAATTTATCGTACTTAGGAAGGCAGAAGGCAGAAGGGAAAAGGCTTATAAACTACTTTACTTTTTGTTAAAGACTTAATTTTTTTCATGCCTATCTACTTATTTTCTAAGATATTCTGGCACAAAATTCATTAGCTTTATATCTTCATCTGCTTTCTACTCTTCAAAAATTAATAATTATCTCTCGTTAAAAATGAAGCAATAGTAACTTGATATTGAGGTCTTTCACTCAATAATTTTTTAGTCTATATTTTGGAAAAATTAAGCATAAACATATCACTTGGAATTAATATCATTTATATCAAAAGCTCACTCTAGTAATTTAATTTGATTTGGGTTAAAAAAAACTAACGCTTTTAGGCAACAGGCAAGAAGGTTTGCCGGATTTTTTACTGTTAGTAAATAACTAACTTTTGTTTGACATTTAATTTGAAAATGCTATCTATAAATATGTTTTTATGAAAAATTATTTTAGACATTTTTTCAGTTTTTTCTATCTCTATACTGGTCGCATTAATTAGCTTGAAAACACCCATGTTTCTGATTAAAAATAACAGGTTCATCTTTGTGGTGGTTCAGCCATTCCTGATCGTACAAAAAATCGCTATTAAGGCAGTTACCCTAAAGAAGGCTAACTGATTCAATGCCTCTACTATCAAGCTTTAATATTTAATATTAAAAAGTATTATTTGAAGCGTTACTAAGATTGAATTTTTGTAGATTAGTTGATTAGTATAATTTTTATACAAAAACAAGGTGCAACTCAAAATAAGACGTGCTATACCTAAAAATTTATCAAGTTTCGCCCATCGCTCATAGTGTTATTTAATTCATTTATGGACTGGCAAAAAATCAATAGCTCGAGCTGTAGAAGTATCTCTAATTATCATTTTATAGAAGATAGACTTTAATCAGCTACCTTTTATTCAGACAAAGATGATATGATAGTTAAAACTTATTTTTGATGATATTTTATGCACAATCAAGAACCACCCAAAATTATTAAACAACGTCTGCAATATCAGGGTAGAAAATTTAACTTTGACGTTAACCATCTACGTCTACACAATGGAGTTGAAGGAGACTGGGAATGTATTCGTCATCCGGGTGGAGCTTTATGTATTCCTGTTACTTCAGATGGAAAATTAGTCTTAGTAAAACAATATAGATTTGCCATTAAAGATAGGATTTTAGAGTTTCCAGCAGGTACAATAGAAGAAAATGAAAATCCTGCTGATACTATCAAACGAGAAATAGAAGAAGAAACAGGTTATCGCGCTCATAAATGGCAAAAGTTAGGAGAATTTCCTCTCGCTCCTGGATACTCGGATGAATTTATTTATGCTTTTTTAGCAGAAGATTTGGAAAAGTTGGAAAGTCCTCCAGCACAAGATATTGATGAAGATATAGAAACAGTTTTAATGACACTTCAAGAATTAGAACAGGCTATCTTTGATGGAGAAATTGTTGATGCTAAGTCAATCTGTAGTTTATTCTTGGCTAAACCATTTTTATTAGGAAATAAGAAGTAAGAAGTAAGAAGTAAGAAGGAAGAAGGAATAAGGCGTTTAGTTATCTAGGCGATGAGTTATCTATAACAGAAGGAAAAAGCTTGGGTTCTCTGAATGTTAAGTTTTTGATATTTCCTAAGCTTTGCTTTGACTGCTATATTAACCAATAATTTAGTATCAACGCCTGAAAATTGGTATTAAGCTTAAAATGAAATTTTTCCTTTGAACAAAGCAAGCAAATAACAAAAATGAAGACTGTAAAGGAGTAGCGAAGTAGAAAAAATTAATTTGCAAAACCTATTTGATTTGACAAATAGAAATATTTATTAGCTAAACTACAGTTCAAAAATTAACAGTTAACAATTATTGAAGGAGGAAGAAGATATTTAGTTATCTACCAGAATGGAGTGGGAGAGTAATACCATTTCTCAAAAACTTTTCTACATTTTCTTGAGCTGGGGAGTTGGGGAGTTGGGGAGTTGGGGAGTTGGGGAGAAATAAAAATAATAATAATTAATATTAAATTGACTCAAATTAGCAAAAAGTTTATTAGGATAGTTTAATTACTTAATAACTGAAGTGTTACCTAAGTATAGCATTACTTTTGGTAATTGGTATAAGGGACTCAGGGAGTAGTAAACATAAGAATAATATGCACTTACTGGCTAATCATCGCTCTTAAGGTTATTAAATCCTACTAATTACTTAATCATTGAAGTTTTGCATCAGCATCGCATTCTTTTTGATAAATGGTATTAAACCCATAAATAAAAACGATAATTAACAATTACCGAAAAATTTTGGTCTAAAGACTCCTTATTGCAGGAGGTACTGATAACTGATAACTGATAACTGATAACTGATAACTGATAACTGATAACTGATAACTGATAACTGAAATGACCTCTCCTGAAAAATAAGAGGATTAACTAAAAAGACAAAAGAATGATTTTTTTCGTGAAAATTAGAGACTTAAAACCTAAAATAATTAATCATTAATAATTTTGTTAAAATCGAGATTATAGCTGACTTGGAATTACTATAAACGTAAGCATTCCACAGGAAATGCTTACCTATAAACAAAAATTTTCTAATTAACAGTAAACTGAAAATTATAGCAGTCGAAGGAAAAGTTAGGAAAAATCAAAAGCTTAAAATTAAGACAAGGTAAGATTTTTTCTTCTTCCTTTTTCCTTCTTCTTTCTTTCTTCTACTATAACAATAAAATTAAAATAAATGTCTAACTTAATCCTCTTTTGGCATCGACGCGACCTACGCATTTCAGATAATATCGGACTGACACAAGCATCTCAACAAAATCAAAAAGTAGTAGGTATATTTTGCCTTGACCAAAATATTCTCAAACGAGACGATATTGCCCCCGCAAGAATAACCTATATGATTGGTTGTTTACAACATCTACAAAAACGCTACCAAGAAATAGGAAGTCAACTATTAATTATCTCAGGAAAACCTGCCGAAGCTATACCAAAATTAGCAACTTTTCTAGAGGCAAAAGCAGTATATTGGAATCTAGATGTTGAACCTTATAGTAGAGAACGCGACCGCCAAGTTACTGAAAATTTAGAAACAGTAAATATTCAAGTAAAAACATTTTGGGATCAACTCCTTCATTGCCCAGAAGAAATATTTACTTCTACCAAAAAACCCTATAGTGTCTATACTCCATTCTGGAGAACTTGGAGCAGCAAAAAAAAATCTAACCCAGTCAATATTCCCCTACTCAAAGGGTTAACTGAAGAGCAACTTCAACAAACAAAAAAAATAGCAACTATTGATTTACCAACTGCGAAAGAATTAGGATTTAATTGGGAAAACTCACTCATTCTCGAACCCGGAGAAACTATAGCATTAGAAAAATTAGAAACATTTTGCCAAAGGGCAATATACTCATACCAAGAACAACGAAACTTCCCTAGTCTTGATGGTACATCCCAACTAAGTCCCGCCCTAAAATTTGGTACTATTGGTATTCGGACAGTTTGGGCAAAAACTCAAGAATTAATAGAAAATTGTTCTAGCGATGAAGCATTTGACAATATCGAAACTTGGCAAAAAGAAATAGCATGGCGCGAATTTTATCAATATGTTATGTATCATTATCCCGAACTAGAAACAGGTCCTTATCGCCCACATTGGAAAAATTTTCCCTGGGAGAATAATGAAGCATATTTTCAAGCTTGGTGTGAAGGTAAAACAGGTTATCCTATTGTTGATGCTGCCATGCGTCAGTTAAATGAAACAGGTTGGATGCACAACCGTTGCCGAATGATAGTTGCTAGTTTTCTGACCAAAGATTTAATAATTAATTGGCAGTGGGGGGAGAAATATTTTATGCAGAAGTTGATAGATGGAGACCTTTCTGCAAATAATGGGGGTTGGCAGTGGAGTGCATCGAGTGGAATGGACCCAAAACCGTTGAGAATATTTAATCCTTCATCTCAGACACAAAAATATGACCCAGAAGCAGAATATATTCGGGAGTGGGTGTCAGAGTTGCGGAGTGTGGATACGAAATATTTGGTTACTGGTAAAATTCCCGCAGATGAAAGAGAGGGTATAGGTTATCCTGCGCCTATTGTTGACCATAAAAAACGACAACAAATATTCAAGTCACTTTATCAGGAGCAGAAAAATTGATTCAGAATATCTTTAGGTTACTTTTTCCTAAATCAACCTAATTTATTAATACACATCTCCAGAAAATAGGGAGTAGGGAGTAGGGAGAAAGAATTGATAATTTCTGTGCGATAATTGATTCGATTTTTTATTATTGGAGATGTCTAATGAATTTGAATCATTGATTTATGTAGTTATAACTTGGCTGAAAATAAATCAGCTAATTCTCCAATATTTTTTGCTCCAGCTAGTTCAATGTGGGGGATATTTAAGGATAATTCTTCCATCACCATCATAATAATTTATGCTAGATTTACTGAATCTATCCCTAAGTTTTTAAGACTATTGGTTTAGTTTAGAGGAACTTCTTCTAATTATGATGCCACTTAACGAGTATACTTCCTAATTAACTACAATATTTTTCCTCTATTTATTATTTTGATTTTGCCCTAGTTTATTAGCTTTTTATTTTAAATTTTTAACTTTATAAATTATTTGGTTTGCCACTTTAATAAGTAACTTTTTGTTTCGCTACCTTATCAAGTATTGAGCATAACTCTTGCTGCAAGTTTTCTTGTAAATTACAGAATTATTGGCCTTAGGATAACCATTGCCCAGCTTAATTTTTTGGCAATACCTTTCTATATCCTGCTCACAAAAAAAATAGTTCACCGCAACGCCGTCTTACCTCAGCTTTTGACCTGGATAATACCAGGTGGGTTCCTCGGCTCAAGTTTAAAGTTTCTGAGTGCAAGCTCAGTTTACTGCCACTCAAACATCTAGGTCCCGATGTTTTTTGATTTGTAGGTCAAAAAAACATTTTTGGCAGTCACCAACGTCGCAGTAGAACCTAGAAACTATTATAGCCATTATTTTTTGAATGTCACCCCCTATCAGGAAACTCAAAAGTCAAAAATTAAAAGTCAAAAGTTAAAAGTCATAAATTGGAGCCTTGACACTTAATTTTTATCAAAATCATGTGGGTCTAATACCAAGCGTCAAAAAAGAATGCTATATTTAAGTGACACTTCAATTATTAAGTAATTAACACAGACTGAATATTTTTTTTGATAATTATTAGCCAGTTATTGTTAATTATTATTATTTTTACCTCTCCCCTACTCTCTCACTTCCCTACTCCCCCGCTCAATAAAATGTAGCAAACATTTATCAAATTGGTATAAAACTCCGCCTTCTAAGTCGAAATATTTTTGGAGAGTTGCTCACACATCCCCTACTTCCCCTCCTGGGAAGGGTTAGGGGTGGGTTAACTTCTGACTTCTGAATTCTTACTTCTGACTTCGTTAACTCTGCCAGATACTTTCAATTTTGTGGGCGATCGCCTCAGCTTTCTGACGGCACTTGGTGGAATTTTCCTCATGCACCAATACTGTTACATGACCCAACTTTCGTCCTGGACGAGATTCTGTTTTGCCATACCACCAAACTGAAGCATTAGGAATCTGAGCTAATTGTTGCCGTTTTGTCAAGTAGTCATTTACCGCAAATTCATAACCCAACAAATTCACCATCACTGCCCCCCTAGACTTAAAAGCGGTACTACCCAGAGGTAGACCACAAACTGCCCGTAGATGTTGTTCAAATTGAGAAGTCTCACAAGCATCCAAAGTGTAATGACCAGAGTTATGAGTTCTTGGAGCAATTTCATTAATTAAAATTGTTTGATTTTTAGTAATAAATAATTCAATACCAAATACTCCCACAACTTCTAAACTATTGAGGAGAGTTTGAGCGATCGCTTGAATTTCTTTGACTAATTCTAAATTTTCATCACATACAAAAACCCGCCGACAAACCTGATTTTCTTGTTGTGTTTCTACTACTGGGTAAACTTTAATTTCACCAGTCACTGAACGAGCAGCAATAATTGCAACTTCCCGGTCAAAAGGGATAAATTCTTGAATGAAAATATTTGAATTTCTCTGATATTTTAAACTATTAATATCTTGAATAACAGAAATACCATGACCATCATAACCATGACGACGTGCTTTTAATACTAGAGGAAATTTTATTGCTTCAGCTTCTGTTTCCCACTCCCAAAATTGGGGAACAGGTAAACCTAAATCTCGTAAATAACACAACTGTTGATATTTATCTAATAAGGGCTTTAACACAGATAAATTAGGACGAAAAATTACATTTTTTTTACTCAGAAGCGACAACTCATCTATATTAATAAATTCATTTTCAAAAGTAATCACATCACAACTATTTGCTAACTGAGCAGTTGCCCGAGCATCATCAATTTCTGCCAAAATAGTATCTTTTGCTATAGATACTGCCGGGTCATCTTTTTCAGGAGTTTGAATAATTAAATCTACTCCCAATTTTTTAGCAGCATCCGCCATCATCCATGCCAACTGACCTCCACCAATGACACCCACTCGCTGAATTTTGTTTTGGTATTTTTTTGCCTTTTCAGTACTATTCATTTTGATTACAAATTCAGTTTCAACTTTTGTATTTTATAGCAGAAGAAAGAAGGAAAAAGAAAGAAGGAAGAAGGAAAAATATTGCGTTGTCTGAGTTTTCAGCTTTTGATATGTCCGCGCCCTTTGCTTCGACTGCTATAACAAAATAAAAATAGTTTTTATCAGTTTTATTAATCTATAGCAATTCTATTTCAGTTGCGGGCAAAAATATCTTTAGGAAATCGGGAGTAGGGAATAGAAAAGAACAAAAACAACTGTACCTCAGTAACTTGGGAAACGCTACATACAAAATAGGAAGCTATAAAACATTACAAATTAATTTCGTAAGTTGAACAATAATTTTCAAGAAACTTTTAGATAACTTTTACTCTTTTTTACCTAATAGTTAATAACTGATTCCCACTAGCTTCAAGTTTTAAATTTTAAATTTTAGATAATTTTTACTTTTTTTCAATTAACAACTGATTCCCACTAGCTTCAAGTTTTAAATTTTAAATTTTAGATAATTTTTACTTTTTTTCAATTAACAACTAATTCCCACTAGCTTCAAGTTTTAAATTTTAAATTTTAGATAATTTTTACTTTTTTTCAATTAACAACTAATTCCCACTAGCTTCAAGTTTTAAATTTTAAATCTCAGATATAGCAATAGCCAAAGCTGTTAGGATTTATGCTGATGATGAATGATGAATCTTAGACTAGATAATGTTTTTTCCGCTGTTCCCAATTAAGTGTTCCCTGTTATAACTTTTACCTTCTTTCAGTTACCGAATAATTAAGGTTTAAAGCCTCTTCTTTAAAACAAAAAAAATCCTGTTCGCCAGTCCTATCAGTTTTTAGGAGAGGTAATTTCAGTTATCAGTTAACAGCGCCTCTGTAATAAGGAAGCAAGAAAATTCCGTATTTTCTTTTTTTATCCCCTTAAAAAGGGAGGCTTTAGACCACGATTTTTCGGTAATTATTAAGTAGGTAAGTCTAATTAAACGTTAAAAAAATTGTATGAGCGGATTTAACCAAAACGAAAGCTTTGACTTAAGCACGCTCGAGTGCTAAAAACCCGCCCTCTAATATTGTGTTTATTTCTGCTCACCTACCTAATTAGTCATTATTAATTATTAATTATTAATTACTTAAATCAGCTCTTAATTTTTTTTCTGCTTCTACTTCATCTAGTTTTGATTGTTCAATAAACTCATAAAATATTGCTTTTTAAATCTTAGGAAATGTAGGGCTAGTTTCAACTTCAACATATTTTTGATTTTGCAGTTTATAAATTAGTAAAACTTCTCCGTTATAACGCCAAAATTCTGAGATTCCCATGCTCGCATAAAGATTAACTTTATTAATATCGGTATGAGTAATATCAACTTCTACTACTAAATCAGGCGGAGGATCTTCAGTTAAATCAATTTTTTTTCCTGCCACCTTTGATTGATTTTGAATGTAATAACAATTGTCAGGTTCTGCACCTCTGTCTAACTGTGGATAATTCAAAGTCGTCGAACCTAAAGTTTTAATTTTTAAACCCATTTCAAAAACTAAAATTCTGATAAATAAACCAATTATTTCTCTAGCAAATTCATGTTCTTCCAGAGGCATAGTAATTTCCAATATTCCTTGGTCATATATAATTCTGGCATTGCGATTTTCTCCCAGAGCTTCAAGAATTTTTTGGTATTTATGCCAATTCAAGTTATAGAAAACAATTCTTTTTTCAGGAAGAGTTAGAGCAACAGTATTAATCATTTTTTCCTATCAAACCATTTTGTTCCCATTTCAGTCATAGCTGAGAATACTAGATAAAAAATCAAAATACTTATACCGATAAGAAATGGTACTAAATCATCCGGCATTTGTTAATCCCTAGTCAATTTTATCCACCGATGATAACATGAATAACGTTTTCGGCTGTCGCCGACATATTTGCGGAGCATTCCGGAGGAAAACCCTTAACCTTACTTCAGAAGTATCTCTATCTACATTTCAGTTAATAACTATAGCAATATGATTTGAGTTGTTAGATATTGAAAACTTTTAGGGAACAGGGAACAGGGAACAGAGAAGAAGAAAAAACATATCATATGAATATAATAATTGCTATATTCTATACTTTTAAGGAACATCTCAATTCTCACAACTCATTCCTGATTGCTATATGAACATTATCAACTTTATCCTAATTTTTATTGTGCCTCTAATTGCGACTAGCTTAATTATTTGGCGCTTTTATCTAGATAGGGAGTAGGGAGTAGGGAGTAAGGAATAGAAAACAAGAAAAACAACTTTACCTCAGTAACTTGAGAAAGGCTATATTTCAGTTAATAACTATGAATATTATCAATTTTATCCTGATTTTTATTGTGCCTCTAATTGCGACTAGCTTGATTATTTGGCGCTTTTATCTAGAACCGAAAATAACTATGTTTGATGATGATAAAAGGGTAAATAATTTCCGCAATATGGATCGGGTTTTTCCCAGTAAAATTATTTATCGTTCTACTCAACCTTATAATTTTCAAGAAAATTTGTACAACCTGAATACATCCTATCAATTTCAGGGTGAAACTCGGACAATGAAAGACTTTTTACAACGCACAGGCAATACAGGATTTTTAATAGTTAAAAATGATGTAATTGTTTATGAAAAATATTCTCAAGGTTATACAAAAAATGATAAAAAAACTTCTTGGTCAGTGGCAAAGAGTTTTATTTCTGCCTTAATAGGTATTGCGATTAATGATGGTTATATTCACAGTATTGATGACTCAATTACTAAATATATGCCAGAGTTAAAAGCATCTGGATATAACAATGTACCAATTAAGCATATTCTACAAATGTCTTCTGGAATAAATTTTAGTGAAGCCTACGAAGATGATAATTCTGATATTAATAAACTTTTGTATAAATTATTTTTGTATATGCGACCGATGGAGAAGGTGATTTTAAATTATCCTGCTAAAGAACCATCAGGTAATTACTTTGAATATATCAGTTTGAATACTCAGATATTAGGTTTATTGTTGAGGCGAGTTACTGGGCAAGATATTGTCAGTTATTTAGAAAAGAAATTATGGCAACCAATGGGAGCAGAATCAGATGCTTATTGGTTAACTGATAATTATGGAACTGAAGTAACTTTTTGTGGGATGAATTGTACTTTGAGAGATTATGCAAAATTTGCTTTAGTTTATTTGCATAATGGGTATTTTAACGGACAACAAATTATTCCTAAAAGTTGGGTAAAGGAGTCAACAATTCCTGATACTCCTCACTTACAACCAGGGGCGACAGATGAGCTTTATTTTAAGTGGGGTTATCAATATCATTGGTGGATTCCTGAAGGTTCAAATGGTGATTATTGTGCGACTGGTGCTTGGGGACAATATATTTATATTAATCCAGAAAATAATTTTGTTGGGGTAAAAACTGGTTCTAGTAATAATATTTTGAGGAGTATTGATGATGTGGAAACTGTTGCTTTATTTCGCGCGATCGCTGATGAGTTAAATTAATTAAATAGGGGTTAGGTTAACCTCAGAAATTCAACAAATTAATTCCGATTATTTATTCTCAATTTGTTTGGTGGGCAAATATAGCGCTACGCGCAAGTCAGAAGTCAGAAGTCAAAAGTCAGAAGTAATCCCTGACTAACTTTGAGCATTTATATATGTCCTAACCTATTTGCGTAGTGCTGTATAAGCTTGACTATAATGCTTTATCTATAGCTCCCATAACTTAAAATCTCAAATTATGTAGGTTTTAAGTTTTAGTTATAAGTTTGAGTTTTTAGTTTGAAAATTTTAAACTTTGTCATTAATCTCTGACAAAAAAGGAGAAAAATTTTTTCTATCAATTCACGAAATTTCAATCTTTTTAGCTCTTTTGCTCAATTTTGTAATATTATAAATAGTGATATAATCCATTGGTATTTTATTACTTAACAAGATTTTGAAGCTGCAAATGCCTATTATGTCGTTGTTTGGGGAGCGATCGCTCTTAATTTACTTTGAGATGAATGACTAATTTTCCTCTCTTCATTTTTCGATGGGTTGATAGATTTGCCGTTTTGTGATCAGGAAGTTTTTATTTATACCAATACTTTAATTTGAGCAATACTATTGTGAAACGCTGTCCCACTACTTGGTTGAATAAAAAATCATGCGTGTATACGAACAACCCGCAATTTTTAAATCGGAGCGCGAATTTTTGGAAAGTGCAAGGGGAAAAATCTTTGCAACGCGGTTTTTTGGAGCTTCACAGAATGAATTTTTCCTCTCTTTATAACCTAAGCGTACACTTATCCTATGCATAGAAGAAGAGGACAATTATGCTGTTTGCGCAGCATTCCGTAGGAGAGGAAAAATTCTGCTTTGTCTAGGTTTTAAGCTTTTTGATAAGCTTTAACTGTTTTGCAAATAATATATCCAATTTTTGTCAAAGGGAACAAGGAACAGGGAACACCAGATATGGGAACATAGAATCTAAATGATTCAAAGAACAAAAGGAAAAGAGCAGACCAGAATACTAAGTGGAAAAAATGAGAGACTAAAATGACAAACAAATCACCCGGAAACCCACATTGTTAATGCAAATGTTTGTATCATCCCAGTCACGATCAGCGCTCCGACACCACCAGGGATAATCATTCCAACTACCTCCACAGAGTACTCGTAACTCAATACTTTCGCTACTTTCCCAAGCACTGCCATCAGTGGGTAGACCTTCATAGCTATTATGCCAAATATCCTGACACCACTCGTCTACATTCCCATGCATATCATATAAACCAAAAGCATTGGGAGGAAAACTTCCCACATCAGTAGTATGTTCTCGATATAGACCTTTAGGCGCATTGCCATAAGTATAGTTGCCATTGTAATTAGCTAAATCAGTCGTAATAGTAGGGCCAAAATAAAAAGGAGTAGTCGTACCAGCGCGACAAGCATATTCCCACTGACTCTCACTGGGTAGTCTGTAGGTTTTCCTAGTCTTCTGAGATAGCCTTTGACAAAATTCTGTAGCGTTATGCCATGTCACTCTCTCTACTGGACGGTTTCCTCCTTTAAAGTAGGAAGGATTTTCCCCCATAATGACTAAATATTGGTCTTGAGTAATGGAGTATTTACTCATACAAAAAGGTTGAAGAGTTACTTGACGCTGGGGATTTTCTTTATCAGTTCTTCCAGCTTCGTTTTTCGGTGAACCCATGAGAAAACTACCACCAGGAATATAAACTATTTCTAATTTAATACCATTACCTAAATCTTCTATTTTTTGCCTCACATTTCTCTGGGTGCGCTTGATAGTTTTGCCAGATTTGTTGACCGTCACAACCTCAAAAGTAAACATTTCTTCTTTTGTAAATATTGGAAATATTTTGGGTTTATAAGTAGAGTTAATTTTTTGTTGAGATTTAGGGTTAACAACCGATAATATCTCTCCTACATTTTGAAACCTTTTCTTAGTCGCTCCCATAATCATTTTATCTAACAGTTTAGCAACTTCATCACTTACGGTAAACTTTAAATATTCTCGCCACACCCATTCACCTTCACTCACATCAAATAAATCAAAAGGTTCCACCTGAGTTAATAAATGAATACAAGTCACACCCAAACTATAAATATCACTAGCAAAAGTTGCTTTGCCTAATGCTTGTTCTGGGGCAGCATATCCTGCCGAACCAATTACAGTTCCTGTCACAGCTAAAGCAGTCTTTGTTGCATATTTAGCTGCCCCAAAATCTACTAATAATAATTGCTTATCTTTCCTTCTCCTAATAATATTCTCTGGTTTAATATCCCGATGAATTACCTGTCGAGAATGAATAAATTCCAATACGGGCAATAAACTTTTTAATAACTCCCAAATTTGCCTTTCATCAAAAGTTCCTGACAAGTCTAACTCCTGTTGTAAATTTTGCCCGTCGATAAATTCTTGCACTAAATACTGTCTGTTATCCTGAGTAAAATATGCCAAAAGTTCGGGAATTTGTGGATGTAATCCTAAACTATCTAAACGTTCAGCTTCTTGGGCAAATAATGAGGAAGCTTTTTCTAGGTTTTTGGTTCCTTGAGCTTGAGGAAAAAATTGTTTAATTACACAAAAAGGTTTTGATGGTCTGTACTCATCTACAGCTTGAAAAGTTCTGCCAAAACCACCTTGCCCAATAATTTTTAGAGCGCGATAACGTTCGACTAAAATTAATTTTTCACCGCAGCTTTGACAAAATTTTGTTTCTGGTGGGTTGGTTTTTAAACAATCTGGGTTTAGGCATTGGGTCATGGTTGCTCTCCTGATTTTATCTTCTTAGTTTCTACTTCTTCCTGCTTCAATAGAATTCCCGATAGGTATTCAACAATTAATAATTAATAATTAATAATTACCTCTTCTTATAAAGAAGACGATTTGCTAAATATCACCAACTTTTAAGAGTTGACATTCTATTTCTTCAGCCACTGATTCCCATTTGTTACTATTTAATCCTATATGTACTTTCTTATCGACAATAAACCCTCCACTTAATCTGACAAAAATTACCAACAGTCGATTCTGGCGATTCTCCTGCGGTGAATAAATTGTGACTTTTATTGGCTCTAAACACAATTCTTTAAATCTGCAAACTGTAAATTTATCTTTGCAAAATAACAAAACATCATCGTCATTTTTAAGTACTTGAAAATTATCATTCATATTAACCAACTCATCTCAACAAGCAATCTTTACTATATCAACTTAACTACCTATCCTTATTTTTAGTCAGACTTTGATACTTTATTTAAAATTTAACTTTCTCTTCTTGATAACTAATAACAAATCTGGTTATTATAGAGTGATTATAGGGTAAGGCATAACATAGATATCTATAATCAACTTTTCTAAATCGGATTTAGCATAAAGTATTCTCTCTTAGATAACTAAAGTATTCTTACTTTTTACTTCTTCCTTCTTACTTCTTCCTTCTTAACTTAAAAAACGTGAAAATATTAATAGTAGGTAACGGTGGTAGAGAACACGCGATCGCCTGGAAATTATCCCACTCTTCCCAAGTTCAACAAATATTTTGTACCCCTGGTAACGGCGGTACTGCCACCTTGCAAAAATGCCAAAATATACCCATTCCAGTTGAAGACTTCTCAGCCCTCAAACAACTTATTGCTGACCAAAATATTTCCCTAGTAGTAGTTGGCCCAGAAGTACCCTTAGCCCTGGGCATTACTGACTATCTACAACAACCAAACCTCAAAATATTTGGCCCCATCAAAGCAGGAGCCATTCTCGAAGCTAGTAAATCATGGGCTAAAGATTTCATGGCCGAAGCAAATATTCCCACGGCCAAATCAGCCACCTTTACCAGTGCCGAAACTGCCAAAGCTTACATCAAAGAAGTTCCCATAGTGGTTAAAGCAGATGGTCTAGCTGCAGGAAAAGGAGTTACCGTCGCCACTACAATTGAAATGGCTCATCATGCCATAGATGCCATCTTTCAAGGAGAATTCGAGCCAGATACCCAGTCTGTGATAATCGAAGAGTTTCTCACAGGTCAAGAAGTATCGGTTTTAGCCCTCACTGATGGATTAACTATTCGTCCCCTATTGCCAGCTCAAGACCATAAACAAGTGGGTGAAGGAGATACCGGACTCAACACTGGAGGTATGGGCGCTTATGCTCCCACTCCCATCATTACACCAGAACTAATGACCAGAATTCAACAAGAAGTTCTAGAACCAACTTTGACTAATTTACAAAAACGTGGTATAGACTACCGAGGCATTGTTTATGCTGGATTAATGATTAGTCCTACAGGAGAGCCAAAAGTCTTAGAATTTAATTGTCGGTTCGGCGATCCAGAAACTCAATCTATTCTTTCTCTGCTAGAAACTCCATTGGAAGAGTTATTTTTGGCCTGTTGTGAACAGCGTTTAGCTGAGTTGCCTCCGATAAATTGGAAACCAGGAGTAGCAGTGTGTGTAGTTTTAGCCTCCGGGGGTTATCCAGAAGCTTATGAGAAAGGTAAAGTAATTTCTGGAATAGAAAAAGCTGAAGCTACTGGAGTAACTGTATTTCATGCCGGAACTAAATTACAGGAACAACAGTTAGTAACTGATGGTGGCCGTGTATTAGGAGTAACAGCAATAGGGTCTGATTTTTCTGAAGCTAGGACAAAAGTTTACAATGCTGTAGATTCTATAGAGTTTGACCAAATGTATTATCGGCGGGATATTGGCGATCGGATTTTTGGATCTGTTCATTAATGGATAATGGATAATTGATAATTACCTCTGGTTCAAACCGTTACGGAATTGAATATCAGGAAATATTATTTCTTCTCTTGCTTGATTGGAGATGGCGAGGAGAACCGCTCTTGACAGAACCCCTTCGCTAACGCCATCCCACCCTACGGGAAACTGCGCTAACGACCGCTTTTTTACCCTTAAAAGGGGAAGCTTTAAACCATAATTATTTAATAATAAATAATTAATGATTCGGTAAATCAGGTACATCTCAATTTTGAATAAAGCCAAAAATTTATCGCTTTTAGGCAACAGCTCATCTGGAAACAGGGAATATCAAGTATATAGGAAAAAAGTATTTTTGCAAATATTATGAGATGCACCCGGCCAATTCAGAATATAAATAAAATAAATCTGAGCTTTCAAGAATTCTTAGTTATCCTAATTAATAATATAGTCAAAAATGCCTAATAAATTTTGACCTTTAACTTTATAACTTTATTTAAACTTTTGACTTAAAAAAATGCTTGCCCTCCTAAAAAAAATCGGAGAAATTATCGCTAACTGGTGGTCTGAGTTTACCCTCCAGACCAAACTCATGGCAGTAGTCACTCTTATGGTGTCTCTACTAATGAGTAGTTTTTCTTTCTGGGCAGTAAATACTATTCAACAGGATGCTCGTCTCAATGATACTCGCTATGGTCGAGACCTGGGACTATTATTGGCTGCAAATGTCGCTCCTCTAGTGGCAGAAGGCGATCGCAACGAAGTAGCGCGTTTTTCTCGACTTTTCTACAGCAGCACCTCTAGTGTTCGTTATATGCTCTACGCCGATGAGGAAGGAAAAATTTTCCTTGGTCTGCCTTTCTCAGAATCAGAGGTAAAGACGTCCCTGACTTTACGCCGTCGCATTCAACTACCAGAAGATTTTATGGCCAATGTAGAGGCAGGAAATTTGTCTGTCCTACCGATGGTGCGACAACATTTAACTCCTAATGGAGAATTAACAGATGTTTTTGTGCCGTTAATTCAAGAAGGTAAATATTTAGGAGTTTTGGCAATAGGAATTAATCCTAATCCTACTGCTGTTATTTCTTCAAATCTTACAAGAGATGTTACTTTGGCAGTGTTTGTTTCGATTTGGGCAATGGTAATTTTAGGGGCAGTATTTAATGCTTTGATTATTACTAAACCCGTTAAGGAATTATCAGAAGGTGTGAGAAATATTGCCCAGGGAAATTTTAAGCAAAGGATTGATTTACCATTTGGAGGAGAGTTAGGGGAACTAATTTTTAGCTTTAATGAAATGGCGGAGCAGTTAGAGAATTATAAGAAGCAAAATATTGAAGAATTAAGAGCAGAAAAAGCTAAGTTAGAAACTTTGGTTTCGACTATTGCTGATGGTGCTTTATTGTTGGATGCTAATTTACAACTTATGTTAGTTAATTCTACTGCTAGGCGAATTTTTAGTTGGGAAGGAAAAGATGTTGTGGGTGCAAATATTATTGATTATTTTCCTGTAGCTGTACAAATGGAAATTAGTAGACCGCTTTATCAAATAGCTGGAGGAGAAATAGAAGGTGGTGAATATTGCTGTACTTTGGATGAGCCAAATAAACGTACAATTAGAGTGTTATTAACAACGGTTTTGTTACATAGAGCACCAGGTAAAGAGTCTCTTTGTCAAAGTTGTATTTATGATGCAGATGATACTTGCAATTCTATTGAACGTCCTGAAGTTATTGAATGTACTCTTTATGAACATAAATTAGAAAAAGGTTTAAATTATCAGTACCGAGATAGTCTGAAAGGAATTGCTATGACTGTGCAGGATATTACTCGCGAAGTAGAGTTAAATGAAGCTAAAAGTCAGTTTATTAGTAATGTGTCTCACGAGTTAAGAACTCCTCTATTTAATATTAAATCTTTTATCGAAACTTTGTATGAATATGGGGAAGATTTAAGTGAAACAGAAAGAGGGGAATTTCTGGAAACTGCTAATCACGAAACAGACCGTTTGACTCGTTTGGTTAATGATGTTTTAGATTTGAGTCGTTTGGAATCTTGTCATATTTATCATCTAGATGCTGTTGATATTGCTCAACCTATAGAACAAACTTTAAGGACTTATCAACTTAATGCTAAAGATAAAGGAATAGAGTTAAATTATGAGATAGAACCTAACTTGCCTTCTGTAGTGGGTCATTACGATTTATTGTTACAAGTATTTGCTAATTTAGTCGGCAATGCTATGAAATTTACTGAAGCAGGGGGGAAAATAATAATTCGAGCATATATATTAGAATCTGACTCAGAAGTTTGCAATATTGAAGCTCAACAAATTGAAGAGGGAGGATGGATAGTTTCTCCTCCTCCTCCTCGACCAATAGATTTACATTTACCCTCAGAATCAAGTTGTCAAAAGTTTGTTAGAGTTGAAATTTCAGATACGGGAAGTGGTATTGAACCTGAAGACCAAGAGGCTATTTTTGAGAGGTTTTTCCGAGTAGAAAATCGAGTTCATACTTTGGAAGGAACTGGTTTGGGTTTGTCTATTGTCAGGAATATTATGGATAAGCATTATAGTAAGGTTCAGTTAGTTAGTGAACTTGGTGTAGGTACAACTTTTTGGTTTGATTTACCAGTATTTCAGCAAAGTATAGTATCAGAAGAAAATCAATTGTTAGATGTAACTCAACTTTAGAATAATTCAAAAGTTAAAATTCAAAAGTCAAAAGTCAAAAGTCAAAGGAAGAATTCAAAAGTTAAAATTCAAAAGTTAAAAGTTAAAATATTACGTTACCTTTCCTTCGACTTCCATACCAGTTTTTGAGTCATATATAGTATCAGAAAAAAATTAATTATTTAGATTTGACTAAACTCCATAACTAGGGAACAAGAATCAGAGTTTTAATTTTTTTATATATTGAGTGATTAATGACTGGAGTATCAGAAAAAAATTAATTATTTAGATTTAACTAAAATCCAGAATTAGGTAACAGGAATAAGGGTTTAAAATTTTTTATCTTATTGAGTAATGACTGAAAAATTATTCAATATGACTATATATACTGGGTACAATTTTCTGGTTTGATTTATAGCAGAAGGAAGAAGGAAGAAGGAAGAAGGAAAAAGAAAAAAAATTACGTTTTCTGAGTTTTAAGCTTTGGATATATCCTAACCTTTATTTCGACTGCTATACCAGTTTTTGACCCAGATATAGTATCAGAAAAAAATTAATTATTAGATGTAACTAAACTCCAGAACTAAGGAACAGGAATTAGAGTTTTAAACTTTTTATATATTGAGTAATGACTGAAAAATTATTCAAGATGACGATATATACTGGGTAAAGTTTTCTGATTTTATTTACCAGTTTTTTAGCCAAATATATAGTTATTTCATTTGATATTGAGACAAGGATTTATGGCTTTGAAAGAGTTTCACCTAAAAAAGTGTTTCATTCTTATTTTAAATGACTATAGTATCAGAAAAAAATTAATTATTTAGATGTAAATAAACTCCAGAATTAGGGGACAGGAATCAGGGTTTAAAATTTTTTATATATTGAGTAATGACTGAAAAATTGTTCAAGATGACTATATATACTGGGTACAATTTTCTGGTTTTATTTATAGCAGAAGGAAGAAGGAAGAAGAAAGAAGGAAGAAGGAAGAAGGAAAAAAATTACATTGTTTTAATTTTAAGGTTAGAACATATTCAAAGCTTTCCTTCCACTGCTACACCAGTTTTTGAATCAGATATAGTATCAGAATAAAATTAATTATAAAGACATTATCAAACTGATAAGAACTAAACTTAACAATAACCACCAAATAGTATTTCTTTGAAGCCAAAATTTGACAGTTCCAAACCAACTAATATGATTAAAATTAGTAGGAGGTACAAGGGGTTCAGATTGGTTATGATAAAGAGTACAATTTTTAGCATAAGGACGTTGAGGAAAATTACAGGTATCATCAAAATGGTAGATACAGCTATTACACAAATATTCTTCTGTTTGACTGTGATAAATAGGAATTCCTGGATGACCAAAAGCTTTAAGAGAAAATCGACAATGCGGACAAACGATCGCCTGACTATCAATTGGTTGATGACAACGAGGACAATTTGACATTTTGATTATGCTAGATATATAAATTCAACAACTTTTTTCATCTACAGTTTAAATTTGTAGCTTAATTCTAAGTTTGTTGCTCCTTGATACCTAAAATATAGAAATAGGAAAAAAATATGAATAATACTGAAAATCTACTTAAACAACTTTTAATGATCGGCATTGGTACAACTTCCCTAGTGGCCGAAAAAATACAGGAAGTCACTAACCAATGGGTTAAAGATGGTACTATCAACCCAGACCAAGCTAAAACTTTTGTTGATGATATAATGCAGCAACTTAAGTCAGAGCAGGGAAACTGGGAAACTCAGATGCAGCGACAAATGCGGAATGTCATGCAGGATATAGGTGTTCCTCGTCAATCTGAATTGGACGAACTCCGGGGTCGTTTGGACCGTTTGGAGCGTCAGATCCGAGATTTAGAAAATCGCAATTGGCGATAGATTAAGTCAGAAGTCAGAAGTTAGATGCTTGCTGTGATTAAATTTGAGAGACGTGAGAATGTCCTAACTTCCCTGACGACTGCTATGTTATTTAACAATATCCGGAATCTTAGTTAAAGTTAAACTTTCATATTAATTTTTGGTTTTTGACTTAATTATATGGAAGATTGATTTTAGTATCAAATATTATAGTTATTAATTTTTCAGTAGTTACGTTCTGTTTTGTCTGTTTGATTTTTTTTCAAAAATACAAATCAGAGAAAATGGGAGGTTGTTTAGAGTGTTTATAAAGTCAGTTGCAAGATTGGAAAAATTACAACTGACCCTAGTGTAGCTGCAAAATATAGTAGTTATAATTTAAACTTCAACTGAGAGTTTTTGACTTTTAACTTAAATTAGGAGGATTAATTTTGCGAGGAATTATTATTAGTCTGGCAGTAGTAATATTCTGTGGTTTAGTTTTGATTGTTGCTCAAATCACGGGTTCGGAAAAAGGGGCAGTTGCTTCTCAAAATACACCAAGTACTATAAATTCTACTGAAGTTCAAGAACAAGTTGCAGAAAATATTATGACTGAAAATAACCAAGAAACTATTACTACTGAATCTGGTCTTAAGTATGTGGTCTTGAAAGAAGGAGATGGCGCTACTCCTCAAGCAGGTCAGACAGTTGTGGTTCACTATACTGGAACTTTACAGGATGGTTCTAAGTTTGATAGTTCTCGCGATCGCAATCAACCTTTCCAATTTCAAGTTGGGGTAGGTCGAGTTATTAAAGGTTGGGATGAAGGGGTAGCTAGTATGAAAGTTGGTGAACGTCGTAAGTTTACTATTCCACCAGAATTAGGGTATGGCGCTAGTGGTGCTGGTGGGGTTATACCTCCTAATGCTACTCTGATTTTTGATGTGGAATTATTGAGAATTGCGAATTAATTAGGAAGTAAGCTATCAGCTATCAGCTATCAGCAATTATAATTATTAAAAGGGGATAGAGACTTGTTCTCTGTTCCCTTTTATATATTCTTTAATTCCTAAAAATTATATGTCAAATCTCACAGTTAAAGATTTAGAAATATTGCAAGGTACTCTTAATCAAGCAGGTTTAGATTATCAATTAGAATTAGATGAAGGAAAGATATTAGTTATTAGTCCGTCGGATATTATTTCTAGTGAAGTTGGCGTTCAGTTAATTAGGTTATTACGCAATTGGGTTTACCCACGTCGTCTCGGACGTTTGTTTGATTCTAGTGGTGCTTTTATTCTTCCAGACACTAATTTAAAAGTTCCTGATGTTTCTTTTGTTCGTGCCCAACGTTTGAAAAAAAGTGTTCGTTATTTTGGGGAGTTGGTGCCAGATTTAGTGGTATAAATTAAGTCTCAAAGTGATAGGATTAAACCGTTAAAAAAGAAAATAAAGAAGTATTTAGAATTAGGAGCGGAAGTAGGAATATTGATAGATCCTGACAAAGAAATAGTTATTGTTTATCGTCCTAATGGTGAAGAAACTGAGTTAAAAAATGGAGATATTTTGACTATTCCTGAATTATTTGGTGAGTGGGAATTATCTATTGTTGAACTTTGGCCGCCTGTGTTTGATGAAGATGAATAAAGCATTCAGCTATCAGCAATTAGCTCTCAGCTTTTTTTATGAATTAAGCATTCAGCTATTAGCAATTAGCTCTCAGCTTTTTTTTACGAATTAAGTCAGAGTTTATTTAAAAAGACTTATATACTAATCCTAAATGGTTTGCGAGAAAAACTGTAGGGGTTTGGTCTCCCAACCCAAGCATGGAGACTAAACCTCTACGATAAAATATGAGAACTTATTTAGAATTGCTATATTAACTGAATAGCTACTTATTTATGCTAGAAATAATATCAAATTTATCAATAATAATTTCTTCTTTCAAGACAATACTTAGTAATTATAATCTAACTGATAAGACAGTTTTGACTCAGGAGGCAAACTAAAAGCTAATAGTTGAAGACTAATACTTATATTAAATCCAGATAATTATTACACCTAAGTCATTGCGACTTACACTCTGTGGAAGGAAGCAATCTCAGGGGTTTGAGAGATTGCTTCCTATCGTCGCAATGATGACTGTTCAACTGGATTTTATATTAGGAATTTTGCTACAAATTTTCTGTAATGATAATCGTTAAATCTATTGTCAAAATAATTGGGTATAAAATCTTGTATTTTAATCAGTTATCAGTTAAATATTTTTTCTAGTTTTATCAAAATAACAAAGTAAGAATTTAACTTCTGAATTCTGACTTAATAACTTCTGACTTGAACTTGATATGCCTAAATCTAATTTCTCTTACACTCAACTTTTTCGACACAAATTTAACCGACTGGTTTCCATTAATTTGTTTCTACTAACTTTAACTATTGTATTGTGTTGGAGTTGGATATTACCTAGTTATACTCAGACACCTACACCTAATCTTAAAAGTCGGGAAGTTATTATTCAAGAAATTAAAGATTATGCCGAACGTCATGTTGAAAATGATAAGGCGATGGATAGTAGGTTAATGATTGATTTATATGAGAAAAATTCTGTGGGTTTAACTACTCCAGAAATTACTAAAATTTATGAGGAAGAATATACAAGACTCAAAGAGGCAAAAGATAGTAATCTCTGGGAAAAAATCAAGGATGATTTCTTTTATGGTTTGCCTTGGTTTGCTGCAATAGGATTTTTTATTCTGTTTATTTTTAAGAAAGCTATACAAAATTGGGAAGCTCATCCAATTAATACTTTTGGCAATTGGTTAGGCAATCAAATTAGTGGTATTAGACGTTTGTTAAATTTATCTTTGAAACGTTATAAGAAACACCTCATTAAGTTGTTTTTGTTTATAATTTTACTTTTAGTTTTGATACCACCCTTTTCTGTGACGATTAACAGTGTAAACCTTGAAGCTATAACTCTAATTCAAGAAATTAAAGATTATGCCGAACGTCATGTTGAAAATGATAAGGCAATGGATAGTAGGTTAATAATTGATTTATATGATGAAAATCCTGTGGGTTTAACTAAACCAGAAATTACTAAAATTTACGAAGAAGAATACTCTAGACTAAAAAAGAAAAAAGACAGTGACATCTGGGAAAAAATAAACGATGATTTATTTTATGGCTTGGGATGGTTAGCTGCATTAGCACTTTTTATTCTGTTGATTTTTAAGGAAGTTATACAAGGTTGGGTAACTCGTTTCATTAATACTGTTGGCAACTGATTATATAATCAAATTGCTGGTTTTGAATGGTTTTGGAATTACTCTCTAAAACGCTATAAAAATGGTTTGATTAATAAACATCAAGAACTAAAAGTTTCTTTTCTTCCTAACCATCCTTTAAATCTGCAAAAAATTTATTTATCTTTGCAATTTTTGGAAAAAGCTAATAATGAACCAATTAATTTTTCTGAGATTAAAAAATATAATCGTTTGGCTATTAAGGGGCAACCTGGAGCTGGAAAAACACTTTTATTAAAATATCTTGTTCTTTCTTGGGCAAGGGAAAAATTAAAAACTTCCTCTAATGAATATGTGCCGATTTTATTAGAGTTATATCCCTTGAATGAAATAGAAATTTCTGCCCTCAACATAGAATTATTAAAACAGAAATTAGTAGAAGCTTTAGATAGGGATGATTTTCCTAAAGCTAATTCTTTTGTCGAGCGAAATCTGGAAAAAGGAAAATTATTTCTGTTATTTGATGGATTAGATGAAGTCAAAAGTTTGATTCGCCCTCAAGTTGTACAAGCTATTAATGACTTATTAGATAAATATGATAAATGTCGAGTAATTATTACTTGTCGGGCAGCAGTTTATCGGAATAATTTTGCTGAGTCCGTCGAGAAAACTTTAGATATTAAAGAATTTAGCGACAGACAAATGCGACTCTTTTTAGAAGCATGGAAATCTGAAATGCCTCCAGATAAATCTATCGATCAACTCATACAAACTTTGAGAGATAGACCCCTAATTATGGAGTTAGCTAGAAATCCTTTAATGCTGACTATTGTTGCTCATCTTTATACTCAACCTGCTTTTGTTTTGCCTCAGTCTCGGTCAGATTTTTATCAAGAATCTACTCATATTTTATTGAATCAATGGCAGAATAATTTTAATCAATATAAAGAGAGTGCTCATAAACGGAGAGTTTTACAACATCTGGCTTTATTTGCTCAAGATAATGCTAGTAAACAACAAAAGAATGACTTGAGTTTAGATTATGAAATTGTCGTAGAACAAATTCAAAAAGTTTTACCCGATTTGAATCTCAATCCTGAAACAGATACTCAACCAATATTAAAAGAAATTGTCGAACGTAGTGGATTATTATTGGAAATTGAAAGGGGAGATAAATATCAGTTTGCTCATTTAACTTTGCAAGAATATTTTGCGGCAACAGCTTTGAGAGATAGAGAAAATGAGTTAATAGAAAGGTTTAAAAATGACCCGGAACGTTGGCGAGAAACAGTTAAACTTTGGTGTGGTTTTGCCGGGAATAGTACAAATTTAATAGAGGTTATTTATCAGGAAGATTCTCTGACAGCTTTTGAATGTTTAGCAGATGCTCAAGAAGTTTCTCCTACTTTGGCAGAGAAAATTATTGAAGAGTTTAAGGAAAAATTGGCAGAAGCAAATTCTGATGAAAATTTAGCTAGAGCTTTTGGAGCAGTTGCTTCTGATGTTCGTGAAAGAGGTAGGGGAAAAGTTGTTTTTGAGTTTCTAGAAAATGCTTTGAATAATTCTGAATCTCTGGAAGTTCGTAGAGCGTCTGTTAAGGCATTATCTAAAACAAATTTGCCACAAGCGGCGAATATTTTGTTTAGGTATTATGAGGATATTGATTTAGTGGATGCTCGTTTAGCACTTATTAATATGGGAGATATTGCAGTTTCTTTATTGAAGGATTTAGCGGAGCAAGGTTCGGAAACGGCAATGAGAGATTTAGTCAAAATTGGTACTCCATATTCGAGAGAAATTTTAAATGGTTTACTTTATCATTCTGATGAAAATATTCAGAGGTTAGCTGCTTTAAATCTTGCAGAATTTACGAGTCTAAATAATTAGGTTTTCTAGGAGCAAGAAATATGGCAAAAGTTGATAAGGAATTTAACTTAAGAGATTGGGAATGGATAGCAGTTCATTTTCCACCATCGGAAAGAGAAGCTATGGCAAAAGTAGCTTGGTTCATTTGTTGTAAATGTACTCCTGAAGAAATTTCTCAGCGCAAGATCGATCCAAGAATAGTCATTCCTTTGTGTGCGATAGTATTGCTTGATAAAAAATGTTTTCTACAGTTAAAAAAGTTTGGTAAAAAAGAAAAAATACAGGGTGTTCTTAGAAAAAAAATATTAACAATATCGATGAAACTATCAAGACAATTAAAACTACTGCAACAGGAATATGTTAATGAGATAAAACCAGCTTTTATTGGAATTAATCTTGGTGAAAAATGGCAATCTCTATTTGAAACTTTGGATGTAGATTTACAATTTGCTTTACTACATAATCTCATTAAATACCGTCGTCCAACTCGTGATGACTGGCGTAATATTTTTCTAAATGTAGAATCTGACGATTTAAAAATAGGTTTTTTATCATTCAGACAATTTGCTATGCTCTTGATAATAAATTTTTTGATACTATCAACTTTAAGGGTAGTTGAAATCCCTACTTTTTTAAGATTTTTGCTTTTATTAGTTAGCATAGTTATAAGTATGTCTATAGTTATTAATCTTATTTATCAAATAAACATAGAACATAAAGCCACTAATCCCCTAAAGCATATTTTTAAATCTGATATTTCTCGGAATGACTGGCGTAATATTTTTCTAGATGTAGAATCTGACGATTTAAAAATAGGTTTTTTATCATTCAGACAATTTGCTATGCTCTTGATAATAAATTTTTTGATACTATCAACTTTAAGGGTAGTTGAAATCCCTACTTTTTTAAGATATTTGCTTTTATTAGTTAGCATAGTTATAAGTATGGCTATAGTTATTAATCTTATTTATCAAAGAAACATAGAACATAGAACATAGAACATAAAGCCACTAATCCCCTGAAACATATTTTTAAATCTGATATTTCTCTAAACTAGCAAACTTAGATAGATTTAGTAACTGAAGATTAGTAACTAAAAAATTATTATCAACCTGAAAAAGGAATAAATATTAAACTTAAAAAACTGAAATTACCCTGATGAAAATACTGCTTGATTTAACTGACTTTCTCAAAATATAGAATTAGCGATCGCTCTTTAAATCTCACCCTTTATTTATTCTTAAACTCTAACTTTCTTTGATATATAGAAATAGCGATCGCTCTCTAATATTTCATCATTAAAATATCAACAATTTAACTCGATAACTGATAACTGATAAGCCCTCGAAACTATACTATCTTTAGTTGAATAAAAAGTCATGTGTATAGGCGAACAACTCCTTATAGCTTTTATCATATCACAAAAATTCTGAGGATGGAACCGAAAATCCTTTGGCGCGCCGATTTTTTTCAGGAGCTTCAGAGAATGAATATGTTGGTAATTTTCCACTCAGGAGCTATGTATAGAAAGATTTGATAAGAGAAAAACAACCATTTATAGAAGCTTCACAAGATGAAATTATTTCTGGTATTGCTCCTGGGACAAAAATGGATTGAGCGATCGCTCTGTCATATTTCATCCTTTAAAGATTAATAATTTAGGTAGAAAGCTGATAACTGAAGAGGCGATCGCCATCAAAACTATACTATCTTTTGTTGAATAAAAAGTCATGCGTATAGGCGAACGACCGCTTATAGTATTTATAATATCACAAAAATTGTGGGGATGGAACCGAAAATCCTTTGACGCGACGATTTCTTTAGGAGCTTCATAGAATGAAAATATTGGTGGTTTTTCATCCTAGGAGAGATGGATGGAAAGATTTGATGAGGGAAAAACAATTATTTACAGGAGCTTCACAAAATGAAATTGTTCGTGATTTTCCACCCTAGGAGAGATGGGTGGAAAAGTTTGATGATGGGAGAAAATGTATTGAGCGATCGCTTTCTCATACTTGATCTTTTTTCCTATCGTAAAAAAGCTGACTGTTCATAGCTGAGTACCGAAAGATTACTATTAGAGCTTCATAGAATGAAAATGTTTGTGATTTTCCACACTAGGAGAGATAGATGGAAATATTTGATGAGGGAAAAACAATTATTTACGGAAGCTTCACAAGATGAAATTATTTCTGATATTGCTCCTGTGGGAAAATTCCTGAATATTTGATTGTCTCTGGGCATGGAAATATGTTGAATAAAAAGTCATGCTCGTAGGCGAACAACCCCTTATAGCTTTTATAATATCAGAATTTTTGTGAGGCAGCAACCAAAAATCCTTTGACGCGGCGATTTTTTTGTGAGCTTCAGAGAATGAAAATGTTTATACCTTTCCACGCTAGGAGGTATAGATAAAAAAGAGCGATCGCTTTCTAAGATTCATACTTTTTATTTGACGCGACGTTTCTTTTTTGAGCTTCAGAGAATGAAAATATTGGTGGTTTTTCACGCTAGGAGATATGGATGAAAAGATTTGATGGGGGAAAAACAATCATTTATTGGAGCTTCACAAGATGAAATTATTTCTGGTATTGCTCTTGGGAAAATTCCTAAATATTTGATCGTCTCTGAGCAAGAAAATTTAGTTGAATAAAAAATCATGCGTATAGGCGAACGACTCCTTATAGTTATTATGGTATCACAAAAATTGTGGGGAAGCAACGGAAAATCCTTCGACGCGACGATTTTTTAGAAGCTTAAGAGAATGATAATATTTCTGGTTTTCCACCCTAGTAGAGATGAATGGAAAGATTTAATCACAGAGAAACAACCTTTCTTAGAGCTTCACAAAATGAAAATATTTTTGGTATTGCTCCTGAAAAAACTCCTGAGACTGTTAACTGGTGACTGGAGAAGCGATCGCTCCATAACATTCATCTTGAAAATATCAGCAATTTGAGTTGAAGGCGGATAACTGATAACTAAGTTCCCTGTTCCCTGTTGCCTGTTCCCTGTTCCCTATTCCCTCTTTAGAATATTTATCTGTTCCCTGTTGCCTGTTCCCTGTTCCCTCTTATTGCCAAATTTCTAAACTTAGTAAACTGGGGGTCAAACAATAATTTAATCGTACCAGTCGGTCCATTCCGATGCTTAGTAATAATCACCTCAGCAATACCTTGGTCGGGAGTATCTGGGGAATAATACTCATCCCGATAAAGCATAATTACTAAATCGGCATCTTGTTCAATAGAGTTATGAACAACAATCTCATTTGCCACAAAATTATGGAGACCAGGCACAGTTAAGTCAAAAACTTCTGCCTCACCATCTGGTCTTATTTCCACAATTTCATCCCATTTAACATCAATTTGAGTAGGTTTTTCCCACTCCCGACACTTAACTACAGACCCTAAATTTCCACCATATTTTGGCCCAAAATCTACTTGATACAAAACTTGCCCACAATACAATATTGAATATTTAAGCATTTTTGGGTTCAAAATAGCAAGAGAATCCCCAATATTTAGAGTATTTAACTGTTTCCAACCCCCCATAGAAAAGAAAGGATGATTAGCCGTAGCCCTAATCAATTTTCCCGAAGAAGTTTGTAAAGAAAATATAGGTTTAACCCCAGTAGAAAAAACCCTACTAACAATAGCAGACTCAAATTTCCCAGTATTTTCATTCAACGCCAAAACAGAAAAATTAGACTTACCAACCAGACGAGAAATAGGAATTTTTTTACCATCAGCTAAACAAATTAAAGTATCCCCAGTCAAACAACCAGACTCTCTCAAATCAGACATCATCGGTCTTTTATTAGTTCGAGACTCCACACTTCTACTAAGTTGAGACAAAGCAATAATCGGCACCGAAAGTTCTCGTGCCAAACCCTTCAAACTCCGAGTAATTTTTGCTAATTCCTGGACTCGATTATCACTACTACTACTTTCCATTAACTGTAAATAATCTAATAAAATTAATCCTAACGCTCCACCTTGTTCGCTCTGTAATTGTCTGACTTTTGAACGAATTTCATTAACAGTAATATTAGCAGTATCATCAATAAAAATTGGCATTTCAGCAAGAGTACCAATAGCGGAAGTTAAAGGTTCCCATTCACTCTGACTAATTCGCCCGGAGCGCAATCTATTACTTTCAATTCTTGCCTCACTTGCTAATAGTCTTAATACCAATTGTTCCTTAGACATTTCTAGACTAAAAATTGCTACTGGTAATTTGAGATTAGCTGCAATACTATGACCAATATTTACAGCAAAGCTAGTATTGTGGAGGCAAATATCATTAGCTACAAAATTATGAGTTTCTGGTATGGTCAGATCGTATACTTGTTTTTCTCCGACTGGTTCTATTGAAACAATTTCATCCCAGTAAATATCGTCATTTTCTAATTGTTCGACTAATAAATTTCGGTCTTTGAGTAAATTTAATCTGCTGGAGGGGAAATCTAGATTTATAGATGGAAAATTTCTCATATCTGCCCCTAAATTTTTCCCACGGAAAGTCTCAGTAGTAGTGAAACTATCGAATTTTTGCTCGGTCTTTTCTTTTTCATTTCTACCTTCTACTGATAGACATCTATATTTGGCAAACTTTTCCATCACAACAAGAACTTTATCCCTGAAATTCTCTGTATTTTCTAATTCCTCATCCCAGAAATTCTCCTGTCTGAGTAAATTTAATCTGCTGGAGGAGAAATCTAGATTTATAGGTGGAAAATTTCTCATATCTGCCCCTAAATTTTTACTACAGAAAGTCTCAGTAGTAATTAAATTATCGAATTTTTCCTCGGTCTTGACTTTTAGATTTTTGCTCTGTGCCGAAAGAACAATAGATGCAGCAAATTTTTCCATCACATCAACAATTTCATTCCAGAAAATCTGAGTATTTTCTAGTTGCTCAACCCAGAAATTCTCTTGTCTGACTAAATTTAATCTGCTGGAGAGAAAATCTATGTTTATAGATGGAACATTTCTCATATCTGCCCCTAAATTTTTCCTACAGAAAGTCTCAGTAGTCGTTAAATTATCGAAATTTTCCTCGGTCTTGACTTTTCCATTTCTACCCTCTACCAAGAGACATCTATATTTGGCAAACTTTTCCATCACAACAAGAACTTTATCCCTGAAAAGCTCTGTATTTTTTAGTTGTTCAACCCAGAAATTTTTCTGTTTGACTAAATTTAATCTGTAGGAGGGGAAATCTAGATTTATAGATGGAAAATTTTTCATATCTGCCCCTAAATTTTTCCCAAAGAAAGTCTCAGTAGTAGTGAAATTATCGAAATTTTCCTCGGTCTTGACTTTTCCATTTCTACCCTTTGCTGATAGACATCTATATTTGGCAAACTTTTCTATCACAGCCAAAGTTTCATTCCAGAAAATCTGAGTATTTTCTAATTCCTCAACCCAGAAATTCTCTTGTTTGACTAAATTTAATCTGCTGGAGTGGAAATCTATATTTATAGATGGAAAATTTTTCTCATAGAAAGTATCAGTAGTAGTTAAATTATCGTAATTTTCCTCGGTCTTCCCTTTTCCATTTCTACCTTCTACTGATAGATATCTGGATTCAGCAAACTTTTCCATCACATCAACAATTTCATTCCACAAAATTTGAGTATTTTCTAATTCCTCAATCCAGGAATTCTCCTGTCTGACTAAATTTAATCTGCTAGAGGATAAATCTAGATTTATAGATGGAAAATTTTTCATACCTGCCCCTAAATTTTTCTCACTGTCGGAATTTTCCTCGGTCTTCCCTTTTCCATTTCTACCCTTTGCTGATAGACATCTATATTTGGCAAATTTTTCCATCATAGAAATAATTTCATTCCAGAAAATCTGAGTATTTTCTAATTCCTCAATCCAGGAATTCTCCTGTCTGACTAAATTTAATCTGCTATAGGATAAATCTAGATTTATAGATGGAAAATTTCTCATATCTGTCCCTAAATTTTTCCCACAGAAAGTATCAGTAGTAGTTAAATTATCGAAATTTTGCTCGGTCTTTCCTTTTCGATTTTTGCTCTGTGCCAAGAGACATCTAGATTCGGCAAACTTTTCCATCACAATCAGAACTTTATCCCAGAAAATATGAGTATTTTTTAGTTGCTCAATCCAGAAATTTTCTTGTCTGACTAAATTTAATCTGCTGGAGGATAAATCTAGATTTATAGATGGAAAATTTCTCATATCTGTCCCTAAATTTTTCTCACAGAAAGTATCAGTAGTAGTGAAATTATCGAATTTTTCCTCGGTCTTTACTTTTCGATTTTTGCTCTTTACCGAAAGAATGATAGATGCAGCAAATTTTTCCATCACAACAAGAACTTTATCCCAGAAAATCTGAGCATTTTTTAGTTGCTCAATCCAGAAATTTTCTTGTATGACTAAATTTAATCTGCTGGAGGATAAATCTAGATTTATAGATGGAAAATTTCTCATATCTGTCCCTAAATTTTTCTCACAGAAAGTATCAGTAGTAGTGAAATTATCGAATTTTTCCTCGGTCTTTACTTTTCCATTTCTACCCTCTGCTGATAGACATCTAGATTCGGTCAATTTTTCCATCACAACAAGAACTTTATCCCAGAAAATCTGAGCATTTTTTAGTTGCTCAACCCAGAAATTCTCTTGTTTGACTAAATTTAATCTGTAGGAGGGGAAATCTATATTTATAGATGGAAAATTTTTCATATCTGCCCCTAAATTTTTCTCACAGAAAGTATCAGTAGTAGTGAAATTATCGAATTTTTCCTCGGTCTTTACTTTTCGATTTTTGCTCTTTACCGAAAGAATGATAGATGCAGCAAATTTTTCCATCACAACAAGAACTTTATCCCAGAAAATCTGAGCATTTTTTAGTTGCTCAACCCAGAAATTCTCCTGTCTGACTAAATTTAATCTGTAGGAGGGAAAATCCAGATTTATAGATGGAAAATTTCTCATCTCTGCCCCTAAATTTTTACCGCAGAAAGTATCAGTAGTAGTGAAATTATCGAATTTTTCCTCTGTCTTGACTTTTGCATTTCTACCCTCTGCTGATAGATATCTAGATTCGGTCAACTTTTCCATCACAACAAGAACTTTATCCCAGAAAAACTCTGTATTTTCTAATTTCTCAATCCAGAAATTATCCTGTATGACTAAGTTTAATCTGCTAGAGGATAAATCTAAATTTATAGATGGAAAATTACCAATATCTACCACCAATTTTTTGACTGATACTTTATCTGTAATAGTTAAATGCCACAAATTTTTATTCGTCTTTCCTTTCCTACTTTTATCCTCTTCAACCTTTTCAATAGCACCAATAATTCCAAATCTGAGTAAAAGATGTTGTACTTGCCTAACAAACTTTTCATTCACCACAGAATAACCTAAACATACTGCCCCAGTTTCACATATTTTTACCCATCCATCCAGGGAAAATAAATATCTAATAAATAAGGCTAATTGTGATTTTTCTAATTTAAAGACAATAGGAGAAAGACAAAAATTATCAGAATCAATTAGAGAAGCAAACTGATTTTCTGGAATACTTTCATCACCAAAAACATCTAACCGACGCGGTACAGCTATTTTTTCTCCTACCTGTAATTTTGCCAAAGGTTTCCAACCATCAACTGTTAGAAAAGGATGAGTAATTGTCGTCTCTACAAATCTTCCTGATTTTGTCGTTACTCTAAATACAGGTTTAATTCCATCATCAATAAAAGCAGAAGGTTTAGTAATCTGAAACTTCCAATTTTTGCCTAAAGTTAATAACTCCGTTTCTTGCCTTTGATAAACTTCTGCCAAAGTAATTAAACTGCCATCTTTTTGCAAAACTAAAGTATCATAAGCAGCACATTTTCCCATTGAGGGACGACCAGCTACAATAATTAAATCCGAACGTTGAAAACCTCCAGTCATTGCATCCAGATCGTAAAAACCACAAGCAAGACCAGGTAAAGCAACTCCCTCATTTCTATCTTCAATATCCTGAAAAGTATTAATTAAAGTCTCAGAAATAGGAACTAAATCTTGTTGTGGTTTATCCTGAGTCAGAGCAAATATTTTTTGTTCAGCTTGGTCAAGAATAGTTTTTAATTCAGTAGCTGTTTGAAACCCTAAATCAAAAATTTCATTTCCTGCTTGAATTAATTTTCTGCGGATATATTTATCAATAACTAAAACAGCATATTGGTCAATATTAACCGCCGAAACAGTTCGTTCTAATAGTTGAACTATTTTTACTTGCCCGCCAATTTTTTCTAATTGATTATTGTCAGTAAGCCAACTGGTAACAGTCATTAAATCTGTAGGTTTGCCCTGATTATAAAGTTGCCACATTGCTTTATAAAGAATTTGATGAGCTTCAATGGCAAAAAACTCTGGGCGTAATAACTCTGTCACTCGATTAATAGCTTCTGGGTCGAGGAGAATACCACCTAAAATAGCTTCTTCCGCTTCAATATTTTGGGGAGGTAGGCGATCGCTAGACATCTGTGATTTACCTACAATTATTTAAAATTTATTTGAAAAGGGAATAGGTAGTAGGGAGTAGGGAGTAGAGTTTAAATTACTCTGGTAGAAAAATCCATACTCAATCCAATTGCTGAATATTAAAGTCGAGGAGAATGCCACCTAAAATAGCTTCTTCCGCTTCAATATTTTGGGGAGGTAGGCGATTGTTAGACATCTGTGATTTACCTACAATTATTTAAAATTTATTTGAAAAGGGAATAGGGAGTAGAGTTTAAATTACTCTGTTAGAAAAATCCATACTCAATCCAATTGCTGAATATTACAGTTGGACTAAAGTCAAAAGTCAAAGATTGTCTATCAAAGGATACTTACGCATTTTCGAGTCATAAAATCTAGATTTAGTGTGGCACTAGAGCATTTATTTACATAAACCCTAATTTCTTTTTAACTTTTGACTTTTGACTTTTGACTTTAATTAACTACCCACTACTTGAATCTCTACTTCAGCAGTTACCTCTGGATGAAGTTTAATTTGAGCTTTGTAGAATCCAACCTTGCTAATTTCTGGCAAAGTAACGCCACGTCTATCAATTTCTTGACCAGTATTTTCCTTAATTACATCCACCAATTCTCTATCAGTAACAGTACCAAAAATCGCATCATTTTCACCAACTTGTTTAGCAATTTTAAAGCGACCAACTGTTTCCAAAGCCGTCTTTTGAGCTTCTGCTGCTTGCTTCAATTCTATTTGTCTTTGTCGCTCTTGTTCTCTACGACGTTCTACCTGTTTAAGAATACCTGGAGTAGTACGAAAAGCAATTTTCTGAGGAATCAAATAGTTACGAGCATAACCAGGAGCTACTTCTACCACATCTCCTGATATTCCCAAATTTTTCACATCTTGATTCAGGACTACCTGTAATTTTTTGGCCATGATTTTAATTTTTAAATTTTCACTGCAAACTTTAATTATATCCTAAATTTAAAGAATCATAGAGATGATTAGTAAAGTAGATTTACAAAATTAACTGATTAATTTAAGCTAGGGTAATAGCTCAAACCGACTAAATATCTAGATAAGTACAGTTTAAATTTCATTTAAAATTATGTTCTCTAGACTGTAAATCTCCTACTCTATTATACAAGGAAAAAATTATCATCAAATAAATATTCAATAAATGTAAAATTTGCCAATCTAATAAAAATGAAACTTAAACAAAAATTCTTCAAAATTATTTTAGGAATAATCTTGACCAACTTATTAATAGTCTTTACTTCCTGTCAAACATCGCCAAATAATAAAAGTTTAACTATTCGGAGTGCTCATAGTAATTGGATAGAAGAATCATTTCAAACCGAAGTTGTAAATATAGGTTTAGAAAAATTAGGCTACAAGGTCGAAAAACCAAAAGAAATTGATTATCCGGCACTTTATATTTCTATAGGTAATGGAGACTTAGACTATAGCGTTGTTTATTACCAACCAGGACACAAAAAATACTTTGAAAATGCTGGTGGTGAAGAAAAATTAGAGGGAGTGGGAATTTTAACTCCTAATGGAATTCAAGGATATCAAATAGATAAAAAAACCGCCGATAAATATAAAATTACTAACCTTCAACAATTAAAAGACCCAGAAATTTCTCAAGTTTTTGACTCAGATAAAGATGGTAAGGCAAATTTAGTTGGTTGTAATCCTGGTTGGGGTTGTGAGTTAGCCATAGACCATCACCTTAAAGCTTATGGACTAGAAGATACTGTAGAACATAATCGAGGCCAATATACAATTTTATTAGCAGATGCTATTACTCGTTATCAAAAAGGTGAACCTATTCTTTATTATGCCTATAATCCTCACTGGATATCTGCAGTCTTAAAACCAGGAAAAGATGTAGTTTGGTTAGAAGTTCCTTTCACATCTTTACCAGAATCTATGGGAAATCTGGGTGAAAAAGATACATCAGTAGATGGTAAAAATCTTGGCCTTCCTAAAGGCGATCAGGGTATTGTTGCTAATAAAAAATTCCTAGAAGCTAACTCAGTTGCCAAAAAATGGTTTGAATTAGTCAAAATTCCAGTTGCAGATATGAATACTGAAAGTTTACGTATTAAAGAGGGAGAAGACCAACCAGAAGATATTCAGCGTCATGCTCAAGAGTGGGTAAAAAATCATCAACAAGAATATGATAATTGGTTGGAGGTAGCAAGAAAATAAGCAAGTTAAGTAGGAAAAATCTTCATAAGCTTTCTGTATCACGGGGTGACAAGCACCTCAAAGCTATTGTGGGATAAGGGTTTAAAGGATATAAGCAAGGGTGAAAAATTGACTGGTTTTGTGAGAATGATAATTATTATTAGTGAGAGTGTGGGTGAACTTCGCTCACCCATACCACCACACTGCGTTGATTTATTGTTCAAGTAAATTACTCTCAAAACATTTATGTAAGTCAATTAAAAAATTTTTAATAATCAGATGAATAGTCAGACGTTTCGGGTAAATAATTAAATATGATTTAACATTGACAGAGCTTTTAATCCCCTTTGGTCATCAGACTTTTTCTGAGAATTAAAATTCATCATATCTGTGACAATTTCAACTAAATATTCCCCAGCTATGACCCACAAATCACCATACATACCTACCCAAGAATTGCTATGTATTCTATCTTTTCGCCCTGGTTCTTTTAGTCTAAAAATATATCTTTGACCTCCTGACTTTTTGAGACAATTACCATGGTAACATTAAGCATTATAAGCAATTGCAACTAGTAAAATGAGATTGGTAATACGTTGTGTATTAGCTCTACTTCCTTCTAGATTATATCCCCCTGTTTTACAATCTTTAAACATAGCTTCAATACCCATTATCGACCGATAAAATTTGAGAACTTAATCTAAACTTTCAAGATTTGTCAACAAGTACCAAGGCTCCTTTTCCATCTTGTTTTTATATTTTCGTTTCCAATAAGCAACTAAATTAAAAGATCCCAATCCTTTGTTCTGAGTAATATTGATGTTACTTAAAAATATTTTGGTTCCTGGAGATACAGGTAAATTACTCAATGGATGGTATTTTTGACGGGGTTTTCTATAGTTAGTATCTTGTTTTTGTCCGAAGATGAAATGAATTTTTTGAGTTATAGCTCTAATTTTTAGCCAGTAAGATAATTCGACACCGTGAATTTCACTGTCTCCAATAACCACCAATTTATATTTTTTTAATAAACTTAAAACTGGTCTGATAAGTGCTTTTTGGTCGAGGAAATTAGTAGAGCCTTTTTAATTCAAAATTTGCCATTTGAATCAAAATATATTGCCTTTTGCCTATTCTCAAATTTCTATAAATCTTTAGTGCTGAGAGTAGTAAAATACTATTGATGAAAAAATTTTCCATCAAACCACAATGAAACAAAAATATCTCAAAACTATTCTAGGAACAATTCTCACCAGCTTATTAGTAATTTTTACTTCCTGCCAACAAGTTCCTGATTCTGAAACAGTTACTATTCGGAGTGCTAATAGTAGCTGGATACAAGAATTATTTCAAACCGAAGTAGTGAATATAGGTTTAGAAAAACTCGGCTATAAAATTGAAAGACCAAAACAAATTGAATATCCAGCAATTTATATTTCTCTTGCCAATGGAGATTTAGAATATAGCACTGTTTACTATGAACCACAACACAATGAATTCTTTGAAAATGCTGGTGGTGAAGAAAAGTTAGAGAAAGTTGGAAAATTAACTCCTGATGGAATACAAAGATATGAAATAGACAAAAAAACAGCCGATAAATATAACATTACTAACCTTCAACAATTAAAAAATCCAGAAATAGCCAAACTTTTTGATTCCGATGGAGATGGCAAAGCAAATTTAGTTGGTTGTAATCCTGGTTGGTCTTGTGAATTAATTATCAATCATCATCTTAAAGCTTATGAATTAGAAAATACTGTAGAACATAATCAAGGACAATATGAAATTCTCTTGGCAGATGCAATGACTCGTTATCAGGAAGGAAAACCAATTCTTTATTATGCTTACGAACCTCATTGGATATCGACAGTTTTAAAACCAAATGAAAATGTAGTTTCACTAGAAGTACCTTTCACTTCCTTACCGTCATCTATGGAAAATTTAAGCGAAAAAGATACATCTCTAGATGGAAAAAATCTTGGCTTTCCCCTGCTTCAACAGCGTATAGTAGCGAATCAAAAATTTTTAGAAGTCAACCCAGTTGCCAAAAGATGGTTTGAGTTAGTTGAAATTCCAATTGTGGATATGAATGTTGAAAGTTTACGTATCAAAGAGGGAGAGGACAAACCAGAAGATATTTTGCGCCATGGTCAAGAATGGATAAAAAATAATCAACAAAAATATGATAATTGGCTAGAAACAGCAAAGCAAGCAGCTAATTAAAGTATGGATAAATAATTTTTAATAGCCAATCAGGGGATATTTCATCACTACAAAATCTTAACTAAAAGGATTTTTCAGCGGTTTTCATTAATCTAGAATACAACGATTTATACAATTTTCACCTGCTTGGTGCATATCTATAATTTTTACTGTAGTCTATCTTTGTGAAAACCGCTATAAAAGTAAAAAAAAAGAGTGATTATAAACTAATATTGTTAATCTAGCTCTAGAAAAACTCGGCTATAAAGTAGAAAAGCCAAAGGAAATTGATTACCCAGCACTTTATATTTCTATGGGTAATGGAGACTTAGAATATAGTGTTATTTATTACTTACCAGGACACGAAAAATTCTTTTAAAATGCTGGTGGTGAAGAAAAATTAGAAGGAGTTGGAATTTTAACTCCTAACGGAAGAAGTGGATATCAAATTTATAAAAAAACAGCAATCTATAGGAAATTTGACTGAAAAAGATACATCTCTAGATGGAAAAAATCTAGGTTTTCCCTTACTGCAACAGCATATTGTGGCTAATAAAAAATTCCTAGAAGACAACCCAGTTGCTCAACGATGGTTTGAATTAGTACAAATTCCAGTAGCAGATATGAATGTTGAAAGTTTACTTATTAAAGAGGGTGAAGACAAACCAGAAGATATTCTCCGTCATGCTCAGGAGTGGATAAAAAATAATCAGCAAAAATATGATATTTGGTTAGAAAAAGCGAGAAAAGCTGCTAATTCAGCATAAAAAAATTGCTGATTTTTTAATAATAAAATTGGTTTTAAATTTTATAAAAAAGCTGATACTACTTTTCACATTTTTAGGTTTCAGCTAATTCATAAATAAGTATAAATCAGAGCAAAAAATCAGGAATTAAATTAATTTTAAAATCCTGAAAAAAGTAGGAAGCATATTAACAAGCTTATTAATAGTTTTCACTTCCTGTCAAAAAACTCCTCCTGGAATAGTTACTATTCGTAGTGCCAATAGTACCTGGATACAAGAATTATTTCAAACTGAAGTAGTGAATATAGGCTTAGAAAAACTCGGCTATAAAGTTGAAAAAAACAAAATAGACTTGTCGCTTTATAACTTCAAAAACCCCCAAAAACCTTGTTATATAAGGATTGTAGCTATTGGTGGCTAAAAAGGCCTTGAAATTATTGCTCTGTCTAGGTTGGAGCGATTTTTTCCCTCTATTTAGCGACAACTCTAATAAATTGATTATCCGTCAATCTATATTTCTCTTGCCAATGGAGATTTAGAATATAGCACTGTTTACTATCAACCACAACACAATGAATTCTTTAAAAATGCTGGTGGAAAAGAAAAATTAGAAGGAGTTGGAAATTTAACTCCCAATGACATCCAAGGATATCAAATTGATAAAAAAACAGCCGATAAATATAATATTACTAACATTGAACAATTACAAAATCCAGAAATAGCCAAACTTTTTGATTCTGATGGAGATGGTAAAGCAAATTTAGTAGGTTGTAATCCTGGTTGGTCTTGTGAATTAGTGATCGAGCATCATCTTCAAGCTTATGAATTAGAGGATACTGTAGAAAATAATCAAGGACAATATGAAATTCTCTTAGGAGATGCAATGACTCATTATAAGCAAGGAAAACCAATTATTTATTATGCTTACGAACCTCATTGGATATCTACAAAATTAAAACAAAATAAAGATGTAGTTTGGTTAGAAGTTCCTTTCACCTCCTTACCAAAATCTATGGGAAATTTGAGTGAAAAAGATACATCTCTAGATGGAAAAAATTTGGGCTTTCAGATAATGTAACAGCGTATAGTAGCTAATTAATAAAAAATTCTTAAAAAATAATCCAGTTGCTAAACGATGGTTTGAATTAGTAGAAATTCTAGTTGCCGATATGAGTGAGGAAAGTTTACTTATTAAAGAGGGTGAAGACAAACCAGAAGATATTCCGCTTCATGCTCAAGAATGGGTACAAAATAATCAATAAAAATATGATAATTGGTTAGCAAAAGCAAGACAAGAGACTGATTCATTAGACATCTCCAATAATAAAAAATAAAATTAATTACCCTACAGAAATTATTGATTATTTCTGCCTATTCCCTACTCCCTCTTTTTTGAAGATATCTATTGTAAATAGAATTTAAGCAAAACACTATCCGTAATATAATTAATATAATGGTATATAGTAGTCAAAAACTATAACGTTTTATATATGTAGCGTTAAAGTCGCAAAAATCCCTAAATGAATGATTAACTAAACTAGAATAGAGTCTTCCTCCTTTGCTGTGAATCAAAATTTAGAAAAAAACGCTAGATGTAGTAATCAAAAACTATAACGTTTTATATATGTAGCGTTAAAGTCGCAAAAATTCCTAAATTGATGATTAACTAAACTTAAGTTAAGTCTTCCTCTTCTCCTGTGAATCAGGATTGAGAAAAAAACACTAGATATAGTAATCAAAAACTATAACGTTTTATATATGTAGCGTTAAAGTCGCAAAAATCCCTAAATGGATGATTAACTAAACTAGAATAGAGTCTTCCTCCTTTGCTGTGAATCAAAATTTAGAACAAAACGCTAGATGTAGTAATCAAAAACTATAACATTTTATATATGTAGCGTTAAAGTCGCAAAAATTCCTAAATTGATGATTAACTAAACTAGAATAGAGTCTTCCTCTTTTCCTGTGCAAATATAAAAAAAACCAAGAATAAACAGCCAATGTCTAGGCCAGAATCTAATCCTTCCCCAGAACAACCAGAAAAAATCCATTTACCTCGCACCAGCGAGTCAGAAACCCTCAAAAAAATTCGCCATACCACATCCCATGTCATGGCCATGGCAGTACAAAAGCTGTTTCCCAAGGCACAAGTAACAATTGGTCCTTGGATCGAAAATGGCTTTTACTATGACTTTGATACCCCAGAACCATTTACAGAAGCAGATTTAAAAGCCATCAAAAAAGAGATGGTCAAAATCATTAAACGGGATTTACCCGTAATTAGAGAAGAAGTCAGTCGCGAAGAAGCCAAACGTCGAATTGAACAAATTAAAGAACCATATAAATTAGAAATCCTCCAAGACTTAGAAGACCCAATTACCATTTATCATCTTGGCGAACAATGGTGGGATTTATGTGCTGGCCCTCACATTGAAAGTACAAAGCAACTTAATCCCAAAGCAATTGATTTAGAAACTGTTGCTGGTGCTTATTGGCGCGGAGATGAAACCAAAGCCCAATTACAACGTATCTATGGTACTGCTTGGGAAACTCCAGAACAACTGGCCGAATATAAAAGACGTAAAGAAGAAGCTCTCAAAAGAAACCATCGTAAACTAGGTAAAGAATTAGGACTATTTATTTTTTCCGACCTTGTTGGACCGGGATTACCTCTTTGGACTCCGAAGGGTACAATGTTAAAGAATTCACTGAAAGACTTTCTCCAACAAGAACAACTCAAACGGGGTTATTTACCTGTAGATACTCCCCATATTGCCAGAGTAGATTTATTCAAAACTTCCGGACATTGGCAAAAGTATAAAGAGGATATGTTCCCGATGATGGCTGAGGATGAGGAATCAGAAGCTCAGGAACAGGGTTTTGTTTTAAAACCAATGAACTGTCCATTCCATATCCAAATTTATAAACAGGACTTACGTTCTTATCGGGAGTTACCAATACGACTTGCCGAGTTTGGCACTGTTTACCGCCATGAAAAGTCTGGGGAATTAGGTGGTTTAACCCGAGTCCGAGGTTTCACTCAAGATGATTCTCATTTGTTTGTGACACCCGAACAACTTGAAGCCGAGTTTCTTAGTGTGGTAGACTTAACTCTATTTGTGTTTAAAAATCTACAACTAAATAATTTTAAGGCTAGATTAAGTTTCCGTGACCCTGACTCAGATAAGTACATTGGTTCTGATGAGGCTTGGGAAAAAGCTGAAGGTGCAATCCGTGGAGCTGTGGAAAAAATGGGTATGGATCATTTTGAGGGTATTGGTGAAGCGGCATTCTATGGTCCAAAGTTAGATTTTATTTTCCAGGATGCTTTGGAGCGAGAATGGCAGTTAGGCACTGTACAGGTAGATTACAATTTGCCCGAAAGGTTTGATTTGGAATATGTGGCAGAAGATGGGACTAGAAAACGCCCAGTTATGATCCATCGCGCACCTTTTGGTTCCTTGGAAAGGTTAATTGGAATTTTAATTGAGGAATATGCTGGAGATTTTCCTTTGTGGTTAGCTCCTACCCAAACTAAACTTTTGCCTGTTAATTCTGAATTTTTGCCCTTTGCTCAAGAGGTTACTGCTCAGATGCGTAAAGTAGGTATTCGTGCTGAGGTGGATATTAGTAATGAACGTTTGGGTAAGTTGATTAGAAATGCTGAGAAGGCCAAAATTCCTGTAATGGCTGTAGTTGGAGCTAAGGAAGTCGAGTTAAATAGTTTGAGTATTAGGACTCGTGCTGCTGGGGAATTAGGTTCTATAACTGTGCCAGAGGTAATTGAGAAGATGACTGGGGCGATCGCTAACTATGAAAATTTCTAGACTTTGATCTCAACCTTGGTTGAAGACTCATGCTCTCCTGGCAAGGTAGCGTCACATGGGAAAACCGAACATTGATTGGTTTTTCCAAAGCCTGTGATATAGCACTTAAATTAAGGTTGCTGGGCTAGGAGAGTGTCGGATTGGTGACGTACTGTGGAGCAGCCGTAAGACCAAAAAGAGGTTCGGCCTCGGAGACAGGTGCTATGTTTCGCTTCGCGACATGTTTGCGGAGCATTCCGATAGGAAAAAGCGCAGCTCCTCTGTCAAGAGGCAGCAGAAAGTCCCTATCAGTGATGGAGTGGGAATTTCACGTTGTCGCGTAAGCGCAACATCGGGAGGATTTCAAGTATTGTTGAACCTTACATGACACAACTATCATCAATTCCAATTAGGTTACTACATAAAAAAACTGGAAGTAATTAAAAATCAAAAATATACTTCGACTAATCTCCACATAAGTATTTACACCTGCTTTCTGATAAATTGAGAGGGGGTTTATTTATTTGACTTGTTATTTGATAAGCTCTTGATAGTATTTAAAAGTTTTGAATTGAATAATTCCTGAAAGGCCATAAATCAATAATGATTAGTCCCAAATTATACCATTAAATTATGCCAAATTGCATTTGATAGGTCTATCTATAGAAAGTAAAACTTTTCTTTGAAGACGATTAAGAAGTCTATATCAAGTTATACTTTGCAGGGATCATAAACATAGATGATTGACCAATATGTTATTAGCTATAAGTAATTATACTGGTAGCTGATAGCTCAAAGTGATAGTATTCTCTTTCAAAAGTTAAATCAGATTGTTATATTATTGATAGGTATATTACCTTCCTTATATTTAGAGCCAAGGTCGGCGATAATCTGACATATTTTGTTTGCGAAAGGCGCTAGAACATGAAAGCATCTAATTTAAAGGAACTATATGAGACCAAAAGGTTTCAAAATAATAAAATTAGAGATAAAAATGATTAATATCTTAAAGGTTCTTCTAAGAGGGGATGTGTTTTTCGCTTTTTTCTGCTGGGAAAGCGCAAAAATGCAAAGCACCAGATGTCGCTGTCCAATGGCTCACGTACAGCTAGGAACAGTGACTTAATAATATGAACTTTATGAATACTGCTAAGAAAAAAGTAGAATCTCTATTAAGTAAATTGCCAGATAATTGCTCCCTTGAAGATGTTCAATATCATTTATATGTAATTGAAAAAGTTCTTCATGGTTTAGAAGTAGCTGATAAAGAAAGAAAAATTACACAAGAAGAAGCTGAAGGGCTTTTGAGTAAATGGGTTATAAAGTAGTTTGGTCTTCTAAAGCTATAGATGATGTGGACGCGATTGCTTCCTACATAGCACGTGACTCTGTTTCTTATACTGCAGCAGTAGTCCATAGGATAATTAATGTCACCAAAAATTTGATTCATAATCCTTTACAAGGAGAAGTAGTCAAAGAGTTTGGGGATGAAAGTTACCGACAAGATTATGCTTACAGTTATCGAGTCCTTTATCAAGTTAAAGGTAATATAGTAATTGTTGCTGCGGTTATTCATGGAAAAAGGTTATTAGATTTATAGCTGATAGCGGTCGTGCCCAATCAAATATTAGTTCAGAACCGAGTTTCATTAGAAGCTCGGTTTCCTATCTTGGAGGTACAAAATTCTGGGGCAGTAGGGAGTGAGGGAGTGGGGGAGTAGCACGATTTTTTGTATTTTATATAACTACAGCAGTTTTCTAGTCTTGGAGGTACAAAATTCTGGGGCAATAGGGAGTAGAGGTTCAATGACCCTGAATGATCGACTTTTATCAATTATGTAAACACTCTACAAAATCTAACGAATTGAAAACTCCTTAATTTAGTACTTTAATCAATCTATACTTCTCTTGATTTATCCTTACCGATAAAGGGTATAATATCCGACAGTCTACACGCTGTTGACAATTGCTTGGGGTTATAAGACAGGTAGTAGGTAGGTCGTTGACTACCCCCATGGAATTTTTCCAACAAGGTCAGTCCTAAATCCCTTCTTCCTGATTCCTTCTTCCTTCTTGAAGAGTCTTTAACTGTTACCAATCTTCCCATTTGACTCTACTTTCTGTATCCCAATCATTAATAGTATTATCCTGCTTTATCATCCCCGGAGGTCGATAATTTATTTCATCTTCCTCATCAGATTCTTTTTCCATTTCAACTTCTTCATTCTGGGAATAAATATTAGTCAAAGGTTCTACAACTTTAGCCAACGCATCTTGAATAAACAACTTAACAAATTCATCTTTTCTTGTTAATTGAAATTGTGTTTGTACTACCTCTGTAATGCCACCATCTCCCCAATCTTGATTATGACTAAAATATTCAATAAAACTCTTCCCAGCAATTCTAGTTAAATAAGCTGCACTTACTCCTTGAATTGCCTTCCCAATTAAAAAAGTTGCTATAGTTAATTGTAAAGCTGTAGAAATTAATTTAATCGCCCCTTCAACAATACCTAAACTAGCAAGTGTTTTAGCCAAAGACATTGCTAACTCTTGCCCTCTTTCAAAATTCAATTCACAACCATAAACTTTGCCAATTTCTATTACCATTTGAGCATTAACTGCTGCTGTGGCCAAAACATCTACTACAGGCAAAGGCGTAACAGCAATAACTCCTGCTCCTATCCACTGAAACCTTTCTACAACCTTCTCTGCTTGTCGTCGTCTTTGAGCATCAATTAAACATCTTGCTTCTTCCCCTAACCGTTGAGATTTGAGCAAAATATTATCAGCAATTAAATCTTCTCCCTCAGCCCGCAAAATAGCAGCCATACGTCCGATTAAAGCCATAATATCAGGTTCTGGCTGATATATTTCTCCCGTCTCAAGCTTAACAGAATGAGGATGAGCACCGATCGCCACAATATCCATTTTGCTAAACCCTACTAACCTTTCCCTGAGCTTAACAATAATTGCTTCTCGGTCCTCTTCAGTGTAGAGGTCTATTTTATTAAAGACCACAAGCGATCGCTTACCAATGTCCGCCAAAGCGTTAAAAGCAGCATATTCGGACTTCTGTAAATCATTATCAACCACAAATAATAGTAAATTAGCCTCTGTCGCCAAAACCCTTGCCAGTTGACCCCTTTCCGTACCTGCTACTCCCGCTTCTAAAATTCCTGGAGTATCAGTAATCAAAATTTCTTTTTCCAATCCTGGCATTTTTAAATGATAGGTTTCTCCTACTTTGGTTGACCCCATAGGTGCTTCTACCCTACCCACCATCTGACCCATTAGAGCATTAACAACAGAAGTCTTACCAGCAGAACCTGTACCAAAAACAACTACTTTTACATCACCTCGTGCTAGACTAGCTTCTATTTCTTGTGAACGTTCTAATAACGCTTGTCGAGCCACCTCATCTTGAATCAGTATAGCCTGTTGTCTCACAGCCTTGAGAGATTCAGAAGCTACCTCAGATTTCACAACCGGAATCTTAACTTTAGCTTTTGAACCTCGTCGCCGTTGATTTTTTTGAATGGTATATAGTCTCAAATAATATATGAAAGCAAAAATGACTATTCCAATGAGGAAAATTAATAGTAATAGTAATAGGTTGGCCACAAATGGGGGGGCGGACCATGAAACTTGACTATATAGCCATGATAAAGAACCAATCAGCCAAATTATGAGCAATAAAATTAGGCTTAGACCTAGAATCAATATTAACAGGCGGGAAGTTGGCATTTCTACTTACTTGAAATCAGAGGTTTGAGGTCAAATCAGTTATGAGTTATGAGTTATGAGTTATCAATACCTCCTGAAATAGGGAAACTTTGAATATGCAGAATTTTCCTTTTTATCCCCTTTAATATCAAATCCAGTTGAACACTTATTATATATTTGGGGGGAGTAGGGCAGTAGGGCAGTAGAGGAGTAGGAGAAGATTGAAGGCTTGAAGTATAGTTATAAACATATACTATATAAATAACCGGATTCTATATAATAGGCTATCCATTACCGAATAATTAGGGATAGTTTCACACTGGAGACTTGAGACCTGATTTTTTTGGTCATATAGCAGGCAATAGCTAGTAGTGGGAAAAAAAGTGGACTTTATTCGATTCATAATCAGTCTATGTTCTAAGCAATATGGTTGTTATATCTAATACCATTTTCAAAAAATAATGTTACAAATAATCAGGGCAATCAAAAGACTTTACAGGAAATGTCCCTTTGACTAAAAAGATAACTTACGAACTAATAAATGGTATTGAAGTTATTCATTCTGACTCCTGACTCCTAAGAAATAACCTAGCTATTTGTAGCAAAGATTTATAAAGTTGGTATAAAACATCTTTGCTTTACAAGGTAATGGTCGGGAGTTTTTTTGACTTTAGAAATTAAATTAATCAAGAAAAAAGAACATCAGCTTTAAAAATCCCTATTATTTATTGGTATCCAAAATGTTTGAGTTGAAACACTATCTAAAATCTAAGACTTGAAAGCTAAGACATAAAGCAATGATAGATATTTAATTAAATGATAGATAACTTCAATGAGAAATTTAAATATTAAAATTTTGTATGTATGAAGCTATTTAAAAAACCATCAGAAGAAACACAATCAACTCCAAAAACTGCTTCTGACAATACTAATGAAATAGGTTTAGGAACATTTGGTGGTGTCTATACTCCCTCAATTTTGACAATTTTGGGTGTAATTATGTACCTCCGTTTTGGGTGGGTAGTAGGTAATGTTGGTTTATTGGGGACTTTGCTTATTGTCACTTTGTCCACAGCAATTACCTTTCTAACTTCTTTGTCAGTCAGCGCGATCGCTACAGACAGAATAGTCAAAGGAGGAGGTGCCTACTATATGATTAGTCGGTCTTTAGGTATTGAAACAGGCGGTGCAGTGGGAATACCACTATACTTTGCCCAAGCTCTATCAGTAGCTCTTTATACTATTGGTTTTGCAGAAAGCCTAGTAGATGCCTTTGGTGGTCTTAACCAACTATATGTAGCTCTAGCTACAACTATAGCAGTGGCAGTCTTAGCCATAACTTCGGCAGAGATTGCTATTAAGGCCCAGTATTTTATTATGGTCGCGATAATTCTATCTCTACTTTCATTTGCATTCGGACATCCACTAGAAACAACAAACATAGAAATTTTGGGAGCTTCAGAGAGAGTATCAGAATCATTTTGGACAGTTTTTGCGGTCTTCTTTCCAGCCGTAACAGGTATTATGGCAGGGGTGAGTATGTCTGGAGACTTGCGAGAACCTAGCCGTTCAATTCCTGTAGGTACTTTGGCAGCTGTTGGTACAGGGTATTTAGTATATATGGTACTACCAATTATCCTGGCTATGCGGGCGGATGCTACTACTTTAATTGAACAACCTCTGGTGATGAAAGAAATGGCTCTTTGGGGGCCAGCAATTTTGTTAGGGGTTTGGGGGGCAACTCTTTCCAGCGCCATTGGTAGTATTCTGGGAGCACCAAGGGTTTTACAAGCTTTAGCAAGAGATGGAGTTTTACCTAGTTGGTTGTCTTTTCTCGGTAATGGCCATGGGCAAAATGATGAACCCAGGATTGGTACAGCGGTAACTTTATTTGTTGCTACTGCCACGGTTTGTATTGGTGACCTGAATATTATTGCCCCGGTGCTGACAATGTTTTTTTTGACAACCTATATGGTTTTAAATGTTTCAGCAGGTATAGAAGGCTTTTTGCAAAGCCCCTCTTTCCGTCCTACATTTAAAGTCCATTGGTCATTATCAATGTTGGGAGCATTTGGTTGTCTGGCAGTGATGTTTTTGATTAATGCTGTGGCTACAGTTATTGCTGCTTTGATTGTGCTGGCAATATTTATCTGGCTACAGCGACGGGAGTTAGAGACAACTTGGGGAGATGCCAGACGCGGAATATGGATGGCGTTGGTGCGTGAAGGAATTCTTCAAATAGGTGAAGAAGATACTAAAAATTGGCGGCCACATATTTTAGTCTTGTCTGGGATACCAAAAAAACGTTGGTTGTTGATTCAATTTGCAGATGACCTAACTCATAATCGAGGTATGATTACGGTCTGTAGTGTTTTGCCTAGTGCGTCTCGCGATGTCTCGCAGCAAAGTGATATGCAAGATACAATTCGTGAGTATTTGGACAAGCGAGGGGTACAAGCTCTGGTGCGAGTAGTCACTGCTACAGATTTTTTTGATGGTGCTAAACTCTTGGTGGAAACTTATGGCATTGGGCCACTTACGCCAAATACTGTTGTACTTGGAGATAGTCAGGAACCTTCAAGGCGCGATCGCTACTGTCAGTTGATTAGTCATATTCATAAGGCTAAGAAAAATGTAGTGATTTTTCAAGAAGACAGCGATCGTGGTTTTGGTCAACATCGTCGAATTGATGTGTGGTGGGGTGGTTTACAAAATAATGGTGGCTTAATGTTACTTCTAGCATATTTGCTGCGCACAGATATGGATTGGCGGAATGCGGAAATTTATTTGAAATTGGTAGTACCGGAGCAAGCAGCTATTCAACCGACTCAGGCAAATGTTGATCGTGTGATTCGAGATTTACGAATTAGCGCCAAATCTCAAATTTTGGTTTCTAATGGTCGTCCTTTCTATGATATTTTGCATGAGTCTTCTCAAAATGCTGACTTGATTTTTCTGGGAATTCGGACTCCTGGGGAGAATTTTACTAAGTATTATGAGGATTTACAGTCCAAAACGTCTAATCTTCCTAGTACAGTATTTGTTCTAGCAGCACCAGGTTTTTCTTATGGCGAAGTTCTCAGCGATCGCTAGTTCTCATTAGATAATATTTTAGGCATAGAAGTCAATAAATCAGGAGCGGTAATGTAGATAAATTAATATATCCCGCTCCAAAAGTGTAAAAATTGGAGCAGGATTCTGATCTTTTCTGATCTTTAAAGTTATATTCTAGAAAAGTTTGTGGTCATTTTTTAATAATTAATCAGGGGGTAATAATGACTTAATCTGACTGACAAATTCTTGATGATCCACTACTGGTTTAGAAATATAACTATCCGCACCACTTTGCTTCAAAAAAGATTCTCGATCACCTGCCATAGCATGAGCTGTCACTAATATGATTGGTATTTTATCCGTTTTAGGGTCAGCTTTAAGAATTTGAGTAATTTTAATCCCATCAACAGATTTACCCTGGTAAACACTACGAGCTAGAGAAACATCCATCAAAATCAAGTCTGCTTCTCCTGAGTTAGCCATTTTTACTACTTCTTCCACATCTTCTGTGTGCTTAACAGCTAAACCACCTCTTTTGGTCAAAATCTTGGAAAAAACTCTAGCATTAACTTGATCGTCTTCTACAATCAAAACAGTTTTCATATAGGCCTCCCACTAAATACTCGTAAATGTAAAAACCCCATTATAAAGTTTAGACTAAATTTTTTTATAGATAGGGAAAGCCAACTTAGTTTAACTAGTTTCAGTTTAATCAATTAAAAATTCCATAATCACTTACTAAACTAACTAAATAGCTATTGTTTTAAATTTTTCTAATGGTTATCTATGAGTTTTTGGACGTCTACCTAACCAGGAAGAAGCTTAATAGTCCAATCTTATTTGTATAAAGATTAAGAGCTTATTTTCTTCTGACTGCTATGATGATCACGAAAGTAATCTAGAAATACTACTTTTAGCAGCTCCAATGCAGGAATCTAAAACATCAATAATCATACATACTTATCGAGGTAAGATTTCAATTCCTTCAGCATAATAGAGGTTAACATACTTTACCCTCATGTAGTTGTACGACTACCTAAAGTGACATAGCAGATATTTTCGATCTGCATAGCTTTCAAAGTATTAGTTGGCTAAGTAGGTAATATTTTAAGCTTTAACCTAAGTTTGTGCTCAATCAAATATAAATAATTATTCCTATCATCAACTATGGTCAAAAGATTTGAGGTGTGTTAGCTACGATCTCCAAAAAATCTTGTGTACATTAAAAAAAATAGAGAAAAAAGTTACTACTGTCAGGATCTGTAAAAATATTAAATTTACTTTGCCTTAATTAGAACAAAACATTCTTCAATACACTCCAATTAGTAAACTGATGCGCATATTAAATTGGGTAACACTTGTTACTTTTGAGAAAATTTAGGTATTTCATGCTGAAAATCTTAAATTGTCATAATATTTGGACTTAGCCTCTCAATTGTGCTTTGTCATTTTTTATAAATAGTAATCTAAATAGCAACTCATGGCCAAACAATTAAATCTACTCTCCGGACAAGTCGTTACTGCAGCGCTGCACATCGAAATGCAGCAATCATATCTTGAATACGCCATGAGTGTGATTATTGGTAGAGCTTTGCCAGATGTCAGAGATGGACAAAAGCCAGTGCATCGTCGAATTCTATATGCTATGCATGAACTTGGTCTCGCCCCAGACAGACCATTTCGTAAATGTGCCAGGGTAGTCGGAGATGTTCTGGGAAAATATCATCCTCACGGCGACCAAGCTGTTTATGATGCCATGGTACGGATGATTCAAGACTTTTCCAGTCGTTATCCATTAATAGATGGACATGGTAACTTTGGCTCTATCGATAATGACCCTGCTGCTGCTATGCGCTATACAGAAAGTCGTTTGGCATCTATTAGTAATGAAGGTTTACTTACCCAAATTGGTGAAGCTATAGTTGACTATACCAACAACTTTGATGGTTCTCAGCAAGAACCTACTGTATTACCGGCACAATTACCTTTTTTATTACTTAATGGCTCTTCTGGTATTGCAGTGGGAATGGCGACTAATGTTCCGCCACATAATTTGGGAGAAGTAGTAGATGGCCTTATTGCTTTAATTGATAATCCTAATCTTTCTGATGAAAAGTTATTTCGATTGATTCCTGGGCCTGATTTTCCTACTGGTGGGGAAATTGTTAGTACTGACGGAATTATTGATGCTTATACTAAAGGTAGAGGTAGTATTCCTATCAGGGGAGTGGCCACTATTGAGGAAGTTCCTACAGCTCGTGGGCGTCGCACAAAAAGGGCTATTGTGGTGACAGAGTTGCCTTACCAGGTTAATAAGGCGGGTTGGATTGAAAAAACTGCAGATTTGGTTAATGCGGGTAAAATAGAGGGTATTTCTGATTTGCGAGATGAAAGCGATCGCTCTGGTATTAGGGTTGTAATTGAGCTAAAACGTGAAGCTGATCCTAGTGTTGTACTTCACCACCTCTATCAGCATACTGATTTACTTTCAAAGTTTGGTGCTATTATGTTGGCTTTGGTTGATGCGCAACCACGACAGTTATCTCTACGAGATTTTTTACAGGAGTTTATTAGTTTTAGGGAACAAACTTTAACTCGTCGCTACAGCAATGATTTGGAAATAGCTCAAGGTAGGTGTCATATAGTTGAGGGTTTGCTCAAAGCTTTAACAGATTTGGATACTACGATTGATATTCTCAGAAATGCTCCTGATGGTAGTAGTGCTAAGGTTAGTTTTCAAGAAAGTTTGGGTTTAAGCGAAAATCAAGCTGATGCTATTCTGGCAATGCCAATGCGCAGACTGACTGGTTTGGAAAGACAAAAATTGGAGGAGGAATATGAGCAACTTAGGGGGAAAATACAAGAGTTACAGGGTTTATTGAGCGATCGCCGTTTACTTCTAAGATCGCTGAAAAAAGAATTACGGACTCTAAAACGCAAGTATGGCGATCCTAGACGTACTAGAATTATTGTTCAAGCGGAATCAAATGCTTCTGTTTCTCAACAGAAAAGTAATGTAGAAATTGGTAGTCAAGAAACAAATAAGGAAGCTAAAGGTAGAGGTAGAAAATCAAAAGGTACAGCTGTTGAATCACAATTTTTGACTTTGGAAGCTGCTCCACCACCGACTGAAGAGGTTGTTATAGAATTTACTCACCGAGGATATGTAAGACGATTACTTGCTAAAGAATTTGAGAAGCATCAAATTGATAAAAAATCTAATATTATTATTGAAAATAATGATGATTTTACTATTAATATTATTGAGGCAACTACAGACCAAACTTTAGTGGTATTGACTCGTAGTGGTAAAGCTTATCCTCTGAAAGTAAATGATATTCCTTCTGGTTCTAATCGTTCGACAACACGACATGAATATAAGGGTGTACCTTTAGTAACATTATTATCACCGTCAGCAACTAAAGAAATGACGGATGCTCGTCAGGAGTTTATTATTGCTCAATTTGTTTTACAGGAAGCTGAAGAAAATAAGGATTTAATCATGTTGACTCAAAATGGTAAAATTAAGCGTTTACCTTTGTCTGATTTAAGTGATATTACAAATCGCGGTATAACAGTAATTAAACTAAAGGAAGAGGATGAATTACGTTATGCTAATTTAGCTCAGGTAGGGGAACAAGTAGTTTTGGCAACTTCTGGGGGGAGATTATTAAGATTAGAAATAGATGAGGAACAGTTACCTTTAATGGGACGTACTGCACAGGGGTCTCAAGCAACAAGATTAAGAAAGCAAGAGGAGTTGGTAGGTTGTGTGACTTTGGATGGAGAAAGCAATTTATTTTTAGTTTCTGAACAGGGTTATGGAAAGCGTATTGCTATTGGTTCGTTGCGAGTTGCTAATCGTGGTGGTATTGGTCAGAATGCTTTTCAGTTTACGAGACAAACTGATGTTTTGGCAGGAATTGTTGTTAGTAGGTCGGATGTAGTAGCTCAGATGTTAACAACTGAAGGAAAAGTATGTGGAATGATGGTGGATTCTGTTAAAGTTTATGGACAGGATGATAGGGGGAATCGGTTGGTGAAGTTGGGGGCAAAGGAGAGGATTATTAAGGTGGTTGGTTATTGATAGCAGAAGTAAGAAGGAAGAGGTTCAACAATGAATAATGAATAATGAATAATGAATAATGAATAATTACCTCTCCTTGAAAAGAAGAGGATTGACTAAAAGAATAATTTTTTCTTTTTTATCCTTTAAAGGAGAGGCTTTAAACCTTAATTATTCGGTAAATTTTAACATGAGGTTAGATATTTCCCTAGCTTTTACACAAATGATACTAACGGACATGATATTATTAGGTCTTAATTTACATTTTCAGTCCAAGGAAAATCTCCTGGACGTGTCTTTTAACTGTCCTTATTATTAATAATATTCTTTTTCCAAATTACTATTATAGAGAATCGGAAAAATTATAAATCTCTTTGATAAACTTTATAAACCAGGTTTGTTATAACTATATTTAGGGTTTGTGATCAAAAGTCTTTTAGTAGGGGTAGGAGACAGGAGACAGGAGACAGGAGGAATGGGAATTATAGAGGAGGTAGGAAGAAGAGTTGTCCGCAGATTGTTCTGCTTTTTTTGCCCTCAATACTAACTTTTTGAAGTTTTTATGCCAAAAACAAGCTCACTTTTTTCGCTCCAAAAAGGCTAAAACTAATACCATTCAATGCTTTGAAATTTAATCAGCAAGCCCTAGTTACTATTATTTAGAAGCAAAAGCTTCCCAACTAGATATCTGAACTTTAAACCCTACATCATGAAAACGACGAATAGTTGTCTCTTCATCTTCAACCCAAAATTGCCGACCAAACTGTACTAAATGTTGTTGTTTTCCATCAGATATTAATGCTCCTATTGCTACCTTTGCTTTTTCCAGATCACCAGAAGATTGTTCTTCAAGAATGGCTTTAATTTGTTCAAATAAAGAATCATTTTCAGGAATAATATTTACTGGTATTTGTAAGATAATTATTTGTCTTTGTTTCGCAGAACCATTTTCAGTTATTAATAATTCAGGGTCTTTTTTCGGAGGATTTTTTTGACTTTCTAATTGCTCTATTGGTTTTTCTACTTCTACAATAGGTTGGTTAATTTCTATCTCTTCATTTCTCGATTCATTTTGATAATTATCTAATTCTGTCACTGGTTTTTCATGTTGTTCTACTGCATCTGCCATTACCTTTTCTAATTTGTCTGCACCATCTACTAATAACTGATTTTCATCATCCTTCTTATCAACTTTTCCAGTCAAGACTAAAAGAGAACTTTCTATTAGTAAATTTTTAATTTCTTCATATATTTTCGGAAAAACTACTGCATCTACCTGCCCAGTCATATCTTCTACTTGCAGAAATGCCATGCGATCGCCTTTTTTTGTAATATGAGGTTTAATTCCAGCTAACATTACCAATAATTTTATAACTGACTTAGATTTTTTTTCCTTCATTTCAGCAATAGAAATAGCATCCGAAATTTTATTTTGCTCCTGTGCATATTTGAGAGGATGGTCGGATACATAAAATCCTATAATTTCTTTTTCATACTGCAATTTTTCTTTAGCTGGAAAATCTGAAACAGTGGAAGATTTAGGAGCAGAATCAAAAGCAGGCATTGTTTTTTCTGCCACATCAAATAAACTTAATTGCCCTATATCCCGGTCTTTATTTCTATCTTGCGCCCATTTCATTACACCTTCTAAATCTTTGATTAATTGGTGACGGTTTGATTGAATTTTATCGAAAGCTCCACATTTAATTAAAGATTCTAAAGTACGACTATTCAGAGCATTAAGATTAACTCTGTCACATAGATCGGCTAAAGACTTAAATTCTTCCCCTTCTTTTCTTGCTTCTAAAATTGCTTCTATTGCTCCTTCACCTACATTTTTTACTGCGGATAATCCAAATAAAATTTTATCTTTTGTTTCTCCTGTCGCTACTTTTGGCAAGGGAGTAAAATCTACTTCTGACTTATTAATATTCGGCGGTTCGACTTCGATATTAAATTTATGACAATTAGCAATATATTTTTGTACTTTATCTTGATCGCCACTATTAGCAGTTAGTAAAGCTGCCATATATTCGACTGGATAATTAGCTTTTAAATAAGCAGTTTGATAAGCTACATAAGCATAAGCTGTGGAATGAGATTTGTTAAAACAGTTAGAGGCAACTAACCCATTTGCTAAGACAAAATTATGGTCTTTAGCTACTCCAATATCATAAACATTTTCTGTTTTTGCCAGCTTGCGAGAAACAATTTTAACCACGACGATAACTCCTTAAAATCTGTTCTATTTTTGCTTTTTTGTAATCCCAGAGAAAATCTAGAATTTCTTGGCATTTCAGGGGGTAATGAAATGCCTAAATAATCTGTTGCTTCAATTGAGGTTTTAACTGACGATAGGAAATTCCCATTCTGCTAGACTCCTTAAACATTTCAAATCTAAATTACGCTCAAAAATTTCATCAATAGGCAGCATTTGACCATCTTCAGTCATAAACTTATGTTCTGGTGTTGCCCGAATTACTGTTCCATCTTCCAGACTATATTCATAAACTTCCTGCATACCTCGATTATGCCATTGAGCGATTGGTTGTGTATAAATATATCCATTTTTATCTACCGTATAGACAGTACATTCAATCTGTTCTTCTACAATTTTACCAATAGGAATAGCGCCATATTCTACAGTCATAATTTCTGTCTCATAAGCCAAACAATATTCAGCGAATTTAATCATTTGTTCAAACAAATCTTCTGCCACTGCAGAATGAACACCTCTTTGAGTCGCACCATCAATAAATATTTCTCGATGCTTTTCCATTTCTGAAACTTTCTTTTTACCCATGCAATTGTGAACTATAAAATCATTGGCAATAAAGTTATGAGTTTCGGAAATTGTCAAATCAAAAACTTCTTCTTTGCCAATATATTCTATAGAAGTAATCTCATCCCAAAAAACCTCAGAATTAGCAATGGATTTTAATTTTTCATCTGCAAAAGCTGTCGCAAATCTATTAACTTTATGACGGGATAAATTCCTAGTTGGAGTATTTTGAAAATTTAAACCTGACGACATAGTGCCACGACATACTCCGACAGCTTTATCTATTTCTGTCCAAGTCATTCCACTAGCTTTTTTAGCTTCTGCAATTAGGGTAATAATTTCTGGAGGTAGACAATGTTTAGATTGATTTTTTTCTCTTAGGGAGTAGGGAGTAGAGAGTAGGGAGTAGGAATTAGTAATTCTGGTTCCAGAAAATAGGAAAGAAGAAAAAGAACCACACCTTATAAGTCTGAGAAATTCTATATCTTGAATAACTAAATAACAACTTTCACAAAGTTGCTTTTTGTAACTACTTAAATATGGTTCTATCAATTCACAAAACTTGAGCATATCCTCACGTCCTGTAATTTGAACTCGATAAGAAAGATAAGGTTTACCTTGATATTTTATCTTCTTAATATTGAACAGAGAAACTATACCTAAACGTAGAAGTAAATGTTGGATTTGTCTGACTAAAACTTCTGAGGTAGAGTTATATTCTGTATACCCAATTGTTTTGTTTGTACGGATGTTGTATGCAACGTCCGTACCATCTGTTGACCATAAAATTCCTAAGAAAAGTTGTAACTGACTCTTAGACAAAGAAAATACCCAATCAGGAATTTCTTTATCCCGTGAATTAGCAAATTTGAGATGATTATCTACCCAATTATTAAAAGCTGAAAGAAAACCTATACGAACATAACTAACTGATTTTTTGCCTTGATGTAGTTGTTGATCGATAGGTGCTAAAGAACCAAATAATTCTTCTGCACAACAATTAAAATCAGCAATTAATTCCGGATCACTATTACAGAAATAACCACAAGACGGACTCTTAGTAGATAGATACCCGTCACGTATTAAATAAGCAGTAAATTTAATTTGAGCATCAGATATTTGACTGCCATGATTAATCGGAATTTTCTTTGGTAAACCTAAGCGATCGCCTACAGAAAAATCTTTTAAAGGTTTCCATCCTAAAACTGTATAAAAAAGGTGGTCGTTTGTAGCCTTAATTTTCCGGTTTGTACGAGTGGTAATTTCCCAAACATCTCGCACACCATTAGGATGAATTTCTGTTATTGGTTTTTGCACAATTTGTTGAGTTTTGGTGTCTAAAGAAAATACTTTTCGACTTAACCAATACTCAGGTTTAGCAGCTATTTCTTTGAGAGTAACTAAGTTGCCTGTTGCTGCATCTATTACTTTTGTTGAACCACTCAAACAACGACGTAATAAATCTGCTTCTCCCAAAGAATATCCTGCTAAATCTTGAGCCATTTTCATAATTTGTTCTTGGTAACAATTATGAACAACTACTCCTTCAGCTAGAAAATAAGGAGAAGCTTGGTCTTCCATTTCCAAATCAAAACATTCTGCTTTTCCTGCTTCTTCCACCGAGACAACATAAACAAGTCTGATATCCTGTAAATGATTTTTTTCGTATATCTTTATATCAGAGTTTTTCCGATTTTTTGGCTGAGGTTTATCTAAAAAATTTAAGGTAGGTTTTTCCTGAGCCAACTTCTGATTTTTCCGACTGAAAGTATCTGTCTGAGAAATAGAATTTTCTGAAAGAGTTGTCAAAGGAAAATAGGAAATCTGTAGATAGTTTTCTCTCAAATTTTCCCTAATTTCTAGTTTCTGTCTATCTAAGAAATTTGTCTGTCTAAATAAAGTAGCTTTTTCCTGAGCCAACTTCTGATTTTTCCGACTCAAAGTATCTGTCTGAGAAATAGAATCTTCTGAAAGAGTTGTCAAAGGAAAATAGGAAATCTGTAGATGTCTTTCTCCAGATTTTTCCCCATTTCCCCACTTCCCTCTATCTAAGAAATTTGTCTGTCTAAATAAAGTAGCTTTTTCCCGGGAAAACTTCTGATTTTTGCGACTGAAAGTATCTATCTGAGAAATAGAATCTTCTGAAGTAGTTGTCAAAGGAAAATAGAAAATCTGTAGATGGTTTTTTCTAAAATTTTCCTGATTTTCTTGCTGAGGCTTATCTAAGAAATTTGTCTGTTTAAATAAAGTAGCTTTTTCCCGGGAAGAATCCAGATTTTTACGACTCGAAGTATCTATCTGAGAAATAGAATCTTCTGAAGGAGTTGTCAAAGAGAAAGGGAAAATCTCTAGATAGTTTTCTCGGAAATTTTCCTCATTTCCCCAATTTTTTCTATCTAAGAAATTTGTCTGTCTAAATAAAGTACCTTTTTCGAGGAAAGACTCTAGATTTTTCCGACTCGAAGCATCTGTCTGATAAATGGAATTTTCTGAAGAAGTTGTCAAAGTAAAATAGGAAATCTGTAGATAGCTTTCTCTCAAATTTTCCCAATTTTTCAGCTTCCCTCTGTCTAATAAATTAGTCGGTTTAAATAAAGTATCTTTTTCCAGGTTCCTTATATCTGATAAATTTGTCTGTTTAAAGAAAATACCTTTTTCCAGAGAAAACTCCTGATTTTTCCGACTCGAAGTATTGGTGTGAGAAATATAATTTTCTGAAGGAGTTGCCAAAGGGAAATAGGAAATCTGTAGATAGTTTTCTCTCAAATTTTCCTCATTTTCTTCCTTGAGTCTATCTAAGAAATTTGTCTCTTTAAATAAAGTACATTTTTCCAGAGAAAACTCCTGATTTTTCCGACTCGAAGTATTGGTGTGAGAAATATAATTTTCTGAAGGAGTTGCCAAAGGGAAATAGGAAATCTGTAGATAGTTTTCTCTCAAATTTTCCTCATTTTCTGCCTTGAGTCTATCTAAGAAATTTGTCTCTTTAAATAAAGTACATTTTTCCAGAGAAAACTCCTGATTTTTCCGACTCGAAGTATTGGTGTGAGAAATATAATTTTCCGAAGAAGTTGTCAAAGATAAAGAGGAAATTTGTAGATGGCTTTCTCTAGATTTTTCCCCATTTTCTGGCTGAGGTATATTTGAACAATAAGCTTCATTTTTACCTAGTCTTTTGTTATTACTAGAAACCTGCCATTTTTCATAAACAGCAGAACCATAAATATTACCGTTTTTAACTCCTGATTCTAATTCCCAGGCAAACTTATCTCCTTCCGGCGTTAAAAAGCGATGGTTTTTTCCCGCATAAATTACCGTTCCGCTAGACAAAGTAATTTTCAATATTTCCCTAACACCACTCCGCCACTGTTTAGCAACTTTTGCCTGCCAAACTTTCCTACCATCCGAAGTTAAAATTATCTCCCCACTCTTAATATTTTCGATCGCCTCTCTCGAACCATCTGGTTGATCGATTAAAGTTCCCTTTGGCAGACACAAAACTCCATAAGTTTCTTGCAAAATTGGTTCTAACTTTGGATGTTGGTATTCAATTTTCTCCCGCCCATGTTTCCGGTCAATAAATTTAGGAATTAAACCCGCATCTAAAGGTCCGGGGCGATACAAAGCCAATATAGAAGAAATATCTTCAATAGAAGTAGGCTTCAATTTTTTCACCACATCCACCATGCCAGAAGATTCCAACTGAAATACTCCTTCCAAGTCTCCAGACTTTATCAATTCGTAGGTCTTTTTCACATCCTCTGGCATTTTCTTAATATTGCCTCTCGCCAAAATTTCCATTGCCTTTCTTTCATTAGCTGGTAACTCATCTGGAACTAAAGGAAGATGATGATTTTGCTCAATCAAATCGGCAGTATTCTGAATAATAGTTAAATTTTTCAATCCCAAAAAATCCATTTTCAACAAACCAAGGGATTCTATATCTTCCATGTGATACTGAGTAATCACAGCTCCATCATTATTCCTTTGTAAAGGCACAATTTCATCTAGGCGTTCCTTAGAAATTACTACCCCTGCTGCGTGTACTCCAAAAGTCTTATTAGTACCCTCAATTCTGATTGCCATATCTATCCATTGACGAACAGAAATTTTACTAACTTTTCCGGCTTGATTATCTTCTATTTGAATTTCATTATTTTCATAAGCTTCCTTAAATTCAGGAGAAGAAGTCTCATCAGAAATCATCACTTTTAACTTAGCTGGTTTACCCCGTGCAACAGGAATTAACTTTGCCATTTTATTCGCTTCCCCAAACGAAACTCCCAACACTCTCCCCACATCTTTTAATACTGCCTTAGATGTCATCCGGTTAAAAGTAATAATTTGGGCAACTCTCTCTTCTCCATACCGTTCAGTCACATAATCAATCATTGCATCTCGGTTTTCAATACAAAAATCTGTATCAATATCTGGCATTGATTTCCGTTCGGGATTCAAAAATCTTTCAAATAATAAGCCATGATGTACCGGATCTATATTAGTAATCCGCAGAGAATAAGCAACTAATGAACCAGCAGCACTTCCCCTACCAGGTCCGACAGGAATATTTTCATCTCTGGCATATTTTATGTAATCCCAAACCACCAAAAAATATGTAGAGAAACCTTTATCCTGAAGAACTTTCAATTCAGTTTCCATCCGCTCTTTATATACTGCGGAAATTTCACTTCTTTGTTTAAGTTTCAGCCTTTCCAATAATCCTTCCCAAGCAAGTTCTTCCAGATAAGTATCGGCATTATGTTCTGGCGGAATGGGATAATCAGGAATTCTTGGTTCTCCTAAAATTCCTTGATATTTTTCAACTTTATCTGCCACTTCTAATGTATTGGCGATCGCTTCTTCTATAATTTCATTTTCTAGGTGGTCTTTAAATAGTTGCTTCATCTCTTCAGCAGACTTTAAATATTCGGTACCGCTATACCGCATCCGTTTTACTTCAGAGATTAATTTTTGAGTATTAATACACAACAAAGCATCGTGTGCTTCTACGTCTCGACAAGAAATAAAATGAGAATCGTTTGTGGCTACTATTTTTATCTTTAATTTATTGGCAATTTTGACAATTCCAGTATTTACTACTCTATCTTCTGGGAAACCATGGTCTTGTATTTCTAAATAGTAATCTTCTCCAAATAAATCTTTGTACCACTTAGCTACTGTCTTCGCTTCATCTAATTTTCCCTGCATAATATTTTGCGGTACTTCTCCTGCCAAACACCCGCTAGTTACTATCAGACCTTCGTGATATTTTTCTAGTAATTCTTTATTAATACAAGGTCGAGCAAATATGCCTTTTCCTTGAAAACCATGTAGATGAGAAAGAGTTGTTAGTTTGACTAAATTTTTATAGCCTTGAGTATTTTTTGCTAATACGACTTGGTGAAATTTTTTGCCTCTTTGTTGTTTCTCAATTTCTCCATTTATCACATACATTTCATTGCCAATTATGGGTTTAATTCCTTTATTTCTACACAGTTTAATTAATTGAATCGCCCCATACATTACTCCATGGTCTGTCAGAGCAATGGCTGGCATTCCTAGTTCTACTGCTCTATCTATTAATTGTGGTAATTGGGATGCCCCGTCTAATAGGCTATAATCGCTATGAATATGTAGGCCAACAAATGACATTTTTTTTAGATTTTAGAATAAATATTTTAGATAGCTTTATTTTATAAGGAAGAAGTCAGAAGGAAGAAAGAAGAAGGTTGATATTTAATTTTTGCTGGTATTGGTTTGACTGAAAGTCTTTACCTGTAAAGTTTTTAGGGTTTAATGAAAGGTAGATATAAATTAAGCTTATAAATTATTGCTAAGTATATTTGGAATTTAAACTGAATTTGGCAAAAAAAGTTCAAATGAGCTATTTAGGAGGAAAAATGGGGGGAATTTGGGTGCGATCGCGTTCTCGTATGCCATTTGTTATAAGTATTGATATGTAAGAGATGTAGGGTGGTTGCTTGTCAAGAAATTTTCGTGTATTTTGGAGATAAGTTATTTGCTCTGCATAGGTGCTTATTAAAATGAAATAGGCTTTTAGTTAGTGGGAGTGCGATCGCGCTCCCGTCAATATTATGTAAGTCAAACTACAATTAATTAGGGTTTGCTGAATAAAGTCTTTTTGCTGGGGTAGGAGACAGGAGACAGGAGAAATGGGAATGAGCGAGGAGGTAGGAGTAAGAATTGTCTCTCAATTTTTCTGCCATAATCATCCCAAAATACTAGCATGCATGATCTTTTTCCACCGAAAAGCTGCTACTTTTTTCAACTATAAAACGCTAAAACCAATATCAGTCAATACTTTTAGAATTAATCAGCAAGCCCTAATTATGTTTATATCAAATCACTATTATGGCGACTAAAAACGTCGATCTAACTTTGAAATGGCTACTTCAATCTGAATCGCGAGAGAAATTTATTCCTAGTTTAGGTAGAGAGCCATGGATAACTGTTTATTTTGATAAAGTTACTGAAAACGAGAATCTTGGTATATTTTCAGCCTTGATTCCAAATGCTGATGTTGAAACTTCTCTAAGCAAGATTTCTTGGGATTTCCATCTTGAAGATGGGCATCTATGTTTCAATAAAAATCTTAACTATTTGCGGTTTGGAAACTTAGATGATGTAGAACCGTTTATAATTCATCGGGATTTTCATGGCATTCGTGACTCATATAACGAAATGATTGAAGAGTTTCGACACTTTCATCGTTTGTACCACGATTTTGAAAAAAATCAACTTATCAAATTTGATGATAGAGGAGATGAAACTGTAGTAGCAAAACTTGAAATGGATAAAGTTGAAGTTCGTCTCAAAGAAGTGCGTCAATTTCTTGCTGTAAAAGAGATGTACTTAGCAATTTATTTTGACTTTAAACGATATTCTGAATTAATACTTGATGAATTTCCACAGGAATTAGAGCATAAAAATAAACAGGATTTAACTTACTATAGACTTTGCGCAAGTTCGGCAGAAAATTTTCATATAGCCAACTACAAATCCTTCTCATACTTGTGTGGAAAAAAACTGATTCCTCCATTTCCACTCAATCGCTGTGGAATGTGGCCATTCAATGATAAGGACAAGGAAAACTACATTGATTTCATTATTGGAGTGGATGAAAATGGAGATTCAGTCAAATATTCTTGTAATCCAGATGAGCTTGCAAACTACTTTGGTGCTAATCCAGATGCTCCTAACTATCTCACACCTGTTTTCTTTCGGCGCGAAGTTCTTACAAAATATTATGCTCATCCAGAACAATACTCGGTTGAGGATGGATTTCTAAGATGTCAAGGATTATGGGGATTGAAACTTGATAATAATCATCCTGAATACATAACTGTCTTCCTTGGAGACTTAGCATCTTTGCCATCAGATGAACAAATATATTGGCGTAGTTACAATATTCTACCTGAAGGAAAGATTAGTAAAGTTAATTTTGATCGTAGCTTTCAACTAACACCTGCTCCTCCAGAACAAATTGACCTTATGTTTAAGGATCGTTTTGTTAGGTTTTCTAAGAATTGGAAAGAATCTATGGGATGGAGTCTTTTTCGGGAATTAGCTGAATCAGACCAGTATCTTTTTGAAACTTTGCGCATTCCCCTGACAAATAGTCAGGCAGAATTTGATTCACAGGTTCTTGCTCTGACAAAGATTTTGATTGATTCTCTAAATGAGAGGGAAATTGTTAAGGCAACACCAGTAGGTAATACCGAAATAAAGGGAATATCTAAATTCCAGCAGTTCCTCAAAGCTCATCAATATCCAAACTATGAGCAGCAGATAAAATTCTTGAGAAATTTGCAAGAACTTCGTTCAGCTAGCGTGACTCATCGTAAGGGCGACAATTACAAAAAGATTGCCAAAGCTTTCGGATTGAAAGACAGTAACCGTTCTCATGTGCTGAAGAACATTCTTGTTGAAGTTAGAGACTTTCTTGTATCACTTGAGAGACACTTTTGTGAATAAAGCAACAAGTAGGGAAAGACCATGATATTCCTCCCAAAAAGATGGTAAGGTAACAGACTTCATAACTTATCATAGTCAATTGTTTGCCCTTTTCCTTCAGCAATTTACTGTTTCGCCTGTCTCGCTGCTACTACTAACTTGCTTTGGGTTTTTTCAAAAGATTTATCCTACTTTAATACCAATTTGAAAATCTGCAATATATTCTCGTAAATGCTCAAAAATTCTTTCCTGCTGCTCATCAGAAAGAGACTCTAAAATTTTTACAACAGTTGCTATATTTTCTCTTGACATTGTTTTTATAAGTAGTAGGATTTAATGCAAATAAATAATCACATCATCAGTAAATTATAATTTATGCAATATTGTTTGAAGTGCAGTATTTTTATCATAAAGTCAAATTAATTGGCGTTTCCTTGATTACTATATTTTAATCTCTACTCAGCAAAGGAGAAGTCTAATGAGTTTGTCTGTCATTGATGAGGTAGTCGAACAATTAAAAGTTATGCCACAGTACAAAGTTATGCCACAGTACTTAGTATTGCAAGTGCTTGAATTGGCTCGGAAATTGCTAAAAACTCAAGTTAGAGGTATTTCAGGAACACAATTATTACCTTTTGCTGGCTCAATTTCTCCTGAAGACCTTCAAACTATGGACGAAGCAATTAAACAAGGTTGTGAACAAAATGAGTGGTAAATACCTTCTAGATACAAACATTATTACTGCGCTCTTTGCCAACGAAGCAGGACAGTAATTTCATTTGCCCAGAGGTCAAGTCCGGCTACGTCCTGAGCAAATAGGACTCCTTTTGTTATGTTCGGTTTGCAATTGTGCTAATTGTTGTTGGTAAGTGGTGAAATCTTGGATTTGAGTGGTGGAAAAGGCGAGGTGGATTATTTGTTCGCCCAAGTCGCGGAGTTTGTGGAAGTCTTCGGTAAGATGGGGGTAGCGATCGCTATGGATTTAATCAGATATTCTTCGGCTTCAGAATAGCAACTTAAATCTTTATAAATTAATCCCAAATTGTTGGAAATATTTGCTACTAATATATTTTATTTGTAAGCAGAAGAGATTAACACCTTTGGAAAAAGAATGTGTTTGAATAATCAGGGCAGTTAAAAGACATATACAGGCAATGTCCCTTAGACTAAAAAGATAAATTATGACCTAACAAATAGTATCAAAGCTATTCATTCTGACCCCTGACTCCTGACTTCTAAGAAATAACCTAGTTATTTGTAGCAAATATTTATCAAATTGGTATTAACTCTAAAATGGGAGTAGTTTATATAGGCGATCGCGCCGTCGGGAAAACTCACTTAGCATTAGAATTGGCCAATCCCCAAGGAAATTATGTCCAGGTTTCTTTGGTCAATCAAAATTATCAAAATCTCCAGGCAAATTTACTTAATTTAGATGGCACTTCTAAACCTACTCAAAGTATTGAAAAGCGTTCTTTGGATGTGAAAGTTAGACTTTCTACTGGTATAAGCAAAATTTCTGTAGATTGGATAGATTCTCCTGGGGAATTATTTCGTAGGTCATGGCAATCTGAGCATATTAATGAATGGCAAGATTTTAAAGAAACAATGGGTAAAAGTGAAGGAATTTTTTTAATTGTTCCTCCCTATAGAGAAATTTTACAGCCTCATATTAACCAGGAAAATTATATTACTCAGCAACAATGGTGTAATAGATTTAATCGTTGGACAGACTTTTTTATTTATGATTGTCCTCAAGCTCGACGTATTGTAATATGCATGAATAAAGCTGATTTAATTGATTGTAATCTTGAGCAAGAAATTTCTAAATTGGCTTATTTACCTCATGGTTATACTATGAATTGGCTGCAACGGCATAATTATGTAGTTAATAGTTATTTTTTACCACTAAAACAACAGTTAGAACAAATAAATAGCAGTCGTTATGGTTTATCTGTTCGGTGTTTTATTACCAGTATTTATCACCGTAGTTTATTAGAATTACCTTGGATTTATTTAGCTAGTTATTTAGTTTAAAAGAAGCAATAAGGAAGAAGGAAGAGGGAAGAGGGAAGAAGGCAACAAGGGTAGTTGTGAATTATAATGGTATAGCTAGTGGGAGCATCTTACTCCCGTTCTAAAAATAAGGAAGAAGGAAAAAGCAAGAAGGTAAGAGTGAAAGTTTTGTCATTGAGTTAGATATTTCCTTTTGTCAAACAAGCAAGTTAAATTAATCAATAGTAAAGTAAGTATTTCCTGCGGAATGCTGCGCAAACAGCCATCAGCTATTAGCTATTGATGAGAGGAGGAATTCAACAATTAATAATTAATAGAGTTGTCGCTAAATAAAGGGAAAAAATCACTCTAACCTAGACAGAGCAATAATTCTAAGCATTTTTGCCTTTCAATAGCTACAATTCTTACAGAACAAGGTTTTTGGTTTTTTTTAAGTTATAAAGCGACAAGTCTAATAATTAATAATTAACAATTACCTCTCTTTGGAAAGAAGAGGATTGACTAATCATGAAAAATTTTTCTTGTTTCTCCTTTAAAGGAGAGGCTTTAGACCACAATTTATCGGTAAAAGCAATTGAAAAATTGAGAGAGAATTAAAAGTTATATCAAGTTGCACTGATTAACCACAATATAAAAAGATGGCATACTCCTCAAGAGTCATCTTAAGATGACTTAAACTATTAGCCAAGGATTGAAATCCTTGGCGAGGTTAGCGAGCCATGTTATCCGCCAAGAAATAAATTTCTAGGATCAAAGCAGAAGTCATCTAAAGATGACTAAAGATAGCTAATTTATTATGGCTAATTAATGAGACTTGATATTACTGCCAAGGTACGCTCCTTCAACCTTAGAAGGAATTATTCATTATTTGCTGTTTGCGTAGCATCCCGTAGGGAAGTGCTGACTACTGAGAGCTGTTTGCGCAGCATTCCGCAGGAAATGCTTACATAGTAAACACAGATTTAATCAAAAAAATGGGGAATATTTGTATTATTGGACCTACGGGTGCGGGAAAGACTACTTATCTAGCAGGATTAGCTTATTGGCCGGAAAAAACTCACCCAAATTTTCAAATTACAGCCATTACTAATGATGCTCAAAATTTAGCTAATAAAGCTGAAACAATTATTCTCAATGGTGCTTCTTTAGAACCCACTATTATTGATGGAATAAAAATCAAAAGTTTCTATGATTTACCTTTGTATTCTTTTCACATAGAAATCAAGCGTTGGTGGCAACAAAAACCAGAAGAAATTAATCTAGTAGTACGAGATTATCCAGGAGAAATTTTTAATGAATTACAAACAGGTATTTTTAATCCTTTACATCAAGAATTTCTCGATGAATGTCTAATCAAAGATAATGTCGGTTGTCTAATTTTACTCCATAAATGGGAGCCAGGAAGCGACATATTTTATAGTAATGTGATGGAGAAATTTATTAATTTAATTGATGAGCGCGACCGCTCCCAAGATTTACGTCTAGCTATAGCAATGAGTAAATGTGAAAGAGGAGAAATTTGGCCTGGTCGTCTTGACCCAGAATTAGACATATTTAAAGTGCATTTACCAAGAACAACCAGTATTTTACAAAAACGTATTCCTCAACAAAATTTACGGTTTTATGCTATATCTACTTTTGGCGTTCTACAACGAAATGACCCCCGCCCAAATCGTACTGATGAATTAGGAAGTCCCCACTCAATTTTACGGGAACCTTTGAAATGGAAACCTTATGGCATAGTTTCACCCCTGTATTGGTTAAGTCAAGTTCAACAATGAATAATGAATAATGAATAATGAATAATTACCTCTCCTTGAAAAGAACAGGATTGACTAATAATGAAAATTTTTCTTTATTATCCCCTTAAAAGGGGAGGCTTTAAACCACAACTTTTCGGTAAGAGGATTTCAACAATTAATAATGAATAATTACCTCTTCTTGAAAATAAGAGGATTGACTGATAATGAAAATTTTTATTTATTATCCCCTTTTATGGGGGATTGAAACCCCTATTATACACCTTGAGAAGCTGATAGCTGACCGCTGAGGTGCTGACTGCTATTTCAAACCACAATTTTTCGGTAAAAATAATGTTTAAGTCCCTATTAAAGAACAGAATTAATGAGAATTTAAAAGAGGAAAATTGTTCTGGCATTTTACGAGTAATAGGCGATCGTGCTGCTGGTAAAACAACTTATATGGCAGCTTTAGCTAGGTGGCCAAATGCTGATTTTTCTAGTCCTGTTGAGTTAGTTACTCCAGCAAATAAAGATGGAGAATATTTGATTCAGCAGGCACAAAATTTGATAGAGTCAGGGTTACAAATTGAACAAACTCGTCTAGCTAATGATGTGCTAGAAATTAAGGATTATAGTTTAAGAATTACTCTCAAAGCAGAAGATAATTTGAGGCGATCAAATACTGTTTTGAATCTAGATATTAGTTGCAAAGATTATTCTGGAGAATTTTTCAGCGATGTACTTCAGCAAACAGATTCTCAATTACTTCGAGACTACTTAAATGATTGTTTTCCAGCTACGGGAATTATGTTAATGATTGACGGTACAACTCATCGTAAAGACCTAGAATATGCCAGGGGAGTCGATCAACTTTTAGTAGCATTAGCAGGTCGAGATTTGTTTAATGAAAAACGGCGTATTGCTTTGGTTTTAACTAAGTGTGAATTAGCTGATTTATGGGTAAATAGAAATAGACCGAAGTTTTTAGCAGAGGCGCGGTTTCCTACTATTTTTAAAAGATTAGAATCTTGGCAAAATTTGGGAATGGGTAATGTGGAATATTTTACAACTTCTGCTTTTGGGGTGACAGGAAATAAGTATTATAAGCCAAATTCTCAGCAAATTTATCGGGGTCGTGGTGGGGTAGCATCAGTATTAGAAGACTCGAAAAAATGGCGACCTTTTGGCTTAGTTTCTCCTATATATTGGATTTGTACGGGTAAACGTAATTCACAATTAGATTAGGAAGATAGGGAATAGTTCAAGAATTAAGAATTTAGAATTAAGAATTGAGAATTACCTCTCCTTTAAAAGAAGAGGATTAACTTAAAGAAAAATTTTTCTTTTTATCCTTTTAAAAGAGGAGGCTTTCAACCACAATTTTTCGGTAAAAGGAGAAAGTTTTTTTTCACTAATTATCCGGACATCATATAAAACCTTCCTATTAAAACCTAAAATCTTCCTATTAACACCTTCCTAAAATCAGCAAATGGAAACTATTGAAATTCACGAGTTCAGCACAGGTATAATTCCCGAAATATTACCAGATGGTAAATGGATTTCTCGGGGATTTAAAGTAGGGGAATATATGAACTTAACCTTGCCCCAAGTTCCCCATTCTGTAGGAAGAGCCATTGCTAATAAAGGCTTTGAAGTTAGCAAAGATCGTCATAGTAAAGAACCTACTTTTGTTGGGCGAGTTGTGCTGAGTATGAATGATGAAGAACCAGATTATTCAGTAGTTGCTGTAGTCACTACTGGACAAGATGAGTATGGACGTTCGACTTCTTTTTATCGTTATTTTCTCTGCACTGGTAAAGATAATATTTGGCAAATATTAGACTGGATAAGTACTCAACAACAACAAGGTGTTAATCCGGTATTTAATCCATCTGAAACTAAAGAAGTTGGTAAACCAAATCAACATACAGTTACTACAAAATCAGAAATAAATTTACCCACAGAATGGCAAAATTGGCTGAGTAGTCAAGTTATACCTGTAATAATTCCTACTGAATTATCTGACTTACAAATTATTAATAAAATGGCTGAAATTAAAGCCAACAATCTACCTATATCATGGGCTTATAATGTTGAAGCAATTGAACGACCAGAACAATTTATTATTATTCATCCTGCTAATACTGAAGTAGAAGCAAATCTGTTACAAATACAGACAAAGATGATGAAAAATCCCAGGAAAAATATCTCAACAAATATAGATGAAGCAGCTATAGAAACAGCAATTAAAGGATTAATTAGTGGTTCTCAAATAAAACAAGAATGGGTAGAAAATTTAATTTTAAAATTACAGAATGGTCAAGTTACATCAAAATATTTAAACAACCTGTTTGATAATCTGGGGGCGAGTAATGCTGTAAAACAAGAAAATGCAAATGCTCAAATGGTTAGGTTATTAACTTTAAGAGCAATTTTTATTCCCGAAACTTTACCAGAATATCTGAATTGGTTAAATATTACTGGAGATGAAAAAAAAGAAGATGAGAAACAAAAAATATCTCTAAAATTACAATCTCAACTGAAAAATTATCAAAAATCATTAGATCCATTAATTGTACTAGGAATGAATTACGCCTTCTATCAAATATTAGGAGGAAAAATATCTGTTCCTGCTTTCTGTTGGCTATTAAAAACTAAAAATAGTTTATGGTCAACCTATTCTACTATAATCAAACAACAAGTTCGCCACGATTTAGAATATTTAGAATCTTTGGGGAACAATTTATTAAACACAAATATTGACCAAGAAATAGAGCAACTAATTTATGGAAATACTATTTGGAAAAAACTCATTTCCCACTTAAAATATCGTCGCGATCGCTGCAATTATTATCAACCTTTTGCCGAGTTATTCTCTCAACTACCTGATTATGAGTTAGCAGCTTATTTTCATCAACTCAGTAATGGAAAAGTCCCAAAATTAATATTTACATCAGCATTTCCGAGGTTAAAGTCAATTTATGAAATTAGAGTTTTTGGGTTAAATGTTCGGCAAGAATTAACTGTTTCTGACCGAATAATTATTTCTATCAAAAAGTATGGCGTACAAGTAGCAGTAACATTTTTATTACTGCTTTCTCATGCTCTATCTTTTGTTTTAGGATATCAGGCAAGTAAGTTTAATAATGGTACTATTGCTGAACCGAAAAAAAATGAACCTTCTACTTTTTCAGAAGAACAATTAACTGATAGTTCAACAAAAAATGTTAGTGCAATTTCCTCAGTAAAAATGGAAAAAGCACTAGAAAAATTTCCCACTACTAGCAGTGTAATTCGAGAAATAGTCCAGGAACTAGAGACAGAAATATTATCTCAAAACTCAACAGTATTTATAGCAGAAGATGCACGCTTAAAAATTATTCAAGCAATTAAGCAAATTCTAGAAATGGATATAAAACTTCAGTATGCAGGGGCAATAGAAGATGAACTTTTAGGAGAACCAGAGAAATATTTAGAAGCACAAAAACAATGGATAGAAGCAATTTATTCTTATCAGCAAAAGTTTTTTAGTAGTGGTTTTGGCTATATAGAACCAGATAAACAAACAGCAGGTAGATTAAAGTGTGATGTGGCTGATTTATTGGATATTCAATTACAACAGAGACCTCAATATTGTGAGGAGTAGTAGGGGCGTTAACGATAGTTATGCGAAGCTAACGGCGTTTGCCCTTAGAGGAAGGAAGAGAATTTAGAAAGATTTGGAAATGACGCTCAGATGAAACATTTTTTTCTACTGAATTAAACTGAATTAAGCGGAATTCCATAAATTCTAAAAATTCAACTTTTTTTCTGTTTTTTATGATCTGGAATTATATCATGTCCAGACAATTAACGATCAAAAAAACTTTCTCCTTTCCCACCTCTTCCTTCTTGCTTCTTTCTTCCCTCCTGACTCCTGACTCCTAAGAAATACTCTAGCTCATCAATGGACTACCATGATGATGAATCAGATACCAATTTCCACCCATCCGCTCAAAAATATTTGTTGCTATACACTGAGCTTTACTTTTCCTACCTCCAATCACTTGCATCAAATTTTCAATCAAAATAACATAACCAATATCTCCATTAATTTCTATTGTCACAATATCAAGATCTATTTCCATATAATTAGTATTTTTAAATATTAAATCCCAGGAATTCCGAATATTTTCAAAACCACGAATGGCATTACGACCTGGATGAATACAAACTGTGTCAATACCCTTGGACAAAATAGAACTGATAGTTTCGATGTCCCGTTTTTCAAAAGCTCGATAAAAGGCTTGATTTGCTGTTAATATTGCTTGCTTTTCGTCAGTCATAAAATTTTTAGTTTAGATATAGAATAATTGTTATTATCTAACGATAGAATCATATTAACCAGTTCAATCAAATTATTCTCCGATAGACCATGGAAACAACAGAAAAAAAATCTCCTAATATATTTTTGAAAATGTTATACATTACCCTCTTTTTGTTAGTAACAGTTGCCATTGTTGTCGGAGTTAATGCCACCTCTGACAAACTAAATTTATTTGCTGGCACCAGACCCAATAATCTAGGCGTATATTCTGGACGACTAGCACCTTGTCCCAATAGTCCAAACTGTGTCAGTAGTTACAGTCAAGATGCAGAACATGGTATAGTCTCTCTTAGCTATGACTCTAATAATCCAGAAACAGCGATCGCTAACCTCAAACAAATAATTGCATCTATGTCTCGGACAAATATTGTTAAGGAGGATAAAAATTACTTGTATGCTGAGTTTACAAGTAAGATAATGGGATTTGTAGATGATGTAGAATTTTATGTAGATGAAGAAGCTAATGCTATTCAACTACGTTCAGCTTCCCGTCTAGGAGAATCAGATTTAGGTGTTAACCGCGAACGAGTCGAAACTATTCGGACAAAATGGAACCAACTAAAAACAAGTAATACCATGTCCAGTTGAATAGTTATAAATAATAAGTCAGGAGTCAGGAGTCAGGAGTCAGGAGTCAGGAGTCAGGAGTCAGGAGTCAGGAGTCAGGAGAAAGAAAGAGTAGTAGAAGGAGAAAGTTTTTTGTTCGCGCTCTTACCCGGACACGATATCATAGCTCAAATCACCAACGCCAAATACTCCCCCACTCCCTTCCGTATCCGTGTATCCGTGCCATAATCAGTGTGATCCACTCCCTCACTCCCTGTTCCCTTTCACCAAAGGAATATTCACCATGACAACAACCTCAAGCTATACAAACACGATCAACCCAACTGAAACAACTTTCCCCCAGTTAGGTGCATTTTTACAAGCACATAATGAAATCGAATACATTCTACCACCCTTAGTTGGAATCATAATTACCAATAGATTTAAACTACGGGGTGCTACTGCACTTATAGTCAACCTTACAGTTGCAGGTTTTGTGCGCCAAATAATTGAACAACTAAAAGAACAAACAGTAACTATACCTGTAATTGATACTGAGCAAACAACTATTCCTCAACCAGTGACAACCGTTGCTAGTGATGATTCACAAACATACACCATCGTGCATTCAGTACCCGGTCGCATCCGACTGCGAATACCAAAAGTAGCATCTGACCCAAATTATGTCAGACGTTTAGAACAACTTTTAACAGCAGACTCCCATGTATTAGGAGTGCGGATAAATACAGCAGCAGCTTCAGTTGCCATCCAGTATCAAGCTGATGGAATGTCAGAATGGGAACTAGGAATGCTATTGATGAATATCATTCAAGAAGCTGAACCTGATGAAGAGGAAATACCCCAACCAGAAGCAAATTCAGAGTCCCCAGAAACGCCATAAGAAACTGATTAAGTACATTTAAGGTTTTGGAAAAAGACAATTTGACACTGACTTCCAACTTCGACCTTGATGTCATCCCCCCTCTAATTCCCCAGTAGGTTAAATCTTTAAAATCATAGGTTGATACTTAGCGGTACTTTGATATTTTTTACAATGAAAATGCCTTCAAAGCTATTAGGGATAAGGGAAATACATCAATAGGCTAAAAATGGCTTAAACCTAGATATATCAGGAAAAAGGTTGATAAAATGTAAAATATAGACTATATAAGGGTTTGATGCTGTTCTGAACATATTTTTTGCCAAAGTATCGTTAGCTGGAACAACTCTTATAGCAGTCGAAGCAAAGGGTGCAAACATATCACTAAGACAACGCCAGATTTTTCCAACTTAAGTTTTTCCTTCTTCCTTCAGCTATACCAATAATATTACCGAATAATTAATAATTAAATAATTCTGGTAAAAATACTCCCCTTTTAAGGGGAAAAAAAAGAAAATATTCCTTATATTCAATTCCGTAGCGGTTTTAACCAGAGGTAATTATCAATTATCCATTATCAATGATCAATTAATGAAGCCACATTCTCACCCGGAACCAAGAGAAATCAACTAAAACCATGCAAACTATCAAATCACAACAATCAGGGTCAAAATCAACAGTAACAGTCAAAACTCCCACAATATCATTAGTTCATGGCATTCCCGGAAGAGTCAGACTTCGCGTCATGCGCTTGAGTCTAGACAAAAACTATACTGACAATGTACAAACATTATTAGAATCAGATATCCACGTCAAACAAACTCGCATTAACCAAGCAGCAAGTTCGATCGCCATTAATTATCAGACCAAAGGCAAATCAGAAGCAGAAATACTAGACCATCTTATATCTCTAATAGAAAACGTCAATCGCTCTACCGTAACAGTTGTCAAAAAAAAAGTTAACTCCCAAACACCACCAGAAACAGAAGACGAAAATGAAGGAGAATGGTCAAGTTTAGTAATACCAGGTCTAGCAACCCTCTTAGCTTTCCTCGGCGGACCATTAAAATTACCAATTTCCCCACAACTGAGTTTTAGCGCCTTGGCCATTGCCGCCTTCCCAGTTGTCAAACGAGCGTTCCAGAGCTTATTAATCGAACATTGCCTGAATATAGACTGTCTCGACTTCCTCTCCCTAACCCTCGGTGCCATCCAAGGCAAAGTATTAACCCCCGCATTAGTATTAACTCTCCACGAATTGGGGGATGTGATACGCGAACAAACAGCCAGATCCACCGAACACCAAACTTCAGACCTATTAGACACCATCGGACGTTTTGCCTGGGTAGAAAGAGATGGAGAAGAACAACAAATACCAAGCGACCAAGTCAAACGAGGCGATACAGTCATAGTTTACCCAGGAGAACAAATACCAGTAGATGGAGAAGTCTTGCAAGGTGAAGCAGTCATTGACCAACAGCAACTCACCGGGGAGTCAATGCCAGTAGTAGGAAAATCAGGTATATTAGTCTATGCTTCGACTTTAGTACGTTCCGGTCAAATTTATATTCGAGCAGAAAGAGTCGGCAAACAAACTCGCGCTGCTGCTAGTATCGAACTATTACAAAAAGCTCCAGTACATGACACCAGAATGGCAAACTATGCCTCTCAAATGGCAGACAAATTAATTTTGCCGTCGTTGATATTAGCTGGCATTTTCTTAGCCACAACTCGCGACCCCAGTAGAGCTGCATCTATTCTCACCCTAGACTTTGTCACAGGAATTCGAGTATCAGTCCCCACCGCATTTTTGGGAGCGCTAAACCATACTACCAGACACGGTATTTTGGTTAGGAGTGGTCGTACTCTGGAAATGTTAGCGGAAATTGATACTATTGTTTTTGACAAAACTGGTACTTTGACTCAAGGTAATATTGCTGTGGTGGGAGTAGAAACAGTATCAGGACGAATGAGTGCTACAGAAGTTTTGGCTTTAGCAGCTTCTGCGGAACAACGTATTACTCATCCAGTGGCAGAGGCGATCGCCCGTTACGCTCAGGAACAAGGTGTGAATATTTATCCACGGGGTGAGTGGGACTATAAAGTAGGACTGGGTATTCAGGTAGATATTAATGGTCAGGATGTTTTGGTCGGCAGTGCTAAATTTTTGACTCAAGCAGGAGTAGATTTGGACTGCTTCTATGAAAATCATCCTTGTTTTCAGGAAAGTTGCGCCCATCCCGACCAAGAATGCCCAGTTTCTGAGTGGTTATCTTTGATTTATGTGGCCTGCAATGGCGAGTTTCAGGGGGCAATTCAATATAAAGACCCAGTGCGTCCGGAAAGTATGCCTCTGATTATGAGATTGCAACAAGAGTATGGTATGGAAGTACATTTACTGACTGGGGACAACGAAGTTAGGGCGAAGATGGTGGCCACAGAGTTGAAAATCCCAGAGTCTCAAGTTCATGCTGAGGCTTTTCCTGACCAAAAAGCTGCTATTGTTCGAGAATTGCGTCGCACCGGAAAAACTGTGGCTTTTGTGGGAGATGGGTTAAATGATTCTGTGGCTTTAGCTTATGCAGATGTGTCTGTTTCTTTTGAAAATGGTTCGGATGTAGCGAGGGAAACAGCAGATGTGGTGTTGATGAATAATAATTTATCTAGTTTGTTGGAGGCGATCGCTATTGCCAAGCAGACTAAGCATCTCATCGAACAAAATACTGTTATGGTAGTAGGGCCAAATTTGGTGGCTTTAGGGTTGGCCTCGACAGTGGGACTACATCCTCTCATTGCTACGGTTGTCCACAATGGCAGTGCGATCGCTGCTGGTTTAAATAGTTTGCGTCCCCTGGTGCAGCATCAGTTAGAAAGTGGTACATATTGACACTCTCACCGTTAAATCTGGTGATTATAACGGGAGATTCTTGTCTCGCAGATTCTTAACTAGGCAACAAATCAAATAAACTGAGTTGTACCCCCGTCAGACCATCTCCACAAGCTTTTTCTTTAACCGCGTGCCCCACGGCGATTAAACCTCTATTTCTGATTACTTTTGCAGCAGCTATATCACGATTTATTTCATAACCACAGTTGCTGCAATTATGTTTTCTATCAGAGAGTTTTTTCTTTTCAATCTGCCCACATTTAGGGCATTCTTGAGAAGTATAATTCTTGTCAACTTTTCCATAATATTTGCCTCTTTTCCAGCAGATATAAGGAAGTATTTCATTGATAAATTGACCGATGCCACTGTCATTAGATTGTTTTCTGACAATACCTCTAGACCAAGAATTAAAGTTAATATCTTCAACGAAAATATTGTCTGTATTATCACAAAGTTCATGAGCTAATTTGAAATGCCAGTCCCGTCTAGTATTGGCTATTTTCTCATGTATTTTAGCTATCTTTTTCTGAAGTTTTAACCAATTATTTGACCCCTTCTTTTTTTTATTAAGTCTTCTTTGCAGCAATTTAAGCTCGCGTAGTTGGCTGAATAAAAACTTAGGAGATTTGATTAATTTTCCAGTTGAAGTAGCTACAAAACTTTCTATACCTGCATCTATTCCTAATGACTTTTTACCTACTGGATTATCTGGCAATAACTCAGATGAAGTAAAAATAATCATCAAATAATAGCCACTAGCTTTTTTGACTATCCTAGCTTGTTTAGCTTGAAAACCATCTGGATATGGTCTACTTTGTCTGATTTTAATCCAACCTAGTTGAGGTAGTTTAACTCTATTATTGCCTAAGCAATTTTTCAGCATTGCAGGAAAAACAAAACTTCTCAGTTTTTTCTTAAACCTTGGATAACCTTTTCCTTGAGATTTCATGTCAGAAAAAGCTCTATCCAAAATTTTTAAAGTTTGTTGTAAAACTTGAGCATTAACTGACTTTAATTTAGGATGAATTTTTTTAGCTATTGTGAGATTTTTGGCTTGATGATTGTAATTAGGATAAGGCGCATCAGCAGGAATAATATATTCGGAAACAATTGAACAGCTATTAATTGGTGATTTTCTCGCACTTGACCAGTCTTTTCGCTCTCTCAAAGCATAATTGTACACACTCTTACAAACATCAAGAATATGATTAATCTCTATTTCTTGTTGCTGAGTTTGGTTGAGCTTGTACTGGTAAGTTAAAGTAATCAAAGGTTGAAAAATAAAATGTTAATAACTATATTATAACTGATACTGGATTGATTCGCGCTTCGCTCAATTAATAGATTTGTTGAAATTCATTTCACCGCTAAATTAGAAATTATAGCGGGAGTCCTCTTTCAAGATTCTCTGATAGAATGGTAGGGAAATAGTTTTTGTAGATATTTGTATATATATTTTGGTTAATTCCAAGACTTTATTTACTAAATCAGCCCCTACAAAAAACCCATCTTATCTTGTTCCTTATATTAATTATGTCACTTGTTCACTTAAAAAAATCTGTAGTCACTCTTCACCTCCGAGAAATGGTTGAAGATGGTCAAACAAACGATCGCCTTGCATTATTAGGACTAGGTGCGTTTTTGATTGGTCCATTAGTTGCTCCTACTGTCACAAAAGTTGCAAGAAAAGTAGTTAAGGGTGCAATTAAAAGTGGTCTTTCTATGTATGAACAGAGTCAGGAGACTTTTGCCGGAATTAGTGAAGAGTTTGCCGATAATTTGGCAGAATCTCAAACTAATCGTTGAGATTAAAATTATTAAGTTAGGGGTGAGTTGATTAACCAAGTCAGAAGTTATTTTTGTAACGGGTATTTGAGCTTCGAGCCAAAAATATTTCGCTTTAAAAGACGGGGTTACACGACCCTTATGATTTTGATAATTAGTCAAATTCACCTCTATAGAATCCAACTTTCTTATATAAAAGTCTACCCTCAACTCAGAAATAGAGAAAATTATTATTTTAGTTCAAATCATCATTCTGTGAAGCTCAAAAAAATCGCCAAAGCCAAATTTTTCTGCCTTGCATTCCCAAAATAAGTGTGGTACAATTCTATTATTAGGAGTGGTTTGCACCTATTCATGACTTTTTATTCAACTTAAAACCAAATTATCTCCCAACTATTATGTTTGACTAATTTGACTAAACTATCCACTTTGACAAAAATACCAAACAGCTTTTATAACAGTTAAAAAAGAAAGCGTTAAATTAATTATGTTTAAATGTATTACAGTTAAAAATTTTAGATGTTTTGAAGAAATTAGTATTGATAATATCGAACGAGTTAATTTAATTGGAGGTATCAATAATGTTGGCAAAACAGCTCTGCTAGAAGCAATTTTCTTGTTAAAAAGTTTAAATGCTCTAGAAATTCCGTTTCAATTAAACTTTAATAGAGGAGTAGTCCAGCAACAAACTTTTGATGTAGAAGAAATTTGTGAATGGTTATTCTACAAAAAACAAGTCAGTAAAGCCATTAAAATTAAAATAGTAAACGAAAATGGTGAAGAGAACGAACTAAAATTGAGTTTAGATAAAGCATCAAGCCCAAGATTGTTCCCTTTAAATTTAAGGTCAAATAGTAGAAAAACTCTCAAGGATTTAAAACTAGGATTTAAAAAAAATGGTCAACAAATCTTTGGTTTTACAATATTTTTAACACCAGATCGAGAAGAACAAACAGAAATAAAGATAGCAATTCAGCAAGACGAAGAACAAGAAGCTAAAGAAATAGAAGTTTTTCCTCCTAGCGCTTTTCTCAGTAGTCGTTTAAGAGTATCGCCAACAAATGATGCAGAAATATTCAGTCAATTTGAAGCTATAAATAAACAAAATGAAATTATAGAAATCTTAAAAATAATAGAACCAAGATTAAAACGTTTAGCAGTTTTGGTAACCGGAGGAATTCCGATGATTCATGGAGATATTGGAGCAGATTATTTAATTCCTGTTTCATTAATGGGAGAAGGAATGGGAAGATTATTATCTATTATTTTATCGATTATGAATGCAAAAGAAGGAACAGTATTAATTGATGAAATTGAAAATGGTATACATCACTCAGTTATGGAAAAAGTTTGGCAGTCTATAGCTGTAGCAACTAGAAAATCTAACACTCAACTTTTTGCTACTACTCATAGTTATGAATGTATTAATGCTGCTCATCAAGCATTTTCCAACTCCGAATTATATGACTTTCGTTATTTCAGACTAGAGAGAGAAAAAGAGACTAATGTTATCAAGAGTTTAACTTATGACAAAGATAATATTGAGACTTCTTTAGAGCTTAACTTGGAGATGCGTTAATGAGTCAAATTCAAAAAACAATCAAAAAGTCAAAGTTGATTATTGGTGAAGGAAAAGAGGATGAAATGTTTTTCTCTAAATTAATTGAATATTTAGAAATTAATGATATCCAAGTTGATTCTTATGGAGGGAAAGATAACCTTAATAATTACTTAAAAACTTTGCATTTAATACCAGGATTTTCTAATTTGCGTTCTTTAGGAATTACTAGAGATGCTGATGATTCATTCGATTATGCCTCTAAAAGTATTGAAGATTCTCTCATAAAATATAAATTAAAAGAAATAGAGAACTTAAAAATAGAAAAGTTTATCCTTCCAAACAACAGTTCTGAAGGAATGCTAGAAGACTTATGTTTAGAATCAATAGATACTGATGAAATTAGCTGTATTGAAAGTTTCTTTCAGTGCATGGAGAAAAGTACAGGAAGAAAATCTAATAAAATTTCTAAAGCTAAAATATACGCCTGGTTATCTACTCAAGAACATCCCGATAAACGTCTAGGTGCAGCGGTTCAAGCAGGTTATATTAACTGGGATAACGAAGCCTTTAAAGAACTGACAAATTTTATCAAAAATCTTTAAATAGGGTTTGCTGAAAAAGTATTTTGGTAAGGGTAGGAGTTCAGGAGTCAGGAGAAATAGGAGTTATGGAGGAGTTAGTAGGAAGAATAGTCCCTTAATTTTTCTGCCCTAGTGAGCCTTTAATGCTAATCGCCCTCCTATCCCTATGCAATTGATTCTGTCTCCTGTCTTCTGTCTCCTGACTCCTTCTTCAAGGAGTTGCTGACTTATTTGCATTCAATTCTTGTTGAGAATATATACCTGCTTTTAAGTTAGATTTATGTTGTGCTTCTGCCGCTACTTCTGCCTTAGCTTCCGCCACAATATCCCCGAATATTTCTACTGTTTCTGCTAGAGCACCTTTAGTTTTTTCCAAGAAAGAAACACCAGTTTTAATAGTTGCTTTAGCTACAGGTTTTAACAAAGGTAAAAGAATCGGAGTTAATACAATAGCACCCACACCTACTGCAATCGGAACTCGATTTTGAATAACAGTTTGTTTAACTTGTTGAGGTAAATTTTGAGTTGCTTGTTGCCAGGTTTGATTAGCTACCACAGGCAAATTTTGAACCACTGATTCTGGTATATTTTGATTAGTTTGTTCTACCATATTAATGATCTCCTGATATTAGTATTATTAATCTTATAAAATAACTATAACAAAAAAACACAAACGAGGGTAATTAATTTTTTATTAAATTTTTTTTGCTATTTATTTTCAACAATAAAATATAGCAGAATAAAGAGGGAAAAAGGAAGAGGGAAGAGGGAAGAGGGAAGAGGGAAGAGGGAAGAAGGAAAAATGTAAGCATTCAGCTATTAGCAGTCAGCTCTCAGCAATAATAACCTGTGCTTAAGGACGAGTTTTAAATGAATATAGACTTTAGAGCTGACTGTTATAGTAAGATTTTTCGTTTCTTAGTCAATAAAGCTTTTATCACTCATTAAAAGCAATAGCTGATAGCTGATAGCTGATAGCTGACGGCTGAATGCTTACGGAAAAATATTGCTTTGTCTTAGCTTTAAGCTCTCGATCTGTCTGCGACCTTTCCTTCCACTGCTATATCAACCACAAATTTATAGATTACTTAATAACCCAGAGTAAACTACAAAAATTAAGATGAAACTTATACCCCATATATTTTAAAAATACTAAAATTTTAGACCGAGTTCACTTAAATATTTAATAAATAATTTTAAGACTGAAGAATGTGGCAAGTAAGCATTCAGCGGTCAGCATTCAGCAATCAGCTATTAATTCACTGCCTTTATAGCAGGAATTAGTATTGAGAAGTTTAAGGAGAATTCAAAGTATTGAAAAAACAACTAACCTTGACCTGAGCAGTGTATATCCATTATTTATGAAACAGCTAAAAGCTGAATGCGAGCTAGCTGAATACTTACTGTGGCAAAGTAGATGAATTTTTGCTATAAAACCTTTATTATATAAACTTGATATTAAATGAATTTAACCGGAGCTTTTCTCCAAACCCTAGTTTAAGAACTTAAAAATATCCTCAATAAACCTGATTTATTTTATGACAAATAAAATTTTAGCCCTTGATTTTGGTGGTACAAAGTTAGCAGCAGCAGTATTAAATGCTGGCGAAAGAAACTGGCAAGACTATCAAAAAACTTTTTCCCCTCCCCATGCTTCTGCTCAAACAGATATTGAAATGATGCAAACTATTTCTCACAACCTTCTCAAAGGCGAAAAACCTGCTGCTATAGGAGTCAGTTTTGGCGGTCCCGTAGATGCAACCACAGGTACAGTTCGTCTATCCCATCATGTAAAAGGTTGGGAAAATATTCCCCTCAAGCAAATCTTAGAAACCGAATTTAACTCACTCGCAATAGTTGATAATGATGCCAACGTAGCAGCATTAGGAGAACATCGTTTTGGCGCTGGTCAAGGATATGACAACTTACTTTATATTACTGTAAGCACAGGTGTAGGTGGAGGTTGGATTCTCAATGGCAAACCATGGCGCGGTGTCCAGAGTATGGCAGGAGAAATAGGTCATGTCACAGTCGATCCAGAAGGTCCAATTTGTCTTTGTGGTAAACGTGGTTGTGTAGAAAGATTAGCATCAGGTCCCTATATTGCCCAACAGGTAAGAGAACAGTTGCAATATCAACCTCAAGAAGGGCAAATTTTGCGGAGTTTGGTAAATAATGATTTAGAAGCAATAACTGCCCAGGAAGTTAGTCAAGCAGCTATGCAAGGAGACAAAATTGCTATTAAGGCGATCGAATTAGCAGGTTGGGGTTTGGGAGTAGGTATTGGGAATGTAGCTAATTTAGTTAACCCCGAACGGTTTATTTTAGGGGGTGGGGTGATGAAAGCAGGTGAATTATTGTGGGAAACCTTACAACGAGTAGCAAGAGAAACTGCTTTACCAGAAGTCAATTTTGAGATTTTACCAGCAGCATTGGGTGATGAAGCACCTTTGTGGGGGGCAGTGGCATTAGCTGAGGATTTGTTGTTGAGTAACCAATAATATCATATTCGGTTGAAAAGTTTAAAGAATTTTTAGAGATGGAGAAAGGAGGGAGAGCAGGGGTTCTATATATAGATATAGCAGAGAAAAGGCAACAGACAACAGTGGAAAAAACATTGCCTAGTCTAAGATTCATCATCAGCATAAGTCCTAACCGCTCTGGTTATTGCCATACCTACCACCTAACGCAACACTCCCCGATCGCGTACCTGCTTTAGCAATTCCACTGCCTCTTGATGACCTTCTGAACTTGCCCAGACCAAAGCAGTCCATTTATTATTATCTTTAGCCTTGATATCTGCGCCCCGGTCTAGCAAAATTTGAATGGCGTTAATATGGCCACTACCAGCAGCTGTCATCAAGGGAGTCAAGCCAAAATTAGTAGCAGCATTGACATCAGCACCAGCATCCAATAAAATTTGCAAAATTTTCCGATCGCCACTACCAGCAGCACCCATCAAAGGCACCCAACCATCATTATCATTGTTATTGACATCAGCGCCAGCAGCCAATAATTTTTTAACTATTTCTATATGGCCAGCTTCCACAGCAGCAATTAAGGGAGTCGAACCCTCCGAGTCTTTAGCATCGATCTCTGTACCTTCACTCAGCAAAGTTTCGACTTGAGAAATATCTCCAGTTTTAACCACATCAATTAATTCTGTCATCTTAATTTTCTCCTATAATTTGGTTGACTTTAGTAAGTATATTAGCTTCTTAGGGAATAGACAGCAAGCAGGGAATAAATATACAAGTTTACCTAATAATTAAGCTTGAAAGCCTCTTCTTTAAAAAAGGAGAAATAAATAAAATCCTGTTCGCCCATCCTATCCGTTTTCAAGAGGGGTAATTTCAGTTATCAGTTATCAGTACCTCTGCAATAGACATCTCCATAAAAGATGCAACAGGCAACATATCCGGAAAGCAACAGGGAGAAATAATTGATAATTTATGGATAAGAATTTATTTTATTTTTGATTTTTACCAGATGTCTAATAAAGAGACTTAACATCAGGAATATTATCTTTTTTTATCCCCTTAAAAGGGGAGAGTTTAGACCATTATTTTTCGGTAATTATTAATTGTTAATTATTAATTGTTAATTGTTGAACTAATACCTATACAATTCACTTGGGTTGAAAACCTACCGCTACCTGCGGGTTTGCCAGAATGTTATGGGATCGCCTACCACCTACGACCTAAAACCTACCACCTACGACCTATCACCTCTCTATGAAAATTGATATTGTCATCCTCTCAAATGGCCCGGGAGAATTAGTTACTTGGGTGCGACCTGTTGTGCAACAGTTACGACAACAGGCAAATATTGATATGAGAATTTCTGTCATACTTTCACCTTGTCCCCATGCTACCGGAAAAGAAGCAGCGATCGCTCTTTCCTATGCAGAAATAGACCGAGTACAACCCGCAGAATATTTTTGGCGGTTTTTGCTGTGGGGAAAAACGGCGGAAAACTGGCATTGGTATCCCCAGGGAATAGTTTTATTTTTGGGAGGCGACCAATTTTTTACTGTTGCGGTGGGAAAACGCCTTGGTTATCGTACTGTTATTTATGCTGAATGGGATGCTAGATGGTGGCGCTGGATAGATAAATTTGGCGTAATGAAGCCAGAAGTTGCTGCTGAAGTACCATCAAAATATGCCGATAAGTTTACAGTAGTGGGAGATTTGATGGCGGAGGTAACCAGTAATATAGATTTACCAACAACAGAGGAAAATATTGTTGAGTATATTGGGTTATTGCCTGGGTCGAAACCTACCAAGTTATCTTTGGGCGTACCTTTAACTTTAGCGATCGCTCAACATCTTCACAAAATACGCCCGCAAACGAGATTTATTATTCCAGTTGCTCCTACTCTGGAATTATCTACTTTAGCCAGTTTTGCCGACTCTCGAAAAAATCCGGCAGTTCAAAAAATGGGTGGTGTTAAGGCAAAATTATTAATTCCTCCAAACTCTGAGACAGAAAATCCTAAATTGGTGACACCTACAGGTCTAGAGGTGGAATTAATAACGCGCACTCCTGCTTACGATCTACTTTCCCAATGCCGTCTTTGCTTGACCACAGTTGGTGCTAATACTGCTGAGTTGGGTTCGTTGGCAATACCGATGATTGTATTATTACCCACCCAACAACTTGATATTATGAGAGCTTGGGATGGTTTGCCTGGGTTGTTAGCAAATTTACCGGGGGTAGGAGCTGCTTTTGCTGCCGGAATTAATTGGTTAGTGTTGCGCAAGGGACAACTGTTTGCTTGGCCGAATATTTGGGCAAAACAAGAAATTGTGCCGGAGTTAGTAGGGAAACTGACACCAGAAACAGTAGCAGAATTGGTATTAGATTTTTTGAGTCATCCAGAAAAATTAGCAGAAATGCGCGATCGCCTTAGAAGTGTTAGAGGTCAACCGGGAGCAGCACAAAAGTTGGCTGAAATTGTGTTATCGTTGCTATAGCACTACGCGCTAGGGAATAGGGAACAGGGAACAGGGAATAGCAAATTGTAAAAAGGTTTTAGGATTGACAAATGTCCTAACAAATTCTTGTAGTGCTATATAGCAGGGAAGAGGGAAGAAAGAAATTTTGACATAATTACTAAATCTTCTCGGAGATTAGCTATACTTTTTCACCATCTACGTCATATTGCTTTTGAAGACTATCGTTTTTTGGTAGTGGTACATTGTAATGGTATAGACAGTGGGAGCATCTTGCTCCCTTTCTAAGTTTTGCTTGTCTCCACTTAATAATTACAGCACTTTTGAGAAAGCATGAGGTACAGTTTAATACTATTCCCTATTCCCTAAACTCGTAAAACTTTGTACCTCATCAACTCAAAAACTGCTGTCATATAAAATCCGGACAGTAATCACAAAATTACTTTATCTTAATACAGGTGTTTTATTGAATACGAATTTAAAAATTAATGCTATTCAAATCCTTTCTTTCTCCTGACTCCTGACTCAGTCCTCCTGACTCCTCAGCAATTTGTTTTGGTTGCCGAAATTTATAAACGTCCTGAATAACCTGCACCCAACCATCCGTAAAAGCCTCAATAAGGCGATCGCCTTTTTCTTTCGTTGCCACTTTGGCATCACCCAACACCCCACTACAACTTAACTCCTGCGTTAACCAAGCAAAAGGCAACTGCCCCTCCATACTTAACATACTGTCTTCTGGCAAATCTTGAGGATATTCTGTTACTGCCTTATCCATTTTTACCATATCCGGCAAGATTGACAACATCATACTGGTTTCCCCATCTCCTGCATGAATTCCCAATTCCATTTCCTTTGGCGTAAACAATTCTTTGCTAGGGTGAGGTATGCGCCAAGCAAAAAGCGGAAATAGCAAAAAATCCTCATATTTCTGGTGCAAGTCTCGCGCCACAATTTCGATAACTTGTGGTTGTCCGCCATGAGCATTCAAAAATACCAATTTACGGAACCCAGAGCGATAGATACTTTCAGCCATTTCTGTTAATACTGCCATCAAAGTCTGGGCGGTGAGAGTAATAGTACCCGGAAAATGCCAATGTTCGTTAGATTTACCGTAATATTGAGTAGGCAAGGCGTATGCAGGAATATTGGAGTCGAGTTTAGCAAGAGCTTTACCTGTAATAAAAGTAGCGATCGCCGAATCAACAATTATAGGTAAATGGAAGCCATGTTGTTCAATAGAACCCACTGGTTGAATAATTACTACATTTTCTTTATTTGGCATTGTTTCAATATCTTGCCAGGTGAGATAGGGAAAAAATCTTTCTGGTGGAATAAAATTGTGCATCATCATTAATAGTTAAATAAATTATCATTAATAATTTAAGTGAACTTGTTCAAGAAACTTTTGTCAATCTTATCGCGCTACGCGTAAGGCAACAGGCAACAGGCAACACAGGAATACAAAAGGGTTTCAGTTTCTATTCATGTCAAACACCTTAATGTATAGCGATATATAGTTTAGTGCCCAAAACTAAGGGTAGTCCTGCTCGCGTAATGGTAGATGGGGATGAACAACGGCGCTTCATGGGAGCATCTTGCTCCCACTGTTTTTGTCCTTGACCAAAATAATGACAATAGACCACAATTACAATCCACCACCACCAAACCAAGTTCTAAATATTCAAACACTGGTATAGCAATGTGCGCTGGGATATTTACAAATTACAGGAACTGTCCAATAGCTAAAAGTCTTATATTATTGGTTTTTTATTCCCCTTGTTGCCTGTTGCCAGATGAGCTGTTGCCTGCGCACAGCGCTATATATGTTATAAATATGCTATAAATAGTACTTAATTTGAAACTACTCATGGCTTACGAACACGAAAAACAAATAGCAATTGAAGCTGCTCTAGCAGCAGCTAAACTCTGCGAACAGGTTCGTGGAAATATTCCACCTGCAATGGAAAAAGGTGATAAAAGTCCGGTAACTGTTGCTGACTATGGCGCTCAAGCGTTGATTTGCAAAGCCTTGGGTGAGACCTTTCCAGACGATCCAGTGGTAGGAGAAGAAGACGCCACTGAATTACAAACTCCAGAGATGGCAGAAAATTTGACAAAAGTGACAAATTATGTAAAAGAACAGATAGCAGATGCTACTCCAGAACAGATAGTACAATGGATTAACCAAGGTAACGGTAAAGTCGGACCTCGTTATTGGACTTTAGACCCCATTGATGGCACAAAAGGGTTTTTACGTCAAGACCAATATGCAGTAGCGTTGGCATTGGTGGAAGCAGGAGAAGTTAAGGTAGGGGTGTTAGCTTGCCCAGCGATGCCAGTAGAAAATAATCAACCAGGGATGTTGTATGTAGCGGTTCGGGGTGAAGGAGCAGCAATGATGCCAATAGCAGGAGGTGAATTTACTCCTATTCATGTTGTGAAAGCGGGTGATACTACTAATCTCCGGTTTGTGGAAAGTGTGGAAACTTCTCACGGCGACCAAGACCGTCAGAATGCAGTAGCGAAAGCTGCGGGTATTACTGCGCCTTCTGTACGGGTAGACTCTCAAGCAAAGTATGGTATTGTGGCATCTGGGCAAGCTGCTTTATATTTGCGTTTGCCTTCACCGAAGTCTCCTAACTACCGGGAGAATATTTGGGATCATGCTGCCGGAGCGATCGTTGTGGAAGAAGCTGGAGGACGTGTTTCCGATCTTTATGGTAAACCGTTAAATTTTGCTGATGGAGCGAAGATGGTTGATAACCGTGGTGTAGTTGTTAGTAATGGGATAATTCACGATCGAGTTTTAGCTGCTTTGCAAGAATAGATATTTATAGCAGAAGGAAGAAGGAAGAAGGAAGAAGGAAAATCTGGCGTTGTCTGAGTTTTAAGCTTTTGATATGTCGGCCTCCTTTCCTTCGACTGCTGTAACTAAAGCTAGGCAACGAAAAATCAGGGTGGTTATACCGTTTCACAGAAGTCAGAAGTTATATCAAGTCTCATTAATTAGGGCTTGCTGAAAAAGTCTTATGGATGAGGGTAGGAGACAGGAGACAGGAGACAGGAGACAGGAGAAATGGGAATTGTAGAAGAGGTAGTCGGAAAATTGTCCCTTGATTTTTCTACCATAATCATCCCAAAATACTAGCTTTTTGCAGCTCTTGCCACTGAAAAGATGACACTTTTTGAGACAAAAAAATGCTACAACCAATATAAGTCAATGCTTTGGTATTTAATCAGCAAACCCTAATTAGCCATAATAAATTAGCTATCTTTAAGTCATCTTTAGATGACTTCTGCTATGCAGCCCAGAAAGAAATTTCTGGGCGGATGCCATGGCCTGCTATACTTCGGCGTTTCTCATTCCCTGTTCCCTATTCCCTATTCCCTATTCCCTCAAATCTGTCAATTTACTAACCTCTGAACTTCTACTATCTTTTAACAAAGTTTCAATATTTTTTGCCATCCGAGTTTGCTGCTCTAACTGCTTTGTTGAAGAGAATAAATCACCTAATCCATTAATAATTTGTTTAAGACTTTTCCTAAATCTATCATCCCCAGTTAAATCATCTAAATCTGATGTCATTTTCTGCACATTCTGAAATGTTGCTCTAGCTGAATCTAATGTTTGTTGCAACATAATTATATTTGTAGAACTATTTAAGTCAGTAGAAATATCTCGTAGATTAGCAGAAGTTTCTACTGCATTTGCTGATAATATTTCTAAATTACCAATCAATTCTCCTCTTTCTATATCGCTAACTATCGGACTTAAACTTTCCATTAACACTGCTAACTCTTCCGTCGTTTTTTCAATATTATCTAAAGTTGCTATAAGAGTAGAACGATTTGTATTAACAATTGAATTAACCTGCTCTGCTGTTAAACTAACTTTCTTCGCTACTTCCTCTACAGAATTTGCTGAAGCTATCGCTGCCTCGGAAACTTTTGCTGTAGATTCTTCCATGGCTTTAGTCACATTTGCTATTCCATTGGAAATTTCATTTACTTCTCTTTCTACAGTTTTAGTCAGGCTATCCAAATCTCTCTCTACAGTATTAGTCAAACCACCTATTTCCCCTTCCAAAGTATTAGTCAAACCACCTATTTCTCCCTCTAAGGTTTGAGTCAAACCACCCACTTCTGCTCTAAGAATCCCTGTTATTTCATCTACATCTTCTCTTAAATATTGACTTATACCTTGCATTTCTCCTCTAATAGTTTCTGATAAATCAGCCAGTTGTTTTGCTAACTTAGAAGCCTCTTCAGAAGCATTAGCTGTATTTTCAGCAATTATTTTAACATTACTAAATAACTCTGGGTCACTGTATAGATCGATTAAACGTATTCCTGCTCTTAATAATTGCTGTATTTCTACTCCTGCTTGCCCCTGTAAACGATCATTATTACAGATAATTATTTCCGAACAATTAGAGGATAAAGGACCAGCAGAAATTTCTGATTCTGGTATTCTACCTCTAGGAGTAATATCTATCACTGCAGTACCAATAAATGAAGATGTATTTGCTTGAATAAACACATCACGAGGAATAATTAAATCTTCAGGTTTAATTTCTAGACTAATATCTACTCCATTTGGCCCTGGTTTAATTCCTACTACCTGTCCTACATTAATACCTCGATATCTAACTGATGTGCCTAATTCCATACCAGATGCACTTTCAAATTCTACTATGACCTTATAACTACGTTGGCCTAAGTTTACTCCCTTCAACCAAAGCACCAATACACCAAATAAACCTAATCCTAGCAAAGTTAATAAACCAACTGAACCTTCTCTAGCTGTTCGCGATCGCATAGTTTCCCCAAAATTATCAATAAGCTGTGACGATTTAAAGATTTTAGCTATTAACCAATAGTGATATAATCTAATCCATTACTTTTTCAGACATTAATCTTCTACTTGTAGCTTTTGCCTCTTAGTCAAACCTCTATCCAAGACCTGAATTGGCCCATCTACACTACCTGTAAAAAATTGTTGTACCAAAGGATTGTCCACCACATCAATTTCATTTACAGTACCAATCCACTGCACCTTACCCTGATAAAGAAATACAATTCTGTCTGCTGTGCGACGAATGGTACTATGTTGATGAGTAACCATTACATAGGTGCTACAACCACCATCTACAGATTGTAAGTGACGTACCAAATCTTCAATTACAGTAGAAGCGATGGGGTCCAAACCTGCAGTTGGTTCATCATACAATAATATTTCTGGGTCATCATGAGGATTTTCTGGATTAGTCATAATTGCCCTAGCAAAACTCACTCGTTTACGCATTCCACCAGATAACTCTGCCGGATAGCGATCGCCAATATTACCCAACCCCACCATTTCCAATTTCTGCTGCACCAACTCCTGAATCTGGGAATGTGGTAACTTACTCTGTTGATACAAAAGAAAACCCACATTTTCTTCTACTGTCAGGGAGTCAAACAGAGCAGCATTTTGAAAGACCATACCAATAGTAATTGGATCTTTCAAATCATCCATCCATCTAACTCGTCGCTGTCCCTGGACATAAACTTCTCCAGCATCAGGAGTCAATAAACCAGCAATAATTCTCAGAACTGTGGATTTACCAGTTCCAGATGGACCAATGATTGCCAATGCTTCCCCGCGATAAATTGTTAAGTCTGTTTGATCTAAAACAACATTAGACCCGAATGATTTACTAACTCCTTTCAGTTCGATTATAGGTTCGTGGTTCATCGTTTATACTTAACAGTCCACAATAAAGTATTGGTCTTAAAAAAGCAGCAAGTATAGCGCTACGCGCAAGGCAACAGGCAACAGGCAATAGGCAACAGAGAAATACAAAAGGGTTTCAGCTTCTATTTATGTCCTAAACTTAATGCGTAGCGCCATAACAGATTTTGTTGGCAGTATAGCAAGGGGGCATAATAAAAGTCTCAAACTTTGAGATTTAGTCAGCTTTTCTCTTCTAAACTTTGCCTTCTGTTATACCATTTTCAAAAAATAATGTTACAAATACTGTAAGTCAAGAAAAAGCAAGAAGGTTTTAGTTATCTAGGTGATTAGTTATCTAGAGCAGAGGGAATAAGAAATAAGTAAGAAAAAATTAACAATTAATGATATATTTTCTCTCTCTAATAAAAATCAGTTTTGACAAAAATAGAGTAATTCTATACCAAGATGCTCTATTATTTGTAGCAAATATTTATCGTGGCTGCTGTTATAGCAAGGAACGAGCTGGTGTTTGACTTATGCTGATAATGAACAGTAAGACAGAGAAATACTTTTTCCACTATTGCCTGTTGCCTGTTCTATATATATACTGATTTGATTAAATCTCCTTAGTTTATCTTCCTTAACAAAATCATTGGGTCGCGTAACCCCGCCTTTTAAGGCGAAATGTTTTTGGAGGGTTGCTCAAATCCCCGTTACAAAAACAACTTCTGTACGGGCGTTAGCTGACGCATAGCTCCGCTAACGCCCCTACTGACTTCTGACTTCTTTAAGGCATTTCATCTCAACACAATTTAGTTCTGAAGCGCCATAATACTGCCAGAATCTTCTTTATTGTAGATAGTATTTTTGTACAAATTTGTCCTTAATCAAGCTAAGGCTAATATTGCTATGTCAACTAGTTTAGTAAAGAAAACCCTACGCATCTTTCTCAAAAGTAATTTTTTTATTGCAAAATCTGATCAGACTAACTCTCAGGTAATTGGCCAATGGTTTAAGTGGCTAGCTCCAGGATTATTTATCAAGCGGTGGTTACTCTTGAGTGCTGCTGGCGTACTACTGACTAGCTTAGGTCTATCAATATGGACGGGAATGACTCCAATTTTTTACACCCTACGGCTACTTAAAGAATTTTTGGGGTGGGTGACGACTATAGTTCCTAGTTATATTTCCGGGCCAATAATTATCTTTGCTGGATTACTTTTTATCTTCTGGGGTCAAAATCGTAGTATTAATTCCATTACTCAGGTGTTAATACCAGAGGGAGAGGAAAAACTGGTGGATCGCTTACTTGCCCATCGACGATTAAATCGAGGTCCAAAGATAGTTGCTATTGGTGGGGGTACAGGTCTTTCTACTTTGTTAAGGGGTATCAAAGATTACAGTGCTAATATTACTGCTGTTGTGACGGTGGCAGATGATGGTGGGTCTTCTGGTAGGTTGCGCCGAGAGATAGGGGTACTACCACCAGGGGATATTCGTAATTGTTTGGCAGCTTTGGCTAATGAGGAAAAGTTATTAACTGAGTTGTTTCAGTATCGGTTTCGTGCTGGTGATGGTTTGGTGGGACATAGTTTTGGCAATCTTTTTCTTACGGCAATGAGTGAAGTGACTGGTGATTTGGAGCAGGCCGTAGCTGCTAGTTCTCAAGTTTTGGCTATCAGGGGTCAGGTTTTACCTGCTACTCTTACTGATGTTAATTTGTGGGCAGAATTAGCTGATGGGCGACGTATTGAAGGCGAGTCTAATATTACTGAGGCCAGGGGAAAAATTGTCAAAATTGGCTGTACTCCTGAACATCCTCTGGCTTTGCCCAAAGTGTTACAGGCAATAGAAGAAGCTGACTATATTATTATTGGCCCTGGTAGTTTATATACTAGCGTGATTCCTAATTTATTAGTGTCTGAAATTGCTGAGGCGATAATGCTCCGCACCTCTAACGCGAACGCTTCTAGAAATATTCCTAGTATTTATGTTTGTAATATTATGACTCAGCCTGGAGAAACTACTGGATATACTGTGGCTGACCATATTCGTGCTATTGATGTTGCTGCTGGTAAACGATTATTTGATACTGTTTTAGTGCAGGGAAAAAGTCCTTCAGCACAAGCATTAGTTCGTTATGCTCAAGAAGATTCTCATCCTGTTTTTCTTGACCGTGAAGCTGTTAGAAATTTAGGAAGGAAAATTCTTTTGACTAATGTGATGTATGAGGATGAAGAAACTGGTTTTGTTCGTCACGATTCGATGATGTTAGCGCAGGTATTATTAGAGTGGTATGAGCGTATTGAATTTAATAAATAGTTATGAATAAAGAAGTTTTTTTTTCACTACAAAATACTGTCGCAACTCACAATATTGGTAAAAGTTTAGGGAAAATTTTGCCTGCTGGTAGTGTGATTTTATTGGAGGGAAATTTAGGTAGTGGTAAGACGACTTTTGTTCAAGGTCTTGGTGCTGGTTTGGGAATCAAAGAAACAATTGATAGCCCTACTTTTACTTTGATTAATGAGTATTTTTCTGGCAGAATACCTCTTTATCATTTTGATTTATATCGTTTAGAAAGTTCTGAGATTGAAGCTTTAAATTTGGAGATTTATTGGGAGGGTTTGGAAGTACCTTTGGGTATTGTCGCCATTGAATGGGCTGAGAAGTTGGTTTATTATCCTCCTAATTTTTTGCGAGTTTATTTAAGTTTTTCTAATGTAGGAGATATTTGTGAACAAACGCCCTGCGCACGCCATGCTAAATTGATTTCTATTGGTAAGTTTGATTTGGATTTGGATAAAATTTAGGTTCTAAAACTTACTAAGATAATTCTACATATGATTATATACTAAATTACTGTTTTAGCTGGTAGGTACTTTTATCAGAATTAGATAGTTTAGAGAAAAAATACATTGAGGAAATTAAGCCACTACAAAATGATACTAAAGTTAAGGAATATCTGCCAAAAAAAAGCCCGAAACTTTCTGAGTTGCAGGGACTCTTAAAATTAGCTAATACTCCTTTATAAAGGTTTGGGATTAAGAATATAGTTTGGATGACAGATAGATAGATATTAACGTCTTCAAAAATTAATGAGCTAGTTATGGTTTGCTGAAAAAGTCTTTTTAAGGAGTGGGGGAGCGGGGGAATAGGGGAGTGGGGGAGTAATTTTTTTGCCCTTCAAGTCAACTAAAAGTCAAGCAAAACTTCAAAAAAAGTCGTTATGAAAATTAATTAGGTAGCTACAGAAAATGTTATAGCTTTACCCCGAACATTAGAATTAAATTCACCACGATTAAACACAATTTCTCCCCCAACAATAGTAACAACAGGCCAACCAGTTAAACTCCATCCTTCAAACGGACTCCACCCACATTTTGTCATTAATTCATCTCTTAAAACAGGGCGATAATTATCCAAATCAACTAATACTAAATCCGCATCAAAACCAGGAGCGATCGCTCCCTTTTTCGGAATGCCATAACCTTTAGCAACGGCAGTAGACATCCAATTAGAAACTTGAGCAACAGAACATTTTCCCTGAATAGCTTGAGTTAACATTAAAGGTAAAGAAGTTTCCACCCCAGGCATTCCTGAAGGAGTATTTGGATAACCTTTTGCTTTTTCTTCCAAAGTATGAGGTGCATGATCTGTGGCAATAAAATCAATTACCCCATCTAACAAAGCTTGCCATAAAATATCATTATCCCAAGCAGATTTTAAAGGAGGATTCATCTGAGCTAAAGTACCAATCTTTTCATAAGCACTTGTATTTAATAATAAATGTTGAGGCGTAACTTCAGCAGTCACCCAACTCGGTTTATCCTGACGCAATAATTCAGCTTCATCTCCAGTCGAAGTATGCAAAATATGTAACCTCCGCTGATATTTTTTCGACAACTTCAAAGCCATCTTAGTTGCCAATAAAGCAGTCTCATTATCCTGAATTTGTGAATGAATAGCAGGGTCAGAAATACCAGCAAACTCTTTTTTCCTTTCATCAATTCGAGCTTGATTTTCTGCATGAACAGCTATTAACCTTTTTCCCCTCGCAAAAATTGGCTCTAACTTTTCCTCCGTATCTACTAATAAAGGTCCGTGCATAGAACCCATAAAAATTTTAATCCCAGGAGTAGGATTAGCAGTTAATAAATCGGGTAAATTTTCTGCCGTTGCCCCAATAAAAAAACCGAAATTAACCAAACATTTTTGAGCTGCCCGTTGTAACTTATCATCCAATGCGGTTTGAGTCGTAGTCAAAGGTTTAGTATTAGGCATTTCCAGAAAAGAAGTAACACCACCTTTCACACAAGCTCGACTAGCAGTAAATAAATCTTCCTTATGTTCCAATCCTGGTTCCCGAAAATGTACCTGGGGGTCGATGACTCCAGGTAATAGGGTTAAGCCTTCAGCATCTATGATTTTTTCTGAAGCTTCATAAAATGAGATTTCTGGAGCGACTTGAATAATTTCTTGGCCTTGAGTTTGCACATCACCAATCAAAAATTCCCCATTGGGTAAAAGGATGCGGGCGCGACGAATCAACAAAGAAGAGATAGTAGACATGATTAAAGATTGGGTTTTGTATTTATATTGTTTTAGGGAGTAAGGGGTAGTTACATACAACGTCCGTACAGAGTAGTAATTATGGAAACAGGAAATAGAGCAGAAAGGCTATAATGTTACTTTGATTCTAATATATTACAGTTTGATAGGATAGCTATAATAATGACTATAAACTCAAAAACCTAAAAATGTAGTCTTATAATTGTGAACTTAGATGATTTACACTCTAGAATCTTTTTAATATTTATGTAAGATAGTCTAGTCAAAAAAACTTAATTACCTAGTTGTAAAACCCATAAACAAAACCAGTATTTTAAAATTAATTATTCGATGGATATAAATGATGAATCAAGAAGAAAAATCAAAACATAAAGAAAATTCCAATGAAGAAAATCCTTTGATTGAGTCAATCAAAACTATTGGACTTAGCGTGATTTTAGCTATAGGAATTCGTCAATTTGTTGCTGAAGCACGTTATATTCCTTCTGGTTCGATGCTACCAACTTTACAAATTAATGACCGTTTGATTATAGATAAATTGGGTTATCAATTTAAAGATCCAGAAAGAGGAGATATTGTGGTTTTTAATCCAACAAATGAACTTAAAACTCAGTACAAAGATGCTTTTATTAAACGGATAGTTGGATTGCCTGGAGATCGAGTAGAATTGAAGGATGGAAGAGTATATTTGAATGATCAGGTAGTAGAAGAAACTTATGTTGCTTCAGATTTGAATCCAGCAGAACTTGAGGCAAGAAAAATTAATCATCAACAAACTAGAATAGATGTTTGTCCTCCTGATAAAAGGTTTCTTTCTCAACCTGTGACAGTGCCTCCAAATTCTTATTTAGTTATGGGGGATAATCGTAATCATAGTTATGATGGACGATGTTGGGGTTTTGTTCCTTATGAAAATATTATTGGTCGAGCTATATTTCGCTTTTGGCCCCTCGATAGTCTTGGTACAATAGATGAATTACCATTGTACAAATGAAAGTTATTTTACTTATTAGTGCTGACCATTCAAGCCTTATTGTTGAAATACTGAAGTTGATTTTTTCATCATCTTAAAAAAGGAGAGTTGAGAGCTGATTTTTTGGTAAAAATTTTTAGAATTTAAAATTAACATTTAATTGCCGTCGGAGGAGTTAAGTTATTAAATTTCAATAGCTCTAGACCTGACAAACTCCTCATTTTTACAAAATTATTTCATAGTCAGGGTAATGCTATTTTTACTTCTGTAATTATGAATGCTTCAGAAAAAGTCATATCTAGGAAAACTCAAAACTAATTCAGACTCTAGGACTATAGTTATTCAGTCGAAGCAAATTAATAGAGTTATTTCCATCAATACAATAGACATTCTTGGACTGACTCAAATCGACTCTCATCAATATATACAAGCCTTTCTATCCCATATTTTTTTATCAATTCTCCCTCGTAATTTATAGTATTTTATTCTTTCAAGTCTATTTATTTCTCGATACCTTAATTCTTTTTTTTGTGTGATTTTCATTTGATGCAGCGCATAACCAATTGAACTAATAGACTTGTCGCGAAATAAAACCTTAAAGTGAAATGGGAAAATTCTGGTTTTCACTGATTAAATTATCCTGCCATTAAGTAGAAATTCCAGAGTCCAGCCACAGTGAACATGAAGCGATCGTCGCGCCAGAGAAAGAGAAGATATTGCCAGACAAAACTACTCATAAATTAGTTAAAGAAAATGACTTAATTGCCGTTGAAAACTTCAAGATTAAAGGAATAGCAAGAAACACGAAACTCTCAAAATCAATTAGACTTGTCGCTTTATAACTTAAAAATCACCCAAAAACCTTGTTCTGTAAGGATTGTAGCTATTGGATAGCAAAAATGCTTGGAATTATTGCTCTGTCTAGGTTAGAGTTATTTTTTCCCTTTATTTAGCGACAACTCTATTGATGATGTAGCTTGGGGTATGGATTGAAAAATTGAATGCAGTGGCGGTAAAATGCGGTGTTCATGTAATTAAAGTCAACCCGAATCATACCTTTCACTCATTGTAGTAATTGTGGTCAGAAAGTACCATTAACTTGATCAGTTAGAATTAATTCTTGTCCATTATGTAAAATAGTTTTAGATAGTCCATTATGTAAAATAGTTTTAGATAGAGATGAGAATGCTGCAATTAACATATTGCAATAAAACATTAAACGAGGTGGGTATCATCTTGCCTGCTTGTGGAGGCGTAAGACGTTAATCAACCTGTGTTCGTGCAGCGTTGCGCCAGCAGGAGCAAGAAACTTCTTTGTTTGAGAAGCTCCCGTTATTATCTCCGATTTTAACGAGAGATAACTTCACCATACTTTAGAATATGACTAATTAACCTATGCTAAGAGCTATTCTGGTAATAAGGTATAAATTAAATTAAAAGTCAAAAATACTATATATCTACCATCCCCAAAAATGATAGTGAATAATCAACAAGGGGTCAACAGTGAAAGTCCCCAATCCCAAGGACAAGGAAATTTTCCATTACCAAAAAATGTCTCTAATCCCTTTCGCAATAGCTCGGGACTTTATGGAGAACAAAATTATGACCCCAAAGCCACCCCAAAGGAAGAATCTAGGAGTGATGATATTGTGCCAAGTAATACAGCAAAAATTAAAGTAATAGGTGTTGGAGGGGGTGGCGGCAATGCTGTTAACCGAATGATTGCTAGTGAGGTTTCTGGTATAGAATTCTGGACAGTTAATACAGATGCCCAAGCTCTAACCCTGTCCAATGCTCCTAAACGCTTACAACTTGGACAAAAACTCACAAGAGGTTTGGGGGCAGGGGGTAATCCGGCTATTGGCCAAAAAGCGGCTGAAGAATCTAGGGATGAAATAGCTAATGCTTTAGACCACCCCGATTTAGTATTTATTACTGCTGGAATGGGAGGTGGCACTGGTACTGGTGCAGCACCCGTTATAGCTGAAATTGCTAAAGAAGCAGGATCTCTGACAGTGGGTATTGTGACGCGTCCCTTCACTTTCGAGGGAAGACGTCGAATTACTCAAGCTGATGAAGGAGTTGCTGCTTTACAAAGTAGAGTTGATACTTTAATCGTAATTCCCAATAATCGTTTGCTATCTGTAATTAATGAACAAACTCCCGTACAGGAAGCTTTTAGAATTGCAGATGATATATTACGTCAAGGTATACAGGGAATTTCAGATATTATTACTGTGCCTGGGTTGGTGAACGTTGACTTTGCCGATGTACGAGCAGTGATGGCAGATGCAGGTTCGGCGTTGATGGGAATTGGTATGGGGTCTGGGAAGTCTAGGGCAAGAGAAGCAGCAAATATGGCCATTTCTTCTCCTTTACTGGAATCTTCTGTGGAAGGAGCTAGAGGGGTAGTATTTAATATTACTGGCGGAACTGATTTAACGTTACATGAAGTTAATACTGCTGCTGAGACTATCTATGAAGTTGTCGATCCTAATGCCAATATTATTTTTGGGGCTGTAATTGATGAGAAATTGCAGGGAGAAATCAAAATTACTGTTATAGCAACTGGTTTTAGTGGAGAAGCACAAATAAATCCTACCCAGGAAATATCACAGCCAAGAAGGTCGATACCAACTCCAACTCCAACTCCAACTCAAAGCACTGAGAAGCAGAAAAAATTACCAGGATTGGATATTCCTGATTTTCTGCAAAGGCGACGGACTCCACCTACTAATAGATAGATGGTTAAAGCAAGGGAATTTTCTTGATATTGACATCCAGGTCAATTCTATTAATTGTTATATCAAATTTGTTGGCCTTGCACGGCAGTGCAATTTAAAGAAGTTGATTAAGTTAATAGTAGTTTAGTTAGAGGTAAATTTAGGCATTCTTTAGTGGTTAACACGTTTATATAGTGTGGCACTATAGGTTTAACTATAGTTTATAAATGTTATGCAGTATTTGTGCATAAGTTCTATTTATTTAAAAGTAACTACAGACTATTGACTACTGACTACTAAATTTGATAATATGAATAATTTAAAGGCATCAAGTATTCCTGTTGCTTTGACTATTGCTGGATCTGATAGTGGTGGTGGAGCGGGTATTCAGGCAGACCTGCGTACTTTTGCTTTTCATTGTGTTCATGGTACGAGTGCTTTGACTTGTATTACTGCTCAAAATACTTTGGGAGTAAATAGGGTTGACGCTTTGTCCCCAGAAGCGGTAAAAGCACAAATTCAAGTTGTTGTTACGGATATAGGCGTACAAGCAACTAAGACCGGAATGTTATTGAGTCAGGAAATTATCTTGGCCGTAGCTGAAGAGATAGAAGCTTTAAATTTAAATAAATTAGTAATAGACCCAGTGATGGTCTCCCGTGCAGGTGTTCAGTTGATTGATGATTTGGCTGTGGAAGCTATACAGAATGTTTTGCTGCCTAAGGCGACTATTGTTACTCCTAACATTTATGAGGCAGAGATTTTTACGGGTTTAGAGATTAATAACCTAGATGATATGCAGATGGCTGCTCAGGAAATTCACAGGCTAGGAGCAAAAACAGTTTTAGTCAAGGGGGGAGCCATGAAGAATGAGTTACTAGGAGTAGATGTTTGGTTTGATGGAGCGCAGTTTGAAATTTTAAGGACTGCTACGGTGGAGACTAATAATACTCATGGCACTGGTTGTACTCTCTCGGCAGCTATCGCTGCTAATTTAGCTCAAGGGAAAGATTTATTTTCTGCAGTTAAATTGGCGAAGGATTATGTCACAAATGCTTTGGAGTATGCTTTAGAAATTGGTCTTGGTCAAGGGCCAGTAGGACATTTTTTCCCTTTATTATAGCAGAAGTAAGAATGTTTTAGCTATCTATCTCGATCTTGCGAGAAAAATTTAAGAAAAAAATTGGCTAAATGGCTAATGGTTAAGTTGGTAATAGCCATTTCACAATATACTTAGGGCTTGCTGATTAAAAATCAAAGCATTGACAGATATAAGGTTGTAGCATTTTTTTGTCTAAAAAAGTATAAGCTTTTCGGTGGAAAGAGCTGCATAAAGCTAGTATTTTAGGACGATTATGGCAGAAAAATCAAGGGACAATTTTTCCGACGACCCCCTCTATAATTCCCATTTCTCCTGACTTCTGAGGAGGTCTTCCTGACTCCTACCTCTACCAAAAGACTTTCCATACGCAAACCCTACTTATCTTCTAGAACTCCCTAAGTGATAGTACTGACTATGCTTCCAATTATAATTTTTACTGCTTTCTTTATTTTCTGCCGTAGATCCTCCTGCTTTTGTTACTAAGGAGGATACTTTTTTGGTTTCCTCTGTAAATAGAGGAGTTGAGCTTTTCAACAAGTCTCTTTGTACTGCTGCAAAAGCATGACGTACGACCACCACAATCTCCTTTCTATAATCTTCTTGTGCTTTTTTTGTTTGAAACTTCCAGCCTTCCTGACTAGAAGCATATAAGGGTGGGAGACGATTCAGCGCATAAGTTTCTACATCAACTCGCTTAATATATTTCGCTAACTTTTGAGGTAATAAGGTAATTTGGCGATTTACTTCCTGTGCTACCATATCTTCCATGACATTTAGATATTTCTTTTTAGAGTTAGCATGAATCATTGCATATCTCCTTTTTATTGTTCCAATATTTAACCTACCTAGCTGTTGTACCTCCAACTTTAGGATAAGAATGCTTCTATACTATTAACTTAGTTTATTACTTGTATTGACTCAACTTCTTCTATTATTTATTTACAATTTGATGTAACAATTTAGTTACATAAATTATATTTACTCTACATAACAAGAGATACCTAAACATTAAATGTTTAGAGTTAAAATTTAGTCGAGAGAAGGAATCACAGTTGCAATTAAGTCTTCTATCCTTTTGATATTTGGGTTACCAGCTAAATATCCAATACCTCGATGCAAGTGTAGACGAAACTGAGTGGCCAAAGTTTCTCTTTCTATGCCTATTCGATCATTATAACAACGTTGCTTTAGAGCTAATAAAAAGATGTCAGAAAATTCTCCACCGAAAATTCTCCATGTTAATTCTAAATTACTATCAGCAGGGGTTGGTACTAGAGAGGGAATGCTTGATTCTGCTAAAGAGCAACAAAATGCCCAACGACAAAGAATATTCCATTGGTCTATTTTGGTATTACGTTTCAGCTTAGTTAACTGATCTTTAGCTGTTTGAGAAAGTCGTATTCTTTCAATTGGTGGTTCCATTAAAGGTCTTAAAGTTGCTTATTAAGTAAATGTTATGAGTCTGATGATATCACAATAAATTTTGATGATAGACCTGGCGTTGGCCATACAGTATGGTGTAGAAAATTACATATAACTTAATGGAGTTATCGTTAGTTATAATCAACATATTTTTTACTAGATTTTTGTCATCAACAAATTAGATAGTGCTAAACAAGTAATTATTTTTCTTGTATATCTTCGTCATGGGACTTACACCCTCGTAGAGTGATAAAATAGTCTCAAATATATACAGATAGAGAGCTTCACGTCAAAAAGGTATAATTCTTTGACTACCAAGGGTTCCAGGCATTTTTAGGGCATTGACGTAATTCCCTTATGCAGACAGATTCTTCCTGCGGAATGCTACGCAAATAGGCATTTTTTGACCATAAAATGTGTAAGTACCACTAATAATTCAAGGAATTTAGCGACTAATATTATTACATATTTAGAACTGCAAAAAAATAAATTGATTGCATTTTTAGTTCTATTTTTAAATTGAAATTATACAGTTTTTTTGCTTTTAAAAATATTAAATTAATCATAATAAAATTTATAATATATTTCAATATGTCAATCTTTTTTGAATAGATTCAACCATTTTAATTTACCAATTAAAATCAGATAACCCTGTTTTTTTTAAAGCTTTATAAAGCAATTGATGCGGTATTAATATAGCATTTTAACCTGTTTAAAGTATGGTTTTTGTATTTTTATTTCAGCTAATATTTCCGGGATAATGTTCTCTGAAAACCAGAATACTGTAACTTACCAGTATGATAATTTTTATAGTGGTAATTATACAAAATCGAGTTGTAAAATAGTCTCAAGCATATACAGAAAGAGGCTTTGATGTCAAAAAGGCATAAATCCTTAATTACCGAATAATTAATAATTAATAATTAATAATTAATAATTAAATAATTCTGGTTTAAAGCTTCCCATTTTAAAGGAAAAAAAAGTGGTCGTTAGCGGAGCTTCCCGTAGGGTGGGATGGCGTTTGCTACCGCAAAGCTTTCCATTCCGGAATGCTACCGCAAACGCTAACAGCGGAGCGAGTCTGCAAGAACGGGTCTCCTCGCCATATCCAATCGAACAAGAGAAAAAATAATATTTCCTGATATTCAATCCTCTCGGTTTTAACCAAAGGTAATTATCAATTATCCATTAATGAACAAGGGTTCTAGGAATTTTTATGGCATTGACGTAATTCCCTTATCTAGACTGACTATCAGCCATTTTTTGATCATAAAATGTTTAAGTCCCAATAGTATAAAAAATTATTTTAAATATCTGTTAAAATCTGCCTATTCAATCAATTCTTGATTATATGTTAATGACAAATATACATAAATTTTTAACTACCCCTATCGTAGATGAAAAATCTTGTAAAGGGGTGATATTTTGGTTTAGCCTTAGCATGACTTTTGCTACAATTTATGCTTTTATGACACTTAAAAAAGCTTTTGCTAGTAGTCTGAGTATTCAAGATGATGCTAGACAACATATTTTTTGGATGCAGCGTTTTTTTTATCCAGATTTATTCCCCAATGATTTAATTGCTAATTATTTTCAGTCAGTAGCTCCAGCAGGATATACTTTACTTTATAAAAGTGCAGCAATTATAGGAATTAACCCGTTTATCTTTGCCAAAATTATCCCTTTTATTTTGGGTTTAATTTGTACTTACTATATTTTTCAAATCTGTTTAGAGATATTACCAGTACCAATGGCAGGATTTATTGCTGCTTTGGTAATGAATCAAGCTATTTGGATGAAAGATGATGTTGCTTCTGCTACACCTAGAGCATTTGTTTATCCATTTTTTCTGGCTTTTTTATATTATTTACTCCAAGGTTCATTGGTCAGAATGGGAATAGCGATTGCTCTGGTCGGATTATTTTATCCTCAATATGTATTTATTGCTTCTGGCATTCTAATTTTCCAACTAATTTACTGGAAAAATGGGAGGTTTCAGTTATCATCAGAAAAACGGACTTTTCTATTTTGTGGAGTTGGTTTAAGCACGGCATTTTTTGTTTTATTACCCTACGCTTTAAGTTCTTCAGAATTCGGACCTGCTATTAGTCGAGAAGCAGCAATGGAATTAAGAGAATTTTATCCAAATGGGAGGAGTACTTTTTTTCACGTTCATCCAAAAGATTTTTGGTTAACTGGCAAACGTAGTGGAATGTTTCCCAAGTCTTTATTTACTCCAGCTACTCAATGTGCGGGGTTAGTATTGCCGTTTTTATTGGCTTTTAAATCTGCTTTTCCTTTAATCAGAAATATTACTAATAGAATTTGGTTGTTAGTACATCTATTACTGTCATCTTTGGCAATGTTTTTCATTGCTCATGCCTTACTTTTTCGGTTACATCTTCCGAGTAGATATACAGGATTAAGTTTCCGCATAATTATTGCTTTGGCAACGGCGATCGCTTTAACTTTAATTATTGATGCTTTGTTTAATTGGGCAGAAAATACACAAAAATCTCCTGTAAAAATTCAGGGTATTATTTCCTTAATTTTAACAAGTTTAATTATGGCATCTCTGGTGTTATATCCTGCTTTTGTTAAAGGTTTTCCTCTGGTGAAATATAAAGTGGGTAGAGCTACAGATTTATATGAATTTTTTCAAGAACAACCTGAAGATATTCTGATTGCTTCTTTGGAGGAGGAGGCAAATTTGTTACCTACATTTGCTCAACGTTCTATTTTGTTGGGTAGGGAATATGCTATTCCTTATCAAGTTGGTTATTACAGTCAATTTCGGCAACGAACTATAGATTTAATTGTTGCTCAATATAGTTCAGATTTAGCAGATGTGAAAAATTTTATTCAAAAGTATGGAATTGATTTTTGGATGTTACATCGTGGTAGTTTTACGCCAGAATATATTGAGGATAATAGTTGGTTAATGCAATATGAACCTGCACAGGATGCGGTTACTTTTTTGCAGTTGGGATATATTCCTGCTTTGGCAACAACTATATCTACTTGTACTGTTTTTGAGAATGATAGTTTATTGGTTTTGGATGCTAATTGTATTTTGGGGAAGGGAGTAGGGAGTAGGGAGTAGGGAGTAGGGGTTTGGTCTCCAAACCTAAGAGTTTAGTAGTGAACTGTTTTATCTAAAATTATGCAATGGCAAATTTTTAAGGTACAACTTTCTCTTGCCACAATGGAAATTCATTTTATGAAGCACCCAGGCAGAGGTGGTGGGTAGTGAAATTTTCTTTCTATTGCGTATAGAGCAATAGTTAATTCATTTTATGAAGCACACCGGCAGAGGTGATGGGTAGTGAAATTTTCCTTCTATTGCGTATAGAGCAATAATAAATTCATTTTATGAAGCACCCAGGCAGAGGTGGTGGGTAGTGAAATTTTCCTAACCAAAGCGTAACGCACTAACCAAAATATTTGGAATAGAAATATTTGACAGAGGTGGTGCGTTACATTTCACTTTCATGTCAGGCAGTGTTTCATGTTGGCTATTACGTCGAAAACGCACCCTACTAAATATTCTCTACTTTTAGATGAAACAGTCCACTACTATGGAGCGTATTAGTGAGTAGTTTCCTATTCCCAGAAAAAAAGGATATTCTTCTTTAGAAAATCTTGCTGTAAATATTCCAACCGCTAGATATTACCTTTTCATTACCATTGTTGTTAAAGTTATTCAGGTTTGGCGAGCCACTATAGCTATAGTATGATAATTCTCCATTAGGTTTCTGAGCAAATAGAATACCAGAACCTCCTGAAAAAATCTTGCTGTAAATATTCCAACCGCTAGATATTACCTTTTCATTACCATTGTTGTTAAAGTTATTCAGGTTTGGCGAGCCACTATAACTATAGTATGATAATTCTCCATTGGGTTTCTGAGCAAATAGAATACCAGAACCTCCTGAAAAAATCTTGCTGTAAATATTCCAACCGCTAGATATTACCTTTTCATTACCATTGTTGTTAAAGTTATTCAGGTTTGGCGAGCCACTATAACTATAGTATGATAATTCTCCATTGGGTTTCTGAGCAAATAGAATACCAGAGGTACCTTGGGAATTCACAACAGATGTAAAAATTGTTAAGAGAGCGATAATACTTGCAAGTAAAACCTTTGCTATGCGACTTTGTATAATTTTCATTTCTAGCCCTTCCTTTACTGTGGTTAAACGTAAATGTGATAAGAATTAAAAATTTTTGATTAAATATCCTAATTACACCAGGCTTTCATTACTGAAATATTTTATATTTATTTAAGGATTTAGTTTTATGAGGGATGAATTTAAGAAAATCTAGGGATTAAGCATTCAAGAATTTTCTTGATATTCTCGAAACGGTTCCAAAATAATTCCTAAAATTTTATCAACTTCCTTGACATAATATTCCACTGCATCGATACGCACAATTTTTTCTTCAAGTGTTAAAAATTTCCAATTTGTTCCGGTTGTAATTGCACCATAAATAACTTTAACTGGATTATCAGCTTGCTGATTAAATAATTGCGCTCCGACCATACTAGCAACACATTGTCCTAAGCCACGAATAATATTTTCATTTTTAGCTTCAACAATGGTAATAACTGGAGCAGTAATGAAATATTGTTCAGAAGAAAAACAGAGCAAAAAATCACAATATCCCTGTAATCCTAAATCTGCTTCTACATTAAATTCTGTTCCTGAAAAAAGACTAATTCGATAATTTAATTGCCGTCTCACATCAGCTAAAATTTGAGAAATTAATAGTTCAGAACGAGCTTTTTCTGTATTAATAGCTGTTGCTAATGGAATATATTCTCGTAAGATAGTTGTGAGAATTTCAGAAGGTTTAACTGGTTTAATTTGGGCGAATAAATCTTGATTTTCTTCTAAGGTTAATTCAAAATTTGTCTTGGCTATTTCCAATGTGAATTTACTGTAAGAAAGATTGCTCATATAGGACAAGTCAAAAGTCAAAAGTCAGAGTTCAGTAGGTTGGGTTTCACTGCCGTTCAACCCAACAAAACCTTACTAATGTTGGGTTTATCCTAACGGATAATCTCTGCTAACGGGATGTCGCGATTTTTTCTGAGGAGCTTCCGAGAATGAAAAAAAAATTGGTGATTTTCCACTCAATCGTCATAGATGGAAAGATTTGATGAGGGAAAAATCAGTATTCTTCAGGTAGCTTCAGAGAATGAAAATCTTGGTGGTATTGCTTCTGGGAAAAAATTCCTAAATAGTTCACCGCCTCTAAGCAAGGAAATTTGGTTGAATAAAAAGTCATGCGTATAGGCAAGCAACTCCATTCAAATTTGATGATATCAGAATTTTTGTGAGGATGCAACCGGAAATTCCTTTGAGTCGCGATTTTTTTCGGAGCTTCAGAGAATGAAAATCTTGGTGGTATTGCTTCTGGGAAAAAAATCCTGAATAGTTCATCGCCTTTGAGTAAGGAAAATTAATTGAATAAAAAGTCATGCGTATAGGCAAGCAACTCCATTTAAGCCTGCTAAATTTAGGAGAAGAAAGAATTAGAAAGTGGTGAGTGGATATCAAGATTTAGATGCACTTTTTGAGGATCTGGATAATAGTTAATTTACTATTATTGAATGACTGTATAATTTGCATAAATTATCTTTTCTTTTACGGGTTTAATCACCCACAGTCAAAGGGGGTGCTGAAAATTGTTTGGGGTTATTAAGATATTAAGGTGATCGGTCATTGACTATCCATAAGCAATTTTCCTTTCTGCCTTTCGGTCCGAATGCTGCACAAACACACTTCTGATTTCTGACAATTTGAATTCTTCTGCTGTAGCGATCGCTCCAACTAATTAGAGTATGACAAAGTAATCAGAAAATTATCATTACCTTCTATTCTACTTTCTTCAAGGGAGCGCAAAATTAATTTCAAAAACAAAACTAAATTGCGACCCTTTTGTATAATTTATACTAATTAAATTTATTTTTAATATTATTTATATTAATCAAAAACCCCTCATTTTTCGCTAATTATTACAAAATATTTCACGAACTTGCGTTATTTCAGCGATTTGTATCATACTCTGTACATTAAGATATAATGCCAATGTTATATTTAAATCTAAAAAAAGACCTTTTCAAGAGAGCTACAACCTTGTATTTACGTTAATTGCATCTCAAATCTGGTAATTTTCAGCAGAGTCAGATAACTTCAAAAAAACAAATTTTGAACAAGTATAAATGCTTAAGTAATTCTAGCTATTGACAAATAGTAGATAATTAACACGTAAATTCCAGACACTCAATATCGGCAGTCCTGCAACCGTAATGGTATTGATTGAACTTAAGACAAATTACCTAATGATGTTAGCTGTGATTACCTCAACCGTACGAAAAAAGCTGTAGAAAATCGATCTGAGCTTTTATCTTGATATTGGATTAACCAATATTGGCTGTACGGCACAGCTCACTATTCCCTCGGCAGTAAATGCCCCTGGGAATTTCTTATCTTATATCTGAAGACTACCATTAACGTCGGCATTAATTACTTTACCTGTTGCACTTCTGAATAAACCACGTTTGACTCGCTTGCCTACATAGTTTTCATGGCATATTGGTTTTTCTAGATCGATAGCAGATGTTTTACTGGTGTAACTTTCTTCCGTTTCAACAACTTTGATACCAACCAGTTGACATTTATAAGTTATCTGTTGAATTAGCTTAGAGTGTGGTATTTGGGTAAAGTTTTGATTGTTTTTTTTACCGATGTTTGCACCTTGTTTCCAGTTATTATTTTGGCCTATGACTACAGTACCAATATTATTTACGGAGATTACATAATTCATACCTTCAACAGCAACGCCAACAAAAGAAAAATATAGACTACCCTAGAATCATCCAAAGTAGCCATATATTAATAATTTAACGCCAAATTTTTCCTTCTGCCTTCTACCTTCTACCTTCTACCTTCTGCTATAACCCTAAATCAAAGCCGCCATCTTCACATCATTAGTTGCCAACAACTCCTGTAACTCATCAGAGTCTACAGTCTCCTTATCAACCAACATCTCGGCTAACTTATCCAAAATATGACGGTTACTTACTAATACTTCCTTCGCCCGACGATAAGCTTGTTCTACCAAATTGCGCACCTCATCATCAATAGCAGCAGCAGTTTCCTCAGAAAAATCACGCTCCGCCATAATATCCCTACCTAAGAACATATTACCATTCTGGCGACCAAGAGCAACTGGACCAAGGCGATCGCTCATGCCAAAGCGAGTCACCATTTGCCTTGCCACATTAGCAACCTGCTGTAAATCGTTAGAAGCACCAGTAGTCACCTCTTCATCACCAAAAATAATCTCCTCAGCCAGACGACCACCCAAAGCTACAGCCATCTGATTTTGTAGATAAGCACGAGAATACAAACCAGAGTCCATCCGGTCTTCGCTAGGAGTAAACCAAGTCAAACCACCAGCACGACCGCGAGGAATAATACTAATTTTCTGTACTGGGTCATAATCAGGCATCAACGCTCCGACCAAAGCATGACCAGCTTCGTGATATGCTACTAACTCCTTGCGCTTCTCGCTCATTACTCGGTCTTTCTTTTCTGGACCTGCTAATACCCGGTCAATAGCATCATTAACTTCATCCATAGAGATTTCAGTTAAGTTACGACGAGCTGCCAGAATAGCTCCTTCATTTAATAGATTAGACAAATCTGCTCCAGTAAATCCAGGAGTTCGACGAGCAATTTTTTCTAGGTCTACATCTTTAGAGAGACTCTTACCACGAGCATGAACATTGAGAATTTCGAGACGACCTGCATAGTCAGGACGGTCTACTACTACTTGACGGTCAAAACGACCTGGTCGGAGTAGGGCAGCATCTAGAACATCCGGACGGTTGGTAGCCGCAATAATAATGATACCTGTATTACCTTCAAAGCCATCCATTTCGGTGAGTAGTTGGTTGAGAGTTTGTTCTCTTTCATCATTACCACCACCTAAACCAGCACCCCGTTGACGACCCACCGCATCAATTTCATCTATAAATACGATACAGGGAGCGTTAGATTTTGCCTGTTCAAATAGGTCGCGGACGCGGGAAGCACCTACACCTACAAACATTTCTACAAATTCAGAACCGGAGATGGAGAAGAATGGTACTCCTGCTTCTCCAGCTACAGCTTTTGCTAATAGGGTTTTACCTGTTCCTGGAGGACCTACTAATAATACTCCTTTGGGAATTTTTGCGCCTACTGCTGTGAAGCGATCAGCATTTTTGAGGAAGTCTACTACTTCTGTTAGTTCTAGTTTGGCTTGTTCGATACCTGCTACATCGCCGAATGTGACTTGGGTTTGGGGTTCCATTTGGACTCTTGCTTTGGATTTACCAAAGTTCATAGCTTGGCTACCAGGTCCACTTTGGGCACGACGTAGTAGGAAAAATAGTCCCACTAATAATAGGACGGGGAAGAATAAACTACTTAATGCTCTAACCCAGAAACCTTCTTCGCTTTGGGGGAGTACGGAAATGTCTACGTTGTTTTTGGTGAGGATGTTTATTAGGTCTGGGTCGTTGGGTAGGTTAACGCGGACTATACTACCGTCGGCGACTTTGACTCGTGCTGCTGTACGGTCGGCGCTGATGCTTACTCTGTCTACGTTTTTGGTTTCTACCTGCTGAATAAATTGACTATATTTCCAGGTTTCGCTGGTTTGGGGTTGTTGATCGAAGAATGCTGTTGCTAAGGCGATGACTACTATTGCTAATAGGGCATATAGGCCAGCATTTCTCCACCTTTTATTATTCACTGGGGTTGCTCCTTCTTATCTTTTTATACTATTGGGACTATTTTTTGATCCAGGTATATTAACTTATGTTAACTGATTTCTAATATAATATCACAGTAGATTAAAGTCAAAAGTCAAAAATCAAAAGTCAAAAGTAAGAAATAAGAAGTAAATTATGGTGGTCAATAGAAGTCAATGATTCAATAAGTATTTATGCTTTATATTTAACTGATAATTTGACTCCTGATAAATGAAGGTGGCTTCTATAGTATAAATACCTAAGCAAGCTACGGATTTTATACTAATTTTCATGTTACAAATTGAAGTGCGGAATGTGGGTTATAAGGAAGGAAAGCTTGTGGGGAGCAGGGGAAAAGGGGGAAAGAGTATAGATTTTTGGCAATATTACTTAACTTAAGTTCTCAAAAGAATGTACTTTTCAATATGAGAACTCTAGATGATTGAGGAAAAAGCCTCTGGAACACTTACACATAACTTGTCTATTTTGTCAAGTTTAATGTTAATAAAGCTTTTATCTTAAATTAAAAGCGATAGCTGATAGCTGACGGCTGAATGCGTAGCATTCCGTAGAAAATGCTTACCGCAATTATGCAATGTCCGATTATCATCATATCAAATACTAATGCTCAAATAATATGACTAATTTGAACTATCTAGAAACTTCAGGATGGCTCAATTCATTAAAAGAAGGAAAATCTATAGATTATAATTATCATCCTCTTCCTTGGTATTCTTATCCTGCTATTGAATTTATTGAGGATAAGTTAAAGAGTGATTTTCGAGTATTTGAATATGGGAGCGGACAGTCAACTTTTTGGTACGCTGACCGAGTTAAGCAGGTGGTTTCTGTAGAACATAATCCTGATTATTTTGTCAATGTTTCAACTTATATTCCTCAAAATGTGAAGCTAGTTTTGAGGGAAGATAGGCAAAGATATGTTGAGGAAATTCAGAATTATGAGAATGGTGATTTTGATGTGATTATTATTGATGGAATTGAGCGAGTTAAATGTGCTGAAATATGTGGTGAAAAATTATCTAAAAATGGCTGGATAGTATTTGATAATTCGGATAGAGAGGAAAATGATAGGGGAGTAATTTTGCTTCATCATCAAGGATTTAAACGTATTGATTTTTATGGTTTAGTACCTAGTCAAAGATATAAAAGCTGTACTTCTATTTTTTTTCAAAGTGATGATTTTTTATCGGATTTAAAATTACCTAGTCAAAAGCAGTCTTGCTTGGGTATTTCTTTGGGTCAAGGTGAAGCAAGAGCTAAAAGAAAAAATAAAAATCTAGACAGTCAAAATCATCAGATTTTGGCTTATTACGAAGCTATTAAAAATCAACCTTATGCTGCTGAAGCTTATCAGGGATTAGGGGATTTTTATTATTCTAAAGGTCAAATTGAAAAATCTATTCGTTCTTATAACAAAGCAATAAAATTACAACCAAACTTGGCAATAGTTTATGCAAAACTAGGCAAAATTTATTCCCAAAAAGGTCAGCTATAACAGGCGATCGCTTACTATCAAGAAGTTATTACACTTGAACCAAAATCGGCAGGTATATATTGGAGTATTGGTGATATTTTACAGCAACAAGGTAGATTATTTGAGGCTAAGATTTATCAGCAAAAGGCATTAGAAATAAAACCAGATTTAATGAGAAAATCTTATGCTTTGAATCAGCTAGATCTTAAACTTGCTTCTTACTTAACTTGGGAAAATGGATTTTTTATTGAAGCTGGGGCGAATGATGGGATAAGTCAAAGTAATACTTTATATTTTGAGAAGTACAAAAATTGGCAAGGTGTTTTGATAGAAGCAATACCAGAGTTAGCAGAAAAATGTAGAATTAATCGCTCTAAGTCAGCGGTAGAAAATTATGCTTTGGTTCCTTTTAATTATGGTCAGGATTATATAAAAATGTACTATTGTAATCTTATGTCTTTTGTTGATGGAGCTATGAAGTCAGAGGAAGAAAAAAAGGTTCATTTAAAAGCGGGTTGTCAAGTTCAAAATATTAATCATAGTTATGAAATTAATGTACGAGTAAGGACACTAACTGCAATTCTTGATAAGTATGGAGTTGAAAATATAGATTTGTTTTCGTTGGATGTTGAAGGTTTTGAATTAGATGTGTTGCAAGGTATTGATTTTGATAAATACCAACCAAAGTTTATGTTGATAGAAGTACGTTATGGAGATAGAAAAGCAATTGATTCTTTTTTAAGACCATTATATGAACCTGTTACAGTATTATCTAATTCTATAAATCAGACTTTACCGGAAAGGTCTCATCAAGATATTTTATATAAAGCGACTTCATTAATGGATAATGGATAATGGATAATGGATAATGAATTTAATTTTTAAACCTTCTAGATCAACTATTTCTTTTAGATAATAAAAATATAAAAGTTTTCACTTTTTGTACAAAGATTCCCAAGCAAAATAATTATCAATTATCCATTGGTTAAGCATTCAGCGGTGAGGATTCAGCTTTATTACCTTTAAAGGAGGAAAAAGTAATTGAGATATTTCCCAGAATTAAAAGTTTCTCAGCATTCAGTACTCAGCACTCAGCTATCAGCTTTCTTACCTGATAAGCATTTAGCACTCAGCATTCAGCTATCAGTTTTTATTACTTTGAAAGGAGAAAAAAATCATGGAAATATTTTCCAGAATTAAAAGTTTCTCAGGATTCAGCACTCAGGTATCAGCTATCAACTTTTATTACTTTAGTAAGCATTTAGCACTCAGCAGTCAGCTATCAGCTTTTATTACTTTGAAAGGAGAAAAAATCATGGAAATATTTTCCAGAATTAAAAGTTTCTCAGGATTCAGCACTCAGGTATCAGCTATCAACTTTATTACCGAAAAATCTTGGTCTAAAGCCTCCTCTTTTAAGGAAAAAAAAAGAGAATTTCGTATTTAAAGCCTCCTGATTACAGAGGTACTGATAACTGATAACTGAAATGACTTTCTCCTTCTTAAACAAATCTTTAGTTTAAATTTATTTATCTGTAGACTTATCTACTTTCTTCCTTCTTCCTTCTTCCTTCTTGCCTCTTCCTTCTTCCTTCTTGCCTCTTTCCTATTAAACTAAAAATGACTCAATTTAAATTAACAACTCCTGTAGTCTTAATTATATTTAATCGACCAGATACAACGGCAAAAGTATTTGAGGCAATTCGTAAAGTAAAGCCTCTTCAATTATTTGTAATAGCTGATGCTCCTCGCCTCGATAGATATGGAGAAGTTGAGAGGTGTATGGCAGCAAGAAAGATAATCGATCAGGTTGATTGGAATTGTGAAGTTTTGACTAATTATTCTGAGAAAAATTTAGGTTGTAGAGAGCGTATTTATAATGGATTAAATTGGGTTTTTAGTTTGGTAGAATCAGCAATTATTTTGGAGGATGACTGTGTACCTCATTTAACTTTTTTTAGGTTTTGTGAAGAGTTATTAGAAAGATATCGAAATGATGAGAGGATTATGGCTATATCTGGAGATAATTTTCAGTTTGGTAATAATCCAATAGAGTCTAGTTATTATTTCTCTCGCTATCCCCATTGTTGGGGTTGGGCAACTTGGCGAAGAGCATGGAAAAATTATGATAATCAAATGCAATTATGGTCGAAGCTTAGAGGTAGTAAGTGGTTAGAAAATATTCTACAAAATAGTAGGGCAGTTCAATATTGGTCGGAGATTTTTCAGAAGAATTATCAAGGGTTTAATTCTTGGGCTTATGCTTGGACATTTGCCTGTTGGAATTATCATGGTTTAACTATTTTACCCAAGGTTAATTTAGTTTCTAATATTGGTTTTGGTCAAGGTGCTACTCACACTTCAAGTATTAATAAGTTTGCCAATATGTCTGTGGAGGAAATGATTTTTCCTCTGACTCATCCTCCCTCTATTATTCGTAATATTCCAGCAGACAATTTTACAGAAAAAACAATGTTTAGTGGTGGTTTACAAATTCAAAATGTTCATTGCAAAGTTTGTGGTTCAATATCTCACAAATTTGATAATGCTAAGGTTTTAAATAAATATAATGTTGACTATTTTCAATGTTCTAATTGTGGTTTTGTACAAACGGAAAATCCTTACTGGTTAGGGGAAGCTTATACAGAGGCAATTGCTAGTAGTGATGTGGGTTTGGTTTCTAGAAATCAAAATTTTTCTTTGATTACAGAAAATTTAATTCTCAACTTCTTTAATGCCAATGATAAATTCCTAGATTATGGGTGTGGGTATGGTTTATTTGTCCGGATGATGCGTGACTTAGGATTAGATTTTTATGGATATGATAAATATTGCCAAAATATTTTTTATCAAGGATGGGAAGGAGAAATAAATAGGGAACAAAAATATGAAATAGTCACAGCTTTTGAAGTATTTGAACATTTCATAAATCCTCTGGCAGAAATTGAGAAGATACTGCAACAAACTAGAAATATTTTATTTAGTACAAAGCTATTGCCACCTGATAATCCTCGTCCTAATGATTGGTGGTATTATGCTCTGGAAGAAGGTCAACACATTTCTATATTTAACAAAAAAGCATTATCTGTAATTGCTCAAAAGTTTAAACTTAATTTATGTTCGGATGGAGAATCTCTGCACTTATTAACAGAGAAAAGTTTATCAAATTCCGAGTTTCACAGCATATTTAGGATAGGTAGATATAAACCTGAGAAAAGGAAAGAATCTTTAACTGAGGTAGACTATGAAAAAGTGACAGAAAAGAAACTAAAAAATCAGCAGCAGTTAACTGAGTTAGACTCTGAAAATATTGCCGAAAGAAAATCGAAAAATTGGCAGCTATTAGATTTCAAGGTTCTTATTGATGGTGTATTTTTCCAAATAAATAATACAGGTATTGCCCGTGTCTGGAAGTCTTTGTTGGAAGTATGGTCAAAAGATAGTTTTGCTAAAAATATTTTAGTGCTTGACAGAGCAAAAACTGCACCTAAAATTCCCGGCATAAAATATCGTGTTATCCCTGGATATAATTACGGCAGAATAGATGCAGACCGTCAAATTTTGCAGCAAATATGTGATGAAGAAAATGCTGATATTTTCATTTCTACTTATTACACAACACCTATCTTAACGCCATCTATATTTATGGCTTATGATATGATTCCAGAAGTTTTAGCTAAAAATCTTGATAACCCTTCATGGCAAGAAAAACATCGTAGTATTAAACAGGCAATTTCTTATATTTCAATTTCAGAAAATACAGCTCGTGATTTAGTAAAATATTTTCCTCAAATATCTGCCAATTCTGTCAAGGTTGCTCATTGTGGAATTGAACCTAAATTTTCTAGAGCTACTCCTCAAAAAGTTGCTAATTTTAAACAAAAATATCAGATTAATCGACCATACTTTTTGATAGTAGGTGAGAGAATAGGTTGGCTAGGTTATAAAAATACTATGTTATTCTTTCAAGCTTTTGCTAAATTCAAAAAATCCGCAGAATTTGAGATTGTTTGTATAGGGGGAAATAGAAAAGTAGAGCCAGAATTAAGCAAATATATTTCCGGTAGTAAAATTAATTTATTACAACTGAGTGACCAAGAATTAAAATCGGCTTACTCTGGAGCGATCGCTTTAGTTTATCCATCAAAATATGAAGGTTTTGGACTGCCTATTTTAGAAGCAATGGCTTGTGGTTGTCCAGTTATTACTTGTAAAAATGCTTCAATTCCAGAAGTGGCAGGAAGATCAGCTTTATATATTAATGATAATGATGTTAATGGATTGGTAAATGCTTTGGGTGAAGTGCAAAAATCAGAAGTTCGGCAACAATTAATAACTGCTGGTTTAGCACAAGCTCAAAAGTTTTCTTGGTCTCAAATGGCTAAGATTATGACTGATGTATTTATCCAGACTTTTAATCAGATTAAAGTCAATAAATTATCTACTATAGAAGAGCAGAAAAATTTAGACAAAACTCAATTTCAAATAAATCACGGGCAGTTAGAAATACAACGCTATTTTAGGAAGGTTAATTCTTTAGATGAAGCTATGTTTGAGCGAGTGTTAGCTTACAAAGGAACAGATACAGTTTCCCCAGAAGAAAAAAAGCAAGTTAGGAAAGAGTTAATGGAAATTTGGGTGCCACAAATTCTGGAAGGTATCCCTGTTAAACCAGAGTGGAAAGTATTAGAAATCGGTTGTGGTGTTGGTCATCTTATTAAGTATTTGCGAGAAAAATTTGCACGGGTAGATGGTGTAGATATTTCGGAAAATATGATTCAGTTTGCCCGACAATATTTAGCTGATGGGAAACAAAATGGAGAGCTATATATTAATAATGGCGATGATTTGCAACAGTTAGCTGATGAAAATTACGACTTTGTTTTTTCGACGATAGTTTTTCAGCACATCCGTTCTATTTCTATTGTCAAAAGTTATTTCCGAGAAATATTTCGGGTTTTGAAACCGGGAGGATATTTGAGAATTAAAGTACATGACCACAGCGCTGAAAGTTTAGGAAATTTTGATGAGGAAGGGGCAAAAGATCAACAATATTATTTTTCTGGCAATGCTTATACTGAAGAAAAATTAAAAGATTTATTAATGGCAGCGGGGTTTAATTTAGTTTCTTTAAAATCTGCTAAACCTTGGATTTGGGCAACGGTAAGGCGAGAACAAAAAGCAGAAGTTGGTGTAGAAAAAATTCCTCAAATAGCTACTCTCAAAAATAATCAAATGGGTATTGAATATCCAGAAATTAATCCATTGCCAGATAATAACCATCGACCGTTTTGGTCTGTGATGATTCCTACTTATAAAAAGGTCAAATATTTAGAGCAAACTCTCAAAAGTGTATTGCAACAAGCTCCTGCTCTAGAAGAAATGCAGATAGAAGTCGTAAATGATTGTCCAGACCATAAAATTCAAGCTGAAATAGAAGCAATTGTCCGAAAGGTAGGGGGAGAAAGAGTTAATTTTTATCGACATTTTCCACAAGATATTGGTCAAGCTCCGATTTTTAATATTTGTCTACAAAGAGCAAAAGGATATTGGATTCATCTACTCCATGATGATGATTTTGTCTTGCCTGGTTTTTATGAAAAATTACGTCGTGGAATTGAACAAAATACAACAGTAGGAGCAGCATTTTGTCGCCACTATTATATAGATGAAAATGACCAGAAAAAGTATTTGTCTGTGTTGGAAAGAAAAACTCCAGGTATTATAGAAAATTTCTTAGAAAAAATTACTATTGAACAACGAATTCAGGTAGTGGGGATGGTAGTAAAACGTAAGGTTTATGAAAATTTAGGAGGTTTTTGTTCCCAGGCAGATTCGGCGGCTGATTGGGAAATTTGGAAGCGAATAACTGCTTTTTATCCTATTTGGTTTGAACCGGAAATTTTGGCTTGTTTCCGTTTACATTCCTCTTCGGAAACTTCCCGCTTAATGCAGTCTGGCGGTAATATAGAAAATGCTCGGAAAGCTATAGAAATTACTCAAACTTATTTACCAATAAAAATGGCTGAAAATTTATCTAATCAAGCTAGGGAACATTATGCAATTGAAGCAATAAAAATGGCTGCTTCTATGTTGAAAGGAGGAAATACTAATGGAGCGATCGCTCAGATTCGTGAAGGTCTTAAATGTAGTCAATCTCCTTCTGTAGTTAATTTACTTATCTCTGTTTTGGTCAGTGGGGAAACAGATTTAATTAAGACACCAAATCAGTCAGTCAATTCTCCAAAACTTCAGTCAATAGAACAACAAAAAGTTGTTCCTACTGTTGAAACTAATTTATTACCATCTCTGACAGAAATAAATCAAAATATTCAGCTTTATCAGCAAAACCAGTTGGATGAATCAGTATTAGTTAGATTGCAAGAAATCAGAAAAAAAATTGCAGAATTATGGCTGAATATTCAAACTTCGGAAGAACTCAAAAATGTTTACTTGGGAGAATTTGGTCAAGCACATAAAGCATTATTAGCAAGTGGTATTAAAGACGAAACTTTAACTGAAATAGAACAAATATTTGTAGACAAAATAAAAGCTAATATTGCCAAAGGATTTAACCAACCTTTAGCCATTCAATATTTATTGGCAGGAATGCTTTATCAAAGAGCAGATCGACTAGGAATTAAATACGAAAAAGCTCCCATTCCTAGCTGGTTTGCTACAGACTATTTAAAATTTATGTTTGCCTCTCCTCAAGTTTTTCAAGAAATAGGAGAAACGGATAATTATCATCATTTTCTAGTAGGATGGTTGAATTATGTACATAATAATATATCCACTAATCCAGACTCAGAATTATGGCAAGCGATCGCCTGGTTTTTTGTGCAAAATTCTAATTGGATTCCTCTATATTTTACTACTACGCCCAATTTAAAAAATCTCTACATCAAGCGTGCAGAAATTATCGAATTTGCTCTAAAAAATCGTGGGTTAGAGTTAGATTATAAGATGAACGACCGCCCATTTAACCGCAAAAAAATTCGCTTGGGAATTCTCAAAGATCATTACTCTCCCCAAACAGAAACATATTCCTTACTACCAGTATTCGAGTATTTAGACCGGAGTAAATTCGAGGTATTTCTTTATGCAGTAAAATCTAACGCACATCCCTTAGAAAAATATTGCCAAACTCACGCAGATAAATTTCTACAACTACCAGAAGAATTGAAAAATCAAGCACAAATTATTCGCAACGACGACCTTGATATTCTATTTATTGGCTCTAATATTACTGCTACTATCAAAAATTCTACCTTGCTGGCAATACACAAACTGGCCAGAATACAAATTACATCCATCAATTCTCCCACTACCACCGGGATGCACTCCATAGACTACTATATCTCCGGTAAAATTACTGCACCAACAGATACAACCCAAGAACATTACACAGAAAAACTGGCCAACCTAGAAGGTTCCGGACTATGTTTCCGATACGCGATCGCCGACCCTCCCTCAGGAGTAAAACCAATTCGCTCTAGTTGGGGGGCAACCGACCAAACCACCATATTTATTTCTGGGGCTAATTTCTACAAAATTATACCGGAGATGCGGGATACTTGGGCCAAAATCCTAGCAAAAGTGCCCAATTCCATTTTAGTCTTGTATCCTTTTAATCCTAACTGGACTAATTCTTATCGATTTGCCCCTTTTATCAAACAGATGCGGTCTGTTTTGAAACGTCATGGTATCGACAGTAAGCGCTTGGTCGTAATTAAAGCATTACCAAGTCAAGCAGATATCAAAGAATGTTTGAAATTAGCGGATATTTATTTAGACTCTTTCCCTTACGGTGGTGCAACCTCTCTGGTCGATCCACTCATGGTCGGAGTTCCACCAGTAGTTGTTGAAGGAAATGCTTTAAGGTTTCGACAAGCATCAGCATTACTGAGAGAGATAAAGATGGACGATCTTATTGCTGATGGGGAAGAGAGTTATATTAATTTAGTAGTGAAACTAGCAACTAATCCTCAGTTACGTCAACAAAAGCGGCAAGAAATTCTGGAAAAAATTGAGCAAAACCCTTCATTTTTAGACAGTCTTAGTTACTCTACACAGATAGGTAAATTATTTCAAGAATTATTCCAAGAATGGCAAAATATTCACGCGCCAAAAACTATAGAATCTACAGATAAAAATTCTTTAACTTCTGAATTTATCAATCGTTTGATTGGTTGTGTGAATCTCTACGAAATCGATCCTACTGACCAATCTTTAATAGAAGAATTACGTCAAATTCGTAAACAAATAGCTGATTTTTGGTTAGCTGTAGCTCCCAAAGAATTAGAAACTACTTATCAAGGCAAAATTAGACAAGCATATCAAGCTTTATTAAAAAGTGGAATTCAAAACGAACCCCAGACTGAAGACGAACAAAAATTTCTCAAAGAATTAGCTGAGACAAGTATGGGTTTAACTAATCCAAAAGCTGTTAATACACTTTTAGGAGCAATGTTATATTTTCCTCCAAGCAAGATGTTAGTCAGAGATGCTAAAAATCGTTTACCTCAGTGGTTGATAGAAGATTATAAACAGATATTTGAAAGTCGAGAAGTTGCACAGAAGTTGGAAAAAGCTTTTAAATCTAAATCGCCTCATCTACCAGAAAATTCTTCAGTCACAACTGCTGAAGTTAGACCAGAAAAAAATGTAGTTTTAACAGCAAATCAAACAAATAATTTAGACATTTCACAGCAAAAATTTATCAATCAATTATTGGGAAGTGTGAATCTTTACTATATCGATCCATCTGATAAATCTGTAGTTCAAGAGTTGCGTCAAATCAGAAAACAAATGGCTGATTTTTGGATAAATTTAGAAGTGCAAAAACTAGAAACTTTTTACTTGGGTGAAATGGGTAAAGGTTATCAAGCATTACTCAATAGCAAAATTCAAAATGAATCTTTAATAGAAAGCGAACAAGAATTTTTACGACAGTTAGCTGCTCAACTTTCTCAAGGAATAGAAGCGCCGAAAGCTATAAATTATTTATTAGCAGCAATGTTATATTGTCGTTCTGAACAATTACGAATCGAAGATATAACTAAATTGCCTCATTGGTTACTAGAAGATTATCAAAAATTTGCAGGAAATTGATGATTTTTTTCAATCAAATTATTGTGCTAAGTAGATGGATAAAATTATTTGTGCATTTACTAATCAACGATATTCTTTTGACCGAAAAATCCTGGTCTAAAGCCTCCCCTTTTAAGCTATCCCTTATAAGGAACTCCTGAAAACCTTGTGGAGAGCAGGGGAGAAGGGAGAAAGAATCATAATAGATAGGAAAAGCTACTTAAGTTATCAAAACAAATATACCTTTGAATACACTTTTTCTCTGAAAAAAACCTTTTAAAGGCTTGAATATAACTTGTCTATTTTGTCAAGTTTTATGTTAAGTAAATATGTTGATAAAGCATAGCCTTTTAAGGGGATAAAAAGTGAAACAGATAATCAAATAATTGTATCCAAATTAAGTCTGATACAAATTCCCTGTTAAGTTGCATCAAATTGAGAAAAGAAATAGCTGATTTATTGATACGGATTTTTCAATCAAATCATCATGGTTATAGTTACTAAAATTCAAATTATTTATTAGGGACTGCACTTGACTCCTGCAAAATTAACTATGAGTCAATATATTAATATCACCGATTATTACGATAGTTTTACTGATTATTATGATCTTTTGATGACCCAAGGCTATTATGATTATCAAGGAATGGCTAATGCAGTCTATTCTTTGATGAAAGATGGTCATAAAAAAATACTTGAATTAGGTGTAGGAACAGGATTATTTGCTGAAAAATTATTGCCACTTGCTCCCGAAGCTGAATTTACAGGAGTAGATATTACCTTATCAATGCTCGAAATTGCCAGAAAGAGATTAGGAGGATGGGGAAAGTTGCTAGAGGCAGATATCTATGATATGAACCTCCAAGAAACTTTTGATATCGCTGTTTCTAGTAGAGGAGTTTGGGTAATAAGTCAACGAGGTGATCGGACTGACTTAAGAAATCATACTAAGGATATTGATGAGGATATTAAGGGATTAATTAATGTTGCTAAACACCTGTGTCAAGAAGGGTTATTACTGTTGAGTATTCAGGGAGAACATAAAAATTATCAAAAAAATCTCCCCACAGGAATTGTTTATTCTCAGGAGATAGAAAAAATTGGGGAAAATGATGAAATTGAATCCATTGAGAAAAGTTATTTCTTTAAGAAAGATGGGGAAATATTAGCTCAACAAAAACTTAATTTGAATTACATTAAGCAATGGAAAAAAGAAGAAATTATGGAACAAGCTGGATTTAGTTTTGTTAGTATCCATGAAAGCCAAAAGTTTCATGTTTATTGTAAAAAATGAAACAGATAATCATTAAATTTTAGGCAGTAGGAAATAGGGAGTAGGGAATAGGGATAAAACTCATAAGGTATGGAACTATTAGAGTAGCTCTTGAGATTACAGAACTGCCAAAAAAAATCCTTAACTGAACTGTATTGATTTATACCTAAGCGGTCTAAATTTTCAATTTGGATGTCCAAAATATGCTATTGTAATTTTTGGCATTATGAAATACCTGAATCATATCAACACTATAGTCATTTAACTTTAGATTGAGACAAAGCTTTCTTGCTATGAGGGAGTTTCAGACGAAAAAACGTCTCATTTTTAAGTTAAACTACTATAATTTCAGAACGTAGATAAACAACCAAAAGTTGGAAGTAAAACTTCTGAGTTTATTGAGGATGAATTAGCTAAAAATCAGGTTGCAAATAATCATCATTAGAGAGGATATGACATGGAAATTTATATGACATCTAACTACTTCATTCAACACAATTGGAGCAAAACCTTCTCTCGAACCTACTGGTGATTTAGTAACAAAAGCAATCGAATCTATCCAAGACTATTCACAGGTAAGACTTGCAGATTACGGCATTATAGATGGATCGTCTAATTCCCAATAATGTCATCCTTTTATTTCAACCTCCTTACACTCCTTATTTCAACCTCCTTACACTCCACAAGTCAATCCCATTGAAAGATTGTGGAAAGAAATTCAAAAAAAATTCAAGTGGGAACTGTTTGAAAATCTCGATATTTTCAGAAAGCGATTATCTAAAATCTTACTAGAATTAACCCCAAAAACTATTATATCTGTGACCGGATGGGACTTGATTTTAGAAGCTTTATCTGATGCTTTATTTGTAGCATAATTTTTCGTATTTCATATTAATTATACTTTAGGTATAGTGGAATGCCAAATTATATCAAGTCCGGTTAAACAGTTATAGAATGGTTAACTCAGGAGGAGTCAGGAGTCAGGAGTCAGGAGTCAGGAGGAAAGAGAATTACAAAGATAAGCGTAGTTATGACGATTGGAGAATTTTTTTATGTGCAATTAACCGGATTTGATATTATCTGCAAAAACTATATAAATGTAGCGATCCACAGTAACGGACTACACATTATTTACACGTTTAATGTCGCGGAGCGAAAGGCAAATTGACAATCTACAGCAGGTAAGGACTGCTACAAATGCCTAGTTACTTCTCAATCCCGTGAGTCCATATAAACAGCAATAATCTCACGAACCTCTACTTCCATTGCTAACCAGACCTACTGCTTATTACCTTATTTAACCACTCTATTAAATAATTATAAAAAATTTCTAAAACCAATCTTCTTGGTCGTTATTGTGTTTTTTATAAACCTGACCTTTGCGATGAATTTCACGAGTTTTTTCATAGAGCTTTTCTTCAGTTAGTTCCCACTTTACTAATACTTTCTCTAAGTCTTCCTGAATATCTTTTGCCCCAGGAAAACCTCGATAACGAATTTTTAGTCTTGCTAATTCTGCTAAGTTATAGGCAGTATCTTTTTCTGCTAATAGGGTGTTAACTATTAGTCTATCTTTATGATATTGGGGATGCTGTTGTTCTTCTGATTTCATAAAAATAAGGAAGAAGTAAGAAGGAAAAAGGAAATAAGGAACTAAGAGTTAAAGTAATTTCGCAAAACTACTTTTTTCTGACTAAGGAAGGAAGAAGGAAGAAAGAAAAAAGGTTGAAGCAAATGAGAAATTGAGATATAGTAATTCTAAATAGGTTGTAAAATTTCATCATTTTCTTTGTGGGTTTAATACCCCACCGTCTACACGGTGTTCAAAATTACTTGGGGTTAGAATCCCCATGTGATTTTCCTCCTGTCTCCTGTCTCCTGTCTCCTGTCTCCTTCTTCAACAGTTTTTTTTGACGAATCATTTCATATTGCTATAGATAAAAAATTACTGCCGAACTACCCTATCTTAAGCCTAGCAGTAATTTTTAATTATTAATTGCTGATAACTGATAACTGATTTAACTCTCTATATTATTCCACTTTTGAAAATGACTATCTTGATGATTATTTTGAGTATTATTAACTAAACTAGGCTGAAGTTCTAAAGCTTTTTCTTGAAAAAAAAATGCTTCGTAAAATCTGCCCTCTTGCTCCAAAACTTTGCCTAAATTCCAATAAGCTTCTGCTAGATCGGGTTTCATTTTAATTGCTTTTCTATAATTAATCATTGCTGCATCAATTTGCCCTTTTTTATAAAACATACTCGCCAAATTGACAATCGCTTCAATAAAATTTGGATTGATTTTTATTGCCAATGAATAAGCACGAAGAGCAGCATCTATTTTATTTTGTGCTTGTAGGATGTTTCCCAAAGTTTTGTAGACTGGAGCAAAATTTGCTTGTTCTTTTAATACTTTCTGACAAACAGCGATCGCTTCAGTAAAATTTCCCTGATTATAATAAATCTCAGCTAACTTATTAATAGTATCAACATCATCTTGTTCATATTTCCATAACTCTGAATAATCATTTTTTACTTGACTTAATTCAGTATAATTTTGAGATTTATTATTTTGTTGAAAAGTTTTTTTATCTTGTAAATTTTGATTCATCTTCTAAAAGCTACTGATCTCAACTAATTTTTCCCCTTTATTTCTTCCTCCTTCCTCCTTCCTTCCTTCTTCCTTCTCCCTTCCTGATAAGAAAGAAACATGAGCACTCACAACTCGCCAACCAACAGAAGTACACATCCAAGTTTGACTTTGCCTACCCATTTTTCCAGTTTTTTGACGCTGAAATTCAGTATTTGCTGTGGCAAAATCTTGACCATAAGTTGTAATAACAGTATTCATTAATACTCACTCTAAATTAACTTTTCCACGCGCTTTTCTAAAAGCTGATACTGCCTCATATCCATAGAGATTTTCATTTACTCCATAACGCATAGTCTGGGGAATATGCCAAAATAATTCATCTAAAACTCGCATTCCGCACGTCAAATTGTAACATTAAAAGTAGTATAAAAATCGGAGGATCGATCAGTATTTATACTATATAGATCCTATTCATTGACCTTTCTCAAAGTCAAATTCTCAGGAAAATATTAAGTATAAATACTTAATTATTTACTCCTATTAACCACTATTTTTTTCTCCTGACTCGGTCTTCCTGACTCGGTCTTCCTGATTTTTATACTACATGTTGAAGTACGGAATGTGGGCTAAAACATTCACATTATTACTAATCAAAGCAACTTCATATTGCTCAAATCCTCCTGTTACCTCTGCCACGACATCTGGAATATTAATCTCCATTTTAATTATTCTCCTAATCACAGTATTCTAAAAAATTTTCTGGAACTATTTTCAATTCTCCAGACTTAAATCTATCTATCGAAACCCAAAGTGCCGTTTTTTTTCGTTCCTTCTCCCAAAAAGTTAACTCCTCTATTTGATAAAACTTTGGGTCAGCAAAATCACATTTATATAATTGAATTAACTCATGTCTTTCCTCTCCATTAAACATAAAAATATTTTCCATACATCCCAAATATTTAATATTAGTCAACTCAGCTTCAATCTCCTCTTGAAACTCTCTCTGTAAAGCATCACGACTATACTCTCCAAAATCAACGCCCCCACCCATAACTCGATAGAAACTTTCCTGTTTTATAGAGTCATAACCTTGAGAAATAAACAAGTGATCGTCATCTCTAATTAAACCCAAAGCTAAGACCCTTATTTGATTCTTCTTACTCATAATTTTCTCACATAAATATCAAAGTTAATTGGGAAATACAAGTCAATTCAGTTATCAGTTAGCCGTTAACATTTAACAGTACCTCCTACTTCATTAGGGGGCTTGAAATACTGAATTTTCTTTCTCTTGGTCGATTGGATATGGCGAGGAAACCCGCTCTTGACAGAGCCGCTCCGTAACGCCATCCAGCTCCGAATATCGACCGCTTTTTATCCCCTTAAAAGGGGAAGGTTGAAACCTAATTTTTTTGTCAGTAAAAAAAGCTTAATCAGGTTTAATTTTTACAATATAGAAAAAAAATAAATTAAGTAGGTAGGCACAAAAAAAATTAAGTATGTAACAAAAAGTAAAGTAGTTTATAAGCCTTTTCCCTTCTGCCTGCTGCCTTCCTCTAGCGATAAATTTTAACGCCTACCTACTGACAATCAATTATCATCAGAAAAACCCATTTCATAGTTATTTTCTGGCACAGGCCAATCCTCATTTTGCCCCCCAATAATAAGTTTTTCTATTTTGACAAACTCCTCACTTAATCGTTGAAAACTGTTAGTCAAAATATCTATTGCTAAAGCATCGCTAGTTCCCAAATCAAACCAACAACGACCCCAAAATCCTTGATATTCTACTTCTCCCATATTGTGCATAACAGCCATCATACTTTGACCTGCAACTTCCTGACTATATTCCATATAACTAACCTCTATTCCTGCATCTTGAACCTGTAGATTTTCTGCATTAAAGCCACCCAGTTTTCCTAATAAAAACCAGGAATCAAATAGTTCCTCTATGTAATGCTTTTCTGCCGTTGAAGGAACAGTGCTAAACTCTAACCAAATCCACACATCAAAAGGATTAAATTCGCGAAATTGTATTTCCATAAATGTTTGTCATACCTGATTTTATTTAGAGTAATTATAACGATTTATCAATATAGTAATCTGGGTATAAATAATCAAAAATTACCAGGATAAAAAAACTATGAATCCTTACATCTGTTCTCTCATTCCCAGATATTTTATCCACCACTACCCCAAGAATTGTTATAGAAAAAAATATAATTTAGTTGAAAATTTATACTTTTGAATTAACAATTTAACTAGCTTTTAGCGTTTCCGTACCGGAATGCTCCACTACTGCTGAGTGCTGATTACTAATTGCTAAATGCTACTTTAAAGCAGTGGTAATTCTGTTGGTCCCCATGTACCTAAACCATCCCTAATAGCATCTCGCATTGGGTCACAAGGTCGTTTACCATCATCTATATTATTAATATTTTTACACTGTTCAAAAAATACTTGTGCTACCAAACGTCTTGGCATTTTATCTGAATTTTCCAAAGCCATATCAAAGTTTTCCCTAGCTTTTTTTCTCATTGATAAATCATTATCTTTATCTCTAGCTTGAGCAACTAGAATTTGTGCTTTTAGATAATGTACTTCAGGATTATCTGGAACTTCTAACAAAACTTTATCCACATATTCCAAAGCTTTTTCAAGCTTGTCTAAATCTCGATAAGCTACTGCCACTCCTCGATAAGCTAAATGATGAGGATAAGCTTTATCTTGCAATGTTTTTATTGCCTTTTCCGGGTCAGAAAATGGTAAATTAACAGCCAACATTAAATCCATATATCCTTTGAGCAAATTTAACTCTGGATCTGATGAATTTATTCTCTCTGCTGTTTCAAAATGACTCAAGGCTTTCCGAAGTTTCTCCAGAGCTTTTGGAGCGCCTTTTAATGTACCTTCAGTAGATATAATATAAGCACCTTCTAAAAATTGACCAGTTGCAGCATAAATATTACCGCGAACTGGATTAATTGTAATTAAATTTTCTGCTACTTCAGTAGTTTTCTGGGCATACAATTTTAACGATTCCCAATTTTCATCTAAGTAATGTAAGGAAGATATCATTGCATAAACAAGTGGCTCACTTATCTCTTCTGATTCAGCTATTTTAAGATAATCTTTTGCTTGTTTATAATCTCCTTCCTCAAACATCGCTTTAAAAGCTGCTTCAGTTTTTTCTCCTATTTCAATAGGATTTTTTTTGCGAAATGGGTCTCCAATTGCTGGATTTACTAATAGATTTAAACCGATGAAAGTTGCGCTATAAAAAACTGAAATTTGTTTCAATACTGATTTTTTTTGACACCAATTAAATAATATTTTTAGCATAAATTATTTTGAGACTAAAATTTTTTTGTAGACTTTGTAATTTTTTGTGTTAGACCTTAACTTATATTATAAGTAAGTAGAAGTTAAATTAAAATTTTTGGTCATATTTTAACCTTTTAATTATGATATGGGTTTAATGTTGACCTTTTCAGCAAAATCAAGGATAATAAATAGATTAAGCATAATCATCTGAAACTTTTTTAAACTTAAAATATTATAGAATAGATAAAAACAATGCTAGAAAAACTCATCAAGTATTTTGTTTATGAAACAAAAGGACATATTACAAAAACACAGCTAGTTAAGTTCTTATATCTTGCGGATCTTTACTCCGTAAAGTGGACAGGAAAACAACTAACTAAATTAGATTGGTATTTTTATAACCACGGCCCGTGGCACGAAGATATAGATATGGCTCTAGAGCGCATGAATAGTAAAGAGATTTGTCAAGAATCAGAAGGACAGGTAAAATTTATTAAACCTGGTGCTGAAGCAGGAAAAACAGAGGATTTAAAGTTACCTAAAAGTCTAATGTTAATACTAGATAATATTAGGAGAGAATGGGCAGGTTCAGATAAACTCGATCAATTACTAAAATATGTTTATGAAACTGCTCCAATGGTAGCGGTGAAAGGTACTCATAAACCCGAAGAAAAAGTTAAACTTAACTTGCAAAAAGAAAGAGAAAAGCTAAATGAGGAGTTAGGGGTTTAGAGTGGTTGAACAAAAAAACCAAAAACCTAGAAAAGGTTGGATTTATTTTATTAATCCCCAAAAAGTTTATTTGACTTGCAAATCAAACCATGCTTATTTATATAATATAGAACCTCTAGATTATGTTGAATGCCAGCACTCATCTTGCACACAGAAAGTTAATCCTAGCAGAGTTTTAAGAGGTGAACATCCCTATATTGTTTTGACAAGTAACAAATTTTCAGATGAGTCTGGGTATATAGAAACTTTTAATGCTATTCCTTTAACTTCTCAAGAGACATATAAAGGTCTACCAACAACTTATCCAATTAACCCAACCACTAAAAATTGTCTAGACAAACAATCTTTTGCTCTTGTTCATCAGATATGTACTATTGATGCTAATCACTTTAAGAACTCAGAAGGAAAATGGAAAGAGCGAATTGGACAACTAGACAAATCAGATAGAGAAGCCATTGGAAAACGTCTAAAATACCTTTTTGATTTAGAACCAGATGATTGGTTTACTAAAAATGCTTCTCTTGAACGTTTGAGAGAAATAATGTACAAAATACCAGAAGATGAAAGAGACTCGATTTTAGGGGAATTGATAGATGAATTTAGTTCCTAATTACCGTTAAAATATATAAATGCTATATCTCAAAAACCTACACTATCATCCAGCAGCTAGTACCACCCCTATTCTCAAAAATATAAATCTGGAGCTAGCACCTCAACAAATGGGACTAATTATCGGTCGTAGCGGTTCCGGCAAAACTACATTACTAGAAATATTAGCTGGTTTAGCTGAATGTTCCAAAGGAGAAATTTGCTGGCGAGACCAAAAATTAACCTCCGAACACCTACAACAACTCGGTGGTTTAGTATTTCAATTTCCAGAGAGACATTTTTGCGGTGCTACTATTCTCGAAGAATTACGATTAGGCCATCCAGAGATACGGCCAGAACAAATATCTTCTGCTCTGGAAGAAGTAGGACTTCAGGACCTATTATTAAGTACATCACCTCATGCTTTAAGTGGAGGTCAGCAACGTCGCCTCGCTTTAGCAGTACAACTAATTAGGCAACCTCATCTATTAATGTTAGACGAACCAACTGCAGGATTAGATTGGTCAATGCGAAAACAACTTGTAAATTTATTGGCTAAATTGAAAAATCATTGGAGTTTATTGGTTGTCACCCATGATGCTAGTGACCTTTTACCCATAGCAGATAAATGTTGGACTTTAAATAAGGGAAACTTGGAATGTAGAATTTAGAATTCAGAATTTAGAATTGGGAATTGAGAATTCAGAATTTAGAATTGGGAATTGAGAATTTATAAGTTAATTGAGCTGGTTTTTTATTATATAGATGTCTCCTGAAATTTAGATAAAAGCGATAAAGAGGCGATCGCTACAATAATTTAGAATTTAGAATTCATAATTTAGAATTCAGAAGTTAATGGAGCTAGTCTTTTTTTATTTATAGATATCTACTGAAACTTAGAGAAAATTTAAAAGTGATAAAGAGGCGATCGCTCACTCAAAACAGTCAAAAATCACTCCTATATAATAGTATTTATTATTACTTTTCCTCAGTTTCCATGCCTTGAATTAAATCTGATTCTTTAATAATATAAGATTTAAGTTTTCCTCTCTCAGAAGCGCTTTTTTCATGTGGATAAATATCAATTGTCAAAAAGAAGATTGTCTTGTTATTGTGAACTACACAAGGTACTAATTGATTATTTTGAGCCACCTCAAACTTTAAATCTCCTTCACATATTTTGAATATTATCAAATAGCCAAAAGGTTGATGATTGTAATCAAGAGTATATTGATAAATTTGTCTGAAACCTTTCAACAAATAAGATATATTTCTGCTATCTCCATCAAATATTTTCGCATCAGCTATTAAAGGATGATCGGAACTTTGAGCTAATACTAAGTCAGCTTTTCCAGAAATTGACCAGGGTTCTATTGAAAACTCTATTCCTTGCTCAAATAAATATTCGTACAAATTTAAACAAAGATTTTTCTCTCCTTTTTTAGTGTCTTCTTTATAGAGGTTCTCTAAGTTTTTTCTTTGGAAACATTCAGAACGATGTTTATAACGAACTAGAAAATATGAAATTACTATGTTTTCTTCTAAAGATTCATCAATATATTCGTATACTGGTCTAACAACATTTGAGATAAAAGCATTAATCACAGATGTATTATCTGAGGGCTTGGAAAGCTCATATTTGTAGTAAATTTCGCCAATATAAAGAGTCCTTCTATCATCCTCAAATTCAACACATTTTTTAATTAGAAAATAAGTTAAACTATAATGCTGCTTATACGTTTGACTCCAGGATTTACTCACTGATAACTCATTCTTAATAAGACTTTTAGCTTTTGTTTCTTGTTCAGGATATAAATAAGCTAAATATTCAAGAATACTTTTAAATGGTGGGGATTGGATAAAATCCCAAAACATAATTAGATAGTTATGGAAACTATGGTGTTTAGAATTGCTAAGTTGCTCAAACCTTCTTTGAAGTTTATCCCGTAAAAATTGAAGGTATACTTGATTCAATTTGCCTCTCTTTTAATTTTTTTATCTAGAAAAACTCTACTTATTACTGTTACTGCTATATCATAAATTTTAGTTCTTCAACAGTCAACTAATACAGATTTTTAACTTTTTTATTCCGGTAATAAATCAACCTCATAAACCACCTTTCCCTCAATATTTATCAACTTCACAGTCATAACCTCCGTACTTCCATCAATTTTCACCGTGCCAAAAAATTGTAAACCCTGACTCGGAGGAAAATTTACCACCTTATCCTCAACCTTGACACTTTGATACTTCGCCACAGGACCAAAAGTATTATCTAATTTATTCGGACCAAAAGTTCCCGCATTTAACGGTCCACTCACAAATTCCCAGAATGGCTTAAAATCTTGAAATTGAGCCAAATTCGGATCGTAATAATGAGCTGCAGCATAATGAACATCCGCCGTCAACCACACCACATTCTTAATATTCTTTCCTTTGATAAACCGCAATAATTCCGCCATCTCCAACTCTTTCCCCAATGGCACCCCATCCCCATTAGCCAAATTTTCTGCAGCAGTATCCCCATCCGGTACAACCAAACCAACTGGCATATCACTACCAATAACTTTCCAAGTTGCCTTAGACTTAAGTAACTGCTGTTTCAACCATTCTATTTGCTGACTACCCAGAAATTCCGTTTCCTCACTCCGACTTGTCTGGAGATTTTCCGTATTTGGTCCCCGATAACTCCGCATATCCAGCATCATAATATCCAACAATGGCCCGTAATTGAACGAGCGAATAGGGAATAGCAAACTGTAAAAGGATTTTAGGATTGAAAAATGTCCTAACCAATTCTTGTAGTGCCATATAAAGTATAGATTTACTCCCGTGGAAATTTCTGGAAAATTTTTCCCTTCCAGAGTATTATTAATTGCTAATATTTTCATTTTTTTGAAACTTTATATTAACTAACTATTTCAGGCAGGGGAATAATTTAATATGGAATGGCACATCACAGACGCCGAAAGCTTAAAAATTATTGACAGAGAAATTGGCCCTCACGCATTCTCTCCTGCGGAGTACGAAATTGTGAGACGGGTAATATATGCTACGGCAGATTTTGAATATAAGTCTCTAATTAGTTTCTCTGACCATGCTTTACAGTCTGGAGCTGCTGCTTTAGCCGCTCGTACAACTATTGTCGTAGATGTGCCAATGGTTCAGGTGGGTATTACACCAGTAATTCAAAGTACCTTTGTTAATCCTGTTTATTGTTCAATTGATGCTATAACTAGACCCCAGAAGGAAAAAACTACGGCAGCTTGGGGAATTGAAACTTTAGCTCGACGTTATCCAGAGGGCATTTTCGTTATAGGTGAAGCTCAAACTGCCCTCTGTGCAATTGTTGACTTAATTGAAGCTGAGGAAATTAGACCTGCTTTGGTTATTGGTACTCCTTCTGGTTTTGTGGGGGTGGATGTAGCTAAGTCACGTTTATACGATTCGATGATTCCTCATATTAGAATTGATGGTCGTAAGGGTAGTGCTGTGGTAGCAGTGGCTGTTATTAATGGTTTAGTGGACTTAGCTTGGCAAGCTTATGGTCAACAAGGTCAAGGTAAGTGAACTACTGAATTTGATTATAAATTATTATAACAAGTCAAAAGCCAAAAGTCAAAAGTCAAAAGTCAAAAATCAGAAATAACAAGTAAGAAGAAAATTATAGTGGTCAATAGGAGTTAAGGATTCAGTAAGTATTTATGCGCTTAATATTTAACTGAGAATTTGACTTCCGATTAAGGTAAATGAAGATAATTTATATAGTATAAATACCTAAGCAAGCTACGGATTTTATACTAATTTTCATGTTACAAATTGAAGTGTGGAATGTGGGATTAAAAATAAAAATATAGATCATAAATTACCGAATAATTAAGGTTTAAAGCCTCCCCTTTAAAGGAGAAACAAGAAAAAATTTTTCCTACCACGTCAATCTTCTCCTTGAAAAGAAGAGGTAATTGTTAATTATTAATGGTTGAATAACCTTTATAATACCGACTATCAGATAAATTTTATGATTCTAGAAATATGTATTGACAAAAACATTAAGGCCAAATTATAAATTTTTACTGTATAAACTAAGTAATATTTATTTATTGAATATTTCGTGAAATTGTACTATTTATAAATAAGCCAGATCGAAGTTTTGTTAGGAAAATAACCTAATTTTAATCAGCTATAAGAATATCAAGTTAAATATGTTTATAGTCTAAATTGTAGAATTTTAACTAAACCTCATATCACTTGATTGACCTTGCTTACTTTTTCTACGAGATGAGCGTACCTGATTAATTGCTTCAATAAAAGCATCTCTTCTAAGATATGGATAATCACTAACCCAGAGATTTACAGTAGGAAGATAAACATCTGAACTTTTCACAATTTTTCCTAAATCTTCTTGATAAGACATTACTAACATTACAGCTACCTGACCTCTAGAAACCCCTTGATGATGGCGACGCAGTGGAGCCTGAATTTCAGTTACAAATCCTGTTTTATCACCTACTTCTAAATTGATTCGTTGCTCTAAATTTTCTACGATCATTAGTTCCCCTTTCTTATTAACTGTTTCTTCTTCACCAACAACTTCTTCTGTAATATATACATCTAAAACTCGTCCTTGCCATAGACCACTGTATGGGTATCGTCTACATTCCATATTGCGAAGACTAGCTAATAAAACAGGTCCCCAAAACCAATAAAGACCTGCTGTGATACCAATTAGTAAAAATAAAGGGTCTCCATCGTTATGAGCAAATACGTTAATTAAAACAATGGTCAAAACTGCAACAGCAGAAATTAAAGCTCGTTTCAACACATCAGAGAATTTTCCCCAATAATATTTATATTGGTCGCTCGTAGCTACAGTTGGAATTAGTTGCTCAAATGTTTTACGAGTTAGAGGAACTAGCATTTATAGATTTTAAAGTTTAGATGAATTGATTTAATTTTAGACTACGGTACATCAATGAATTAAATATAATTTAGATGAGTAATATTATTACACTTAATCTGGCAAATTTTTTATACTATTTAGTTACCATTAGTTTCCTTTATCTTTTCTCTTATGGATTTAATACCCACGTAAGTCAACTGCGGTATCTACAAGTTTTTTGGGGTTCGATCAAGCAGCGACATTTTAGACCAAATCTCAAACAGTTTGCTATGTATCTTTTTAATGGGGAGATGGTAATTAAACATAGCATTACTATTCAGAAATTGTATTAGTATCTCCATCCACCTTTCCAGTCCTTTAGTTTTTTCGGTGGTAGTGCATTGTAATAGTGGTCTATTGTAATTTTTTTGGTTAAGGACAACAGTAGTGGGAGCAAGATACTCCCATAAAGGACCGTTGTTAATCCCCATCTAACATTACGCGAGCAGGACTACAGTCTTTCCTTCTTCCTTCTTCATTCTTCCTTCTTCAATGTTGTAATTCATGGTAAGGTGATAATTAGTTATATTCCGTTTCCTAAGCTGATTTTTTAATGCAAAAATTCATTTCGCCAATTCTCAGTAGTATAATTCTGGCATTGTGGGTGAGTGGTATTGCAATCTTCTCAGTCCAGAATTCTGCCCCAATATCTTTGAAATTTATTGTTTTCCGGTCTATCGAGATACCTATCGGAGTAATTTTGGCATTTAGCGTGAGTATAGGAGTTATCGTTAGTTCTATTCTCCTACCACCTCTGATTGGTATTGGACAGATGAAAGAGCATCAAGAAGATTTTTGATTTGATTCTGGAAAATAAATTGTGCCTATTCTTATTCTTAGATTTTAATTTAAAGAATTTAGTCAAGAATTTCCTGACCTCAGTAGTTACTATAACTTGTATACTTGACCATCAATCAGTAGTCGAGTAATTCCTTTTGCTTGTAAATATACTGAAGTTTTTTGCAACATTCTACCATCAGGCACTTTTAGCACTCTTTGGTTGCGGGTAGAAAATCTATGAGCTACTCGGTGATTGTCAAAAACTGGTAAAGTCCTCTCTTGAGAATCTTCTATAGGTATTTGTCCTAGCTCGCAAAAGGCCATCAAAGGTTTAGTAACTAACTCTGTAAATTTATCTACTACTAGATAACAAATTTTTGGCAGAACAGATTCTGTGAGAGGATATACTCTAATTTCAGAATAACTAGAATTCTGAATAGATAAGTTATAAGGGGTTTCTACATCCTCTTCTTCGTCAAGCTTATCTTCATCGTCAAATTCTTGAGCAAAATCTTCTAAATCATCATCCTCAAAATCATCTAAATTTTGGGTTTGCTCTAGTAAATCTGCTGCTAAAATCTCTTCTATTTCTTCTTTTGGCAGATCGTAATTATTATCAAGGCGATCGCTTGATTTTTGCTTTTCTTGAGAAGTTAAAGATAATTTAGGAGCTTCTGTTTGCCGATCTATCTCTGAATTATTAGATGAAGAAGACCGTCGTCGTCTTTTTTTGACTACTTCACCTAATTCATCTTCCCCATCATCTAATACTTCTCCATCTAAGTCTTCCTTGACTTTTAACTCATCCAGATCATCTGCTGTATCCTGGTCAATATTATTTTTTTGGGAACGAGATGGACGTTTTTGCTTCTGGTGAACTAGCTCTTTATATTCATCTTCTGGTATGTTACTTTGCAGTATACGTCTAATAGTAGAACTACTTACTCCGTAACGGTCTGCTAGAGTAATAGTATTATCTTCTGTAGTTTGATACAGCTCAACAATTTCTAATTTTTCTGAATCTGAAAGTTTTGTAGGTGTCATACCACCTTCCCCAAAAAATACTTAGTTTATTGATTGTGCCATACCATTGAAGCTATTTGAGAATGATAGCTAAATATGTATAACTCTACTTAAAATACTAAAGCTTTAATTACATAACCATCTGATGCTTTAGGCTTTTTTCATCTGGCTCTAACCATGACTATATATAATTGAAAAAAGCAAAACTTATTTATTATGATATTATATTATACGTTTAGGAATACTATTAATTATTTTATAAGCCCGTGACGAGGATTGAACTCGTGACCTCACCCTTACCAAGGGTGTGCTCTACCACTGAGCCACACGGGCGTCTTTCTTTCAATCCTTCCTATTTGTGAGTGGGCCGAGCTGGATTTGAACCAGCGTAGGCATAGCCAGCGGATTTACAGTCCGCCCCCATTAACCACTCGGGCATCGACCCTTACGACTCACATTTATATATACTAACACAAAAAAAATTAATTGCAATAGTTTTTGGAAAAAATTTTATTAGACATCTCTAGAAAAGAGGGAACAGGCAACAGGCAACAGGGAGAAATAGTAGTTGTACCAATTCAAAAAAATAATGTTACAAATAATAAGTGTGATAGTGCATACTTTGTAGCAGATGTGCCTTTGACAAAAAAGAGGATTTTAGACTTAAAAATGGTATTAAAGCCATTTATTATGACTCCCGATTCTGAGTCCTAACTCCGGGTAAAAAGCTCAGTCATTTGTAGCAAACATTTATAAAATTGATATTAGTGGGACTTAGACAAAACAGAGCGATGGAATAGACTCAAATATATACAGGCAGACGGTTTGATCTAAAAAAGGCATAAATACTTAAATATCAAGGGTATTAGTCATTTTTAGGAGATTGAAGTTATTCTCTTTTTTGGACTAACTTTTCCTAGTGGACCGACATGCCTAAAAATGTAGGTTGGGTTGTAGCTTGCTTCCGCTAACGTCCCGCAACCCAACCTATATTTATTGCACCATTTTAGATGTGTCAGTGTACTAGATCATGCTACGAAAGTAGACACTTTTTTTCTTGTTTCCTCCTGCCAAACTTAAGCTATTAATTCTCCAGTCTCTTGCAATGAATGTAGTCGTCTATAAATACCTTTTTGAGCTAATAATTCTTCGTGACTACCAACTTCGACAATTTTACCTTGGTCAAGAACTACGATTTTATCCGCCTCCCTAACTGTACTTAATCTATGGGCAATAATAATTGTAGTGCGAGTACCAAAAATATTACGCATTGCTAACTGAATCGATCGCTCACTTTCATAGTCCAAACTGGAAGTTGCCTCATCAAAAATTAGCACATCTGGGTCTACTAATAATGCCCTAGCAATTCCTATACGTTGTCGTTGACCACCAGATAATCGCATTCCTCTTTCACCAACAACTGTATAGTAACCTTGAGGCATTTGTTCAATAAATTCATCAGCTTTAGCAATTTTACAAGCATCTTTAACTTGGGCAAAAGTTGCTTGAGGATTACCGTAAGTCAAGTTACTTAATAGAGTGCCATTGAATATATCTACTTCTTGATGAACAATTGCTAATCTACGTCGATAACCTGTAATATCCAGAGTATTAATATCTTCTCCATCAATTAAAATTTTGCCTTTATTTGCTTGAAAATATCTGAATATTAATTTGACTAAAGTAGATTTTCCTGAGCCAGATTTTCCAATTAAAGCTACTGTTTGGCAAGGTGTAATTAAGAGATTTATATCCTGTAAAACAAGTTGGTTTGGGTTGTAACTAAAACTTAAATTAGATAACTCAACTTTTCCTGTAAATTTATAGGCATTAATCTGTGAGTAGCTGGTTATTTTTCCTGATAAATTAGCAGCATCAGAACCTATAGGTAACTTCATAAATTCATGGAAACGAATCATTGAAGCATAGCGACGGACAAATTCTTCAGTTAGCTGACTAATAGGAGTTATCTCTGCATAAGCCATACTTGCTAGTGTATATACAGTCACGAAATATCCTAGAGAAATTTCGCCAGACAATGTTGCTGATAATGTTAAACCTAGAATGAAGAAAAGGCAAAATTGAACAACTGTTGTCTGATACATAGATAGCCAAACATAGCCTCGATGAATTCGATAGATAATAAATTTGAGAGCGCGGTTAATTCGGGTAGTTTGTTTGCGCAGTTCTTGAGTTTCTGTGGCAAATGCTTTGACTGTTTTAATATTGGTAATAATTTCTGAGTTGCGACTTTCTGTGTTTTCTTCATACTTATCAAAAGTTACTTCTGTTTTGGCAAGATTTTGAAGAGTTTTGATAGTAAAGCTGAGGATAAAGATAAAAGAAATTAAGAATAGAATAGCAATCTGCCATTCTATTAAACAGATGACGATAAAAATTCCAACTACACGCACTAATTTGGGTATTAATACACCAGCAATTTCAGGATAAGTCCAAGTGTGGTTTAAGACTCCTTTAGAAATACGGTTAGCTATCCGTCCTGGGTTATTTTCATCATAAAATTCTATAGGTAGGGTGAGGATTTTTTTGACGGCGTTTTGGAAATGGTCTCGACGTGCTTTTAGAGGAACTACCCAGTGATACCAGTGTCCTAACCAAGCCATAGTTGGACCTTTGGTGATGCTGACTAAAAATATTAGTCCTAATGTCACTGATAGGGATAATAGTTGATTAGTTGGTAGTCCAGTTACATTGGAGACTGCTCCAATCAAGTTTTCCATTGGCCAGTCTGTAGAGCGGTCTGAAAGTATGTTCAAAGTCTGACCGATGGCATAAGGAACTATTAAATCAATTAGTTCGAGAGTGCTAGATGCTCCGATACCTAAGATGGAAAGTGGTAGATATGCCTGGTAGTATTTAATGATGTCCCGAAAAGTTGCCATAATTCTACTATCAAATATTTTAGAGGCACAGCTATGGCGCTACGCAAGTCAGAAGTCAGCAGGGGCGAATGGCCATTTGCCCCTACAAAAGTTAGAAGTAATCCCTGACTAACTTTGAGTATTTATAAATTTCCTAACCTATTTGCGTAGTGCTATATCAATTATATTACATACATATTACTCAGTGTAATATAAAATCAAGAATTTACTATTTTTAGATTTTGGATAATAAAAGTAGATGGTAATAGTAAAGCAGTTGCGATCGCGACAGTAAGTTTATATAGCAATATGATTTGAGTTGTGAGATATTGGAAACTTTTAGGGAACAGGCAACAGGGAACAGGCAACATATAAGAAGAAAAAAACGTATCATATGAATATCATAATTGCTATATTCTATATTTTTAAGGAATAACTCAATTCTCACAACTGATTCCTGATTGCTATAGTAGAAGGTAGTCAAGAAAAGGTTAATTATCTAAGTTGAAATTTTTGTAATATTTAGTTTTTTGATAAGGAGTAAGGAAGAAGTAGAATGAAGTAAGAAAAGAGCAATAATATAGAGAAACTATCATCACAATTTTCTATTATTTGTAGCCAAAATTTATCGCGTATTCTGGTATGACCGAATAATTAATAATTAAATAATTAAATAATTAAATAATTCAGGTTGAAAGTCTCCCCTTTCAAAGGGAAAAAATAAATTCTTTCCTTATTGGTCAATCCTCTCCCTAAAAGGGAGAGGTAATTATCAATTATCAATTATCCATTAATGAAAGAACCCTTAGATATCTTTGCAAAGGTAAGGGTTTTTGGCAAAGGAGTCAAGAGTTAGGAGTTCGAGAAATAGAATAGGGGAAAAAGGTAGAAAATTGCCCCCATATTCACCGAAAAATTTGGGTTTGAAGCCTCTTATCAACGATAAATATTTCCGATACTCCCTATTTATAAGTCAATACAGTTGTAAGCATTTCCTGCGGAATGCTGCACAAACAGCAGTCAGCTATCAGGTATCAGCTTTATTATCTTTAAAGGAGAAAAAAATTTTCCTTTGAGTCAATCCTATCCGCTTTCAAGGAGAAGTAATTATTAATTATTAATTCTTAATTGTTGAATCCTACCTCCTGGATCATTCCCATTTCTCCCCTCCTGGGAGGGGTTAGGGGTGGGTTGTCTCCTACGCCTACTAAAAGACTTTTTCAGCAAACTTTTTATGTAACAAATTGACGTGGGGAATCTGAATTTAAACTTTAATAAATAATTAGGACTTGCTGATTAAATATCAAAGGATTGATAGATAAAGTTTTTAACTGTTTTAGGCTGAAAAAAAGTGCCAGCTTTTCGGTTGATCAAGCTCAAAAAGTTAGCATTTTGTGCAAGAGTTGGGCAGAAAAATATAGGGACAATTCTTACTACTACCTACTCTATAATTCCTATTTATCCTGACTCCTAACCTCAATCATAATACTTTTTCAGCAAATCCTAATTATTCATTATTTGGTAATCTTTTTCCCTATCTAATACTCTCAACCTGTAACACAGTGTAGTTAATTTCTAATTTTTAAGAATATAAATTTCTGGTTTTCTGTTTCCTCTTAAGTCGATAAAACTTGAGTCAAAATTTTTTTGTGTTCTTCAACAATATTTTCAGGAACATAATCGAAAATTTGAATTTTTTCTCCTTCTTGATTTTCGGTCGGGAGCGGAGAATTAGGAGTACATAAAAATACTAATCCTACAGACCAACCAAAACCACGTTGTTTTTCTTCACTCGGATATTCTAAATATCCTAATAACTGTTGTTTTGTAACTGTAATACTCAACTCTTCTACGGCAATTCTTTGAATAGCATCTTCAATATATTCTTGATAAAAAACCGTACCTCCAGGAATATGCCACAGATTATTCCATGCAGCATCTTTTCTAAGAGTTAATGCCACACCTAAATCAGTTTTCACAACTACTTCTACAACTAATCTAGGAACTTGAGAATATAGCAGTTTAAACTCTTCTGGAGAAAAAGGTTTCTTGCGACTCATTTGATTTTATTCCTCTGAATTATACAATTTGAATAAATATAGCACTACGCAAATAGGGCGCGGATATTCTTCTACTTACTATTCCCTACCCCCTTTTATACCAATTTGAAATAAAAAATACTATACTTAAGTAACACTTCAATTATTAATTAATTAACATATAGCAATTCTCATATTGGTGAGGTACAAAATTCGTTTGTTTTAGAGAGTAGGGAGTAGGGAGTAGGGAGTAGTAATTCGAGAAACAGGGGATAGAAAAAAAGAAAAACAACTGTATCTCACTAATTTGAAAAACGCTATATACTGAATAAACTTTTAGTAATTATTAACCAGTTATTGTTAATTACTCTTGTATTTACCGAATAATTAAGATTAAAAGCCTCTCCTTTAAAGGAGAAAAAAGAAAAAAAATTCCTTCAGCGTCAATCCTCTTCTTTTTAAGGAGAGGTAATTATTAATTATTAATTGTTGAATTCTCCTCTACTCCCCCGCTGAATAATTTGAGCGATCGCCTTTTCTAGTAAATAAATTATTGAGGACTTTTCATTTCAGTCAATAGCAGTTTATTTACTCCCACTAATTTGAGTTAAGATTATTTCAAGTCGGCTTTGTATTTGTTTAAGTTGCTGTTGTTTAGTGGATATAAATACTTTTTCAACTTGTAGTTGTGACTGAGTTTCTTTGTGAGCTTTATCTTGTTGTTCCAGGATATTTTCGTAAAGCAAGATTGCCTGTTCAATTACCGTACTTACAGATTTAAACTGAGTATAGAAAACTTCAGCAATATTGTCACAAACCTTATCAAGTATTTCTTCAGAAGACTCCTGAAACTTTTGAAAACCCACATTATAAACTTGTTGTTTAATTTTCATATCTGCTTTTTCTTCATCACCACCAATACCAAAAAATGAGCTAATCAAAGCCACTGCTCCCCCAGCTATAATAATAGGCAAAATTCCCAATCCTGTAAACATAAATAATGCACCTGCCGTGAGACTACCTAATTGTAATCCTTCCCATAAAGCACCTCCATTATCATCATACTCTTCTAACTTAATTACAGAATTTATATCTAATCCATCTACTTTAATATTTTTAATTGCCAAATTAAATTGCTCATTCAAATTAGAATTTATTTGCTCATCAACCTCTTGTAAATTCATTCTAACAACCTCTAAGTTTTGACAAACTTCTTTACTTAAAATCTGTAAATTATTCACCACAATTTTCTTGACTTCTGTATTACCCCAATTTTCTAATTCTGTAGAAAGAGAACTTGTAAATCCTTCAGCATAATCTTTGATAACTTTTTCCTTATCCCAAAGAGGTGAATGTTCTGAATCCCATTCATTAATTTTTTCAGATAAGTGATCGCTCAATCCTTCTGTCCATTGAACCCATGCTTCAGCCACTTTTTTAATACTCTTATCTTTCAGTTTTTCAGTAGTTGATAAAATTTTCACATCCCCTTCACTAGCTTCCCCTATTTTTTCCAATATTTTCTGTTTTGCCTCTTCCGGCAAATACACCTGACCATCTAAAATTTTTTCTGCTTGTTCTAATCCTTTTATTGACTCAGAAATTAAACTATTCATCTTAGTTACAAACTGCTGAAATTCCACAACACCTCGCTCAATAGTCAGAAACTTTTCTATGGACTTTGTAAAATTATTAAAAGAGGTTAAATATTCATTTTCTTCACTCTCTAAAATTGCATCTAAAGCAGCTTGAGCAGAAATAAAATGTAAATGAATATCAGTAGAAATAATCGGTTTTTCACCAAATACAAAATTTTCTAATCGTTGCCTAATTTGCTGACGGCTTTTTTCACTCCTGACCAAATCTAGAAAATTCACCAACACAAATAAATTATCTGCAGGTAAATTAATTTGATTCCCATTTAACTGCAACTTTATACTTTGAATTAACTCTTGTTCCCCTTGAGTTAATGGTCGAGAAGCATTAGTTAAGAAAATCACTGCATCAGTATCTTCTAATAGTTTTTGAGTAATAGCTGTACGGTTAGGATTTTCATTTAAACCAGGAGAATCAATAATTTCTACCCCACTTTTACATAACTCTAAATCTGGATGTTCAAAAAATATTGATTCTATCTCTGAGTGTGCTAATTCTTGACTCATATCTCCTAAAGCTGCTGATTCTGAAATAGTAGATTTTTCCTGATATTCTGCTAAAGAAATTTCTATCTCATTACCATTTTTATCACGACAAATTACCCGCTTTTGTTCGCCATATTTTAAAACTGTAACTGTGCCACTGCAAGGAATTTCTCTGACTGGTTGAATTTCTTCTCCTAACAAAGCATTTAATAAGGTTGATTTACCTTGACTAAATTCTCCAACCACTGCAACTCGGAATTTTTGGGATTGTAATTTTTTTAATATTTTATTTACTTCAGATATTAAAGTATTGGGCAGTAAATCTCTCTCAGTTGATACTGTAACTATTTGATAAATTTCGGAGCAAAGATTATGCAATTGTTGTTTATATTTTTGAAACTCTTTTAATCTTTGATAAACAACAGTTTGTTGAGGCTGATTTTTTTTGTTTTGATTTTGATTGTAGTTGGGTAAGAGTGAATTTAGCATTTCACTAGCAGCTTTGACAAAAATATTATCTAACTGATGGAAACGTGCTGGATTGAGTAAATATGCCACTTCCTCCATTGCCTTATGGGCGAAATTTTCTTGATGAGTAAATCCTGCTTCTAATACCTGCAAATGTTTGGTTTTAATGCCTAACTTACGACTAATAATTTCCAAATATTTTTTTTCTCGTACATCAATATTTCCATCAGCAGCAGACATCTCATAACCAAAGCAAATTAATAACAATTTTTCTGGAGGAGACAGAGGATAAGTTAATGTCAAAATCGCCTCAATTTTTTTGTAAAGATGTTGCTTTGATACTCCTTTAATCATTAACTTAGTTAATTCCAAGATATTTCCTTTCGGCGGGATAAATTTATGGAGGGTAATTTTTAATCTTGCTCTTTCTTCCTCTGCTACTTTCCCATCTGCATAAATAACACCTATCAATATGATGACTAAATTTGCCAGAAACAATACTGGTGGATTAATATCTCTTTTGCTTAGTTTATTGCCAGTAATAATAGATAGTAACTTTACTGATTCGGTGCTAATTTTTGCAGTATCCATAGGTATATATATTTAATATTTTATTGAGATATTATTATTATACCTGAATCAAAGTTATTAGTGAGTAAAGATATTCGATTGGACTTTGGACAAAAAGTAACTAACAGTTAGCGTAATAATTACGCTAATCAAACAGGATAATACCGCTCTATCTCCAGTGAATTTAATCACTGAAAAAAGGCATTGAAGAAGGAGACAGGAGACNTCGCAAGACCTTGTGTGATTCCAAGTCAATAGAGATGCTTAAACATTCCATCCGACTATTAATTCACTATCTTAAGTTTTGGGATTTGCCCGTTCCCTCTAGATTCATCCCGCCCCTCAGCAACGCCCTTTTTTGACACTGCTTCTTAACAAGAAATAAAAATTATTCTCAATAATCAACAGATTTCAGAGCATAATTTTGCCCCAAACGGATTTTTTTTGCCTAGTTATAATAAAATCCGGTTGTGCGAGATTGCTTCCTATCGTTGCTTCGGACAATTATTCAACCAAATTGGATACCAATCCTAAAACTGAAATTTCTACCTTTTCCCTGTTCCCTAAAAAAATTATTAATTGTTAATTATTGAACTATGTTCCTACCCTATACACTTTAGTATTGCTATTCCGAAAACACATCTGGATAAATCTTAGGCATAGTTTGATCTAACAACAGACCTAAACCACGAGTTCCCAAACCCATAATTTTCGCTGGGTTAGCACCATAAACCCGCCCATTTTTCACTGCTGTTAACTCTTGCCACAAAGGACTATCTGAATAATTTGCAAATTCTCCATAATTATCAACATCATAAGAGGAGATAAAAATCACGTCCGGTTCCAATTTTGTAAGTCTTTCTAGGGAAAAAGAAACACCACCATGTATTTCAACTAAATTGCTATTGTACTCAGGTGACAAACAATTAGCAACTTGATTCAGGAACCGACAGTTGAGAGCTTTGTCTGTAAATATGGCTAAATTTCCTGCTGGACTATGTATCAACAGAAAGGTTTGATTTTGGGGTGATTTAGCTTTGTAAGTTGCTAACTTATCCAGAAATTTTTTTGCTGCTGCTTCAGCTTCAACATTCTTCCCTGTAAGTTGTCCAACAGTTTTCAGGTTAGCGATCGCCTCTGAATAAGTTTCGGGCATCGCTAGCATATAAAAAGGAATAACTCCTTTGAGTGCTTCCCTTGTTTTCTTGTGTATAGGAAGGCCAATGATTAAATCAGGTTTGAGTTGGACAATTTGCTCTAAATTTGACTCTAGCTCACCTATACTAGCAATTTGGGAAAATTTTTTACCCTGCTCTCCAAACATATGAGGTTCTTGAACCCAATCAGCCATAGTTTGTAAAATCCCCGCTGGTTCTATTCCTAGTTCAGCTAAAATATCTAGGCAGACAGGATCGAGGCACAAAATACGCTCTGGAATTTTGTCTAAAACAATCTCAGTATTGGTAGAGTCAGTTACAGTTATGGCTTCCTCTGTCACTGTTTCAGGACTTTGCTGTTCAGACGATGTAGAACTAGAATTTGTAGTTGGGGAAGCACAACTGATTAAAGTTACAAGCATTAAAAAACTTATAGTAAAGCGAAATATACTTACAGCAGATTTCACTTTGGTGAGATAAGCTATCGCGGGCAAGATGCCCGCACTGGGAATATTTAATTTGTTATGTCTGTGCTTCATACCTATTAACTACTGACTATTAACTACTGACTATTAACTACTGACTATTAACTACTGACTATTAACTACTGACTACTGACTACTGACTACCGACTACTAAAAATCCAGAAAATAACGAATACTAAGAGCTCTTCCGGGAGCTGCAAGATGCCTTTGTTCTTGAACGTCTGTAGAACGGAGTTGAGCAACAACAGGAAAATATTGACGGTTTAACAAGTTCTCAATACCTACCTCTAATCTGCCCAAACCAGTATCAAGAACGCTAATAAAATCTACTGTGGCATAACCTGCAATCCTAACTTGATCTACTCCATCATCAAAAGCGCGATCGCGATTAGTTACATATAATAGTTGTAAGCGATTTTTCCAACTACGCAAAGTTTGATTTTCTAAATAAAATGTTAACTTCATCGGTTGTGCTTCCAAGGTACTCAAAGGTTGCCAACTACGCTCTGTACCAGCAAAATCACCCTCACCTTCCATCCAAGTCAATGTGCCACCAAGACTCCAGGTATTAGCTGGTTGCCAATCAAGAGTAGCTTCTACTCCATAGTTTCGTTGAGGAGTCCTCACAAACTGTGTAGTAAGTACACCAGGTTCCAGAAATAAATTTTGTCCTTTATCAGCATGGTTATAATAACCTGCCACAGTAAACTGTACTGAGTTCCAAGTGCCACGCACCCCTATTTCATAATTATCTACCTTTTCCGGTTCCAATATTTCATCAATTCCCTGATCGACGTTTCCCGGGTCACTATTCCCCAGAAAACTCAAGCTAGGAATACTAAAGCCTTGAGAAAAGTTAGCAAATAAACTAATTGCTGATGAAGCCTTATAGAGAACACCAAAATTAAATGCTACATCTGAAGCATCACTTGAACCTCCTTCAAATTCATCCAAAGGATTTCCTGCCAAAACGTCAACGAAATTCTCAAATGGACTTGCTTGCCATCCGGTAACATTGGCATAGATTTTTTCATAACGGGCACCTCCGCTGAGTATTAATTTCTCATTGACATCCCAATTTCCTTCAGCAAAAATTCCTAAGCTATTTAACACAAAGCTAGGAGAAGTTCTGATACTCTCTGTGATATTTACTTCTCGCTCTTGATCAAACGCTACTGGATCGGCAAACAATTCCCTGTTGTCATTTCTTTCATTTGTATAGTCAAAACCCCACCTTACAGTTGCAGAATTATTAGCAATTGGTGTATTAATTTGAAATCTAGTGCCCACTTTGCTCTCAATTTGCCTACCTTGGGTAACTAGAGGAGCATCAGCGCCTACTTCTATACCTCCTAATATGAGTGATATAAGTTCTCTGTTATCACCCACTTTACTTGTAGAATCTGTTTGTTGAAAAAAGAATTGAGTATAAAGCTGAGAACCCCAAAAAATACTATCATCGTTATAAGTTGCACTAACATTATGATTTGTCGTTTCTGGTATTTCTTCATAATCAAGTTTACCCAATCTTAATTCTCTTGCCTTTTGGATACCAGGAATTGATACAACGGCAGGATCTGAAATATTTTCTGAAAATATCCGGTCATTATAAACATTATAACTAAATGCCAGCTTTTCATCTTCACCAATATCTATCCCCAGTTTTGTCAGAAAATTTAAGCTCCTCGCTCCATCTAAAACATTTGATGGAATTACATCCCCGTCAGCATCGTACAATCTATTATTCTGATTTAATGATGTCTGTAACCGCCAGTCAAATATTCCCTGATTTCCGGAAAAACTATAGCTAGAGTTGTAACCTATTCCATTTCCCGGAAATGCTTCATCACCTATAGAATCATTTATACCTACTCGTGTTTGTTGTTGAAGTTTAAATTCTGTAGGTTCGCGAGTGATAATATTAATAATTCCCCCACTTCCTCCAGTTCCATAGATAGAAGATGGCCCGCGAATTACTTCGATACGTTCAATGGCTGACGGATCTATAATATTAACTCGCGAGCCGCTCAAATTTGAATTTTGAACAACTCCATCAATTAAAATTAATGCGGGACGACCCCTCATATTTTGAGCGCGAGCCCCTCGTTCAACTTGATTAGGAGGCCCATAACCAGGAATTAGCCTACCGAGTACATCTGTCAAGCTATTGGTAGTGCTAACTGCCCCTTGACTTTCTATCTGTTCGCGATTGATGACTGTTGTACTACGGGGTATATCTTCTTGTTTTCTACCAGTACGAGTAGCACTAATTACTACTTCTATTTCATCAGTGACAGGATTTACACTTAGAGTTAGCCCTTCATCTGCAGAAACTATGGCTGCTGTTGGTAAGTCTGTTTCTCCTTCTATACTAACTCTAATACTATTACCATCTATTGTTCTGGCTGTAATATTAGTAATACCTTTGATGGGATTTTTAGCTGAAAATTCTTCTGTATCTGGAAGAGCTAGTACAGCATTGGGAATATTAGCAATTAGAGTATTTCCATCTACAGAACTCCTGAGTTGTAATTTTTCTCCATTGAGGGTTTCTAATACAATCTCTATACCTTCTTCTGTGGTGTTAACTTCAATATTCGTTACTTGGATTATTTGTTGAGCTATTCTGATATTTTCTGAAAAGTTAGTAATAACTATATCTGGTTGGTATAGTGCTGATGCGATAGTTAGAGGCTGTTGAATTTCATTAGTGCGAAATATTTTTGAGGATTGTTGGTTTAGCTTTTGTTCAATTTGATTATCCGGTTTTGCTACATTTTCTTCTCTAGTATTAGAGGATGTTTTAAGGGTTGATAAATTAAAATTTTCAGAGATTTTTTCTGTTTGATTTTGTGAAACTAATCCAGGTGTAATTTCTTCTAATTCTTGAAAACTTTTCTGACTTTTTCCCGGTTTTTTGTTGATATTTTTATTTGCCAGAGTTATAGGAATTTTTTCTTGTTCCTTGTGTAGATTTTCCCTAGTATTGGATTTAATTAGCTCAACTTCTAGCTTTTTTTTCAGCAGTTCGTGCCTACTAATTAATGTTCGTTTTTCTGATATGGGAGGCAATAATGTTAAAGAGTTTCCACTTGTAGGTAATTCCAGAGGATTTTCATTCTGTATATAAGTTATTAACTCTGATAATTTTAATGTATTGATTTGAGGGATTTTATTGTCTGTACTACTTACAGATATATTGATAAATCTTCCAGTAAATTTTTTCTGATGTTTTTTTGTTAATAATTTTTGTTCTAATATGGGTGTTAAGGGTGATATCTGATTTGTCAAAAGCGGGAATTTTTGATAACCTCCTTTTTGAGGTAGATTATCCAGTAGTATTGAAATGTTATCCACATTATTAATGTAGATTCCCTGCTCTGAATTATTAATAGAATTATATAGATTGTTAGCTTGGTTCTCTAATAGAATTAACTGATTTGAAAGGGGAAGTACCTTTGACTGTGCTGGTGTTGCTACTAGGAATGATAAAGCTAAACCTAATCCAATTTCCTTTAATCTTGATTCATCCTTCACTTTTGATTTAATTAAATCCATTTTTTTCGTAAAACTACATAAAATTCCTTGAATTTACCAGAAAAGCACCCTTATCACTAGATATCAATTTAAGTCTTTTCTAAGATTTTGCCATGACTAAAGTAACTGTAAAATTCCGGCTATTTTTAATCTTTAATTGAGACTAGAGTCGAGTATTTTCCTATCTTAGAATTCAATTAAACTACTCCTAATATCTGCTTCCGTTGTCAGGAATACTTGAGCTATAGCTTGTCCACTTGGTGTCAACAGCTCAAAATTTGCTACTTCTGGTGGGGCTACATTAAATAAGTCTTGAGGGATTTGTGTATTCTGTAGTATTTCTTGTAGAGAGAGTCCTGGAGGAAATACTGCAAAGAAAACATCTCTGTTTGGAGTAGGTATCTCCTGTATAACTATCTCATCTGGTCTTAAACCACCTAAAAGTGCTAACCTATCCCCCTCTGCAGCATCAAAATCTAGAAGTAGGTCTGGTCCGTCACCTGTATCATCGGCGAATAATCCAAATGTATCAGCACCTTCATTCCCTATAAGCCCATCTGCACCTCTGTCACCAAGTAATAGGTCATCTCCAGGACCGCCAACTACCAGATCCCGATCTTTGCCCCCTCTCAATGTGTCGTTCCCAGCACCTCCAATAATGAAATCTTGTTCATTATTACCATTCACTTCGTCATCACCTCCCTCTAGGAATGCTTGGTCGTTACCTTTGCCTAAGAACATGACCTCATTACTACTTGAACCAGTGAGAATATCATCTCCTCTCAAACCAAAGATACTAAAACCAGGTAGCAATTCTCCAGGTGAAAAAGTACGGCTATCAGGGCTGTCTGTTAATAGGATATCCACCATATTTCTATTCTCCTTACTTTTTTTACATTGTTTTTCGACAAAAAACTAAGTTCTAATGATAACTACATTCAGATAAGAATTTTGCCTCAAACGGATTTTTTTTTGCCATTTATGGAATTAATCTCACTTTCTACTGGATTCATCATGGTCTGATAAATTAATTTCCACATTTCGTAGTGGATGAAAAGTATATCCCAAAATAGTGATTATGATGCTAAAACAACTAATAATTGCTATTTGAAGCGCCATACCTGCACCTGCACCAGTACCAAACACACCACCAAATATCCCAGCTAAGTAACCATCCGTTTTCATTGCTGGTTCAAATATGTAGTCAGCTAACACACCACTAACTGCTATACCTAATGGAACAGTTATTTGAGTTGCCAGATAGCGGGCTGCAAACACTTTTCCTTGGACTGAAGGCTCTACTTTAGATAACCAAATTGCTTGATTGAAGCTACCAGGCAATGGAATAAAAAAGCCAGCTGAAAATGCTGCTGGTATCCACATTGAAGAACTTCGTCCTAATGCCAATAGTATTTTGGTTAATTCCCCCAGTCCAGTGCTAACTAAGAGACCATTAATCCTTAACTTTGGACCTCCCCAAAGAGTTAGAACTGTAGCACCTACTGATGCACCTACTCCGAAAGCCATTTGTATGCTGCCAAGCACTACTGTGTTAGTATTACTGCGGGCTAAAAACATGGGACCTAAAAGTGCTGGTCCCGAAGATTGGGCGAGAAAGTTAGAAATTAGCAGAAAGATCATCAGAGCTAACAGCCCCTTTCTCTGAAAGATATAACGGAAGCCAAATATTAACTCCTGCCAATGCCAATTTTTACTACGAGAGTTTTCTACTTCAGAAGTCTTAGGTTGAGGAATATGTAAGAACCACAGAATACTAACAGCTATGATAAAAGTCGTAATATCAATAGTAAGGATTCCTGTCAAACCAATTAAAGGGTAAAGAACCCCTGCACAAGCAGGACTTAAAACCAAAGAGATGCCATACTTAATTGACATCATTGCCGAACCTCTGGCATAATGCTTCTTTGGCACAATCGTAGACATAGAAGCAGAAAAAGCCAGATTTTGCAAATAACCAAATAATCCGTTAATAACTCTCGTCAAGTATATATGCCAGATTTCTAAGTTATTGCTTAGAAATAGTAATAGGATAGCAATTGTGGAAAATCCTGCTATTATATCGCCAACAATCATAATTTGTTTACGATTCCACCGATCTACTAAGACTCCAGCAAAAGATGATGCGATTAATGTGGGTAGATGAGAAAATAAGAAGATTAAAGATAAAGGTGTTGCTTTACCAGTTAATTCCCAAGCCCAGATTGCGATCGCAAAATTTGTCATTTCTGAACCAATGGCAGATACAAATTGCCCCCCCCAAATTGTTAGGAAAGTACCGAGACTACTAGGTGTTTTTTTTGACTCTGTGGTGGTCATGTATTTATTTACTATTTTGTTTATACATTGAGATATAGTGCAACGTGCAACTCAGAAGTAATCTATGCACTGAATTTTTCCAGCGGAAATGATCGGCAAACAACATTTAGCAATGTCCGTTCCCTTTGCTTCGACTGCGTATATATCTGAAAAAAAACTATTGAAAGAAAGAGATAAGAAGCAACTTCAAGTCAGAAATCAAATAAACTCTGATAAAAATTTAGCTTTTTCTTTAAGTAATTACTATTCCTACTGACTACTCACTCCTAAATTAACTATACCGATACTACCTGAGTTGATATAAGTATTCAACCAGACATAATTACGACTTACATAGTATAACGTATTTCCGTCCGAAACGACCCATAGGGTTTGCGGAGCAGTCCGGAACGGAAAGCAATCTCAAACGCTACTTTTTCGTGCCTCGTTCGTAAGTCCTGATAATATTAAACGGATTTGATATCTATGAGCTATAAGTAGAGATATAACCAAATTAGCTTACTGTTTCGATATGAATAACAAATTTTTGCTCGCTATTATCTCCTTATATTTTGGCCTTAGTTGTACCTATCCAGCAATGGCCTTCAATAATGTTACTAACATCAAAACTGAACAAAAAAGCTTAGACGAAAATCAAATTATATTAGCCGATCGCAAAGATAAATATCGCATTCGAGCGCGTCAAAAGGAAGATGAGTACCGACAAAGAAAAAGGCATGAACTCCATGAAAGAATCGACCGGAGGATTAAACATGAGATGGATAAACCTCATAACCGAAGTCTTCCCAAAGCAGAAAAAGAAAGAATTATTCAAGAAGCTCACGACGATCTAGACCGCAGACTTGACCGCAGATGGAATACTTTAGAAAATTATCGAGAACGAAAAAGACGCGACAGATACCACCGAGATTATGATTATGGGCGAAGACGTGACAGATACGATCGCGATTATGATTATGGGCGAAGACGTGACAGATACGATCGCGATTATGATTTTTATAAGAGAAATTGCGACTATTATGGCAATTGTAACTACTTTGAAAATCGCCCTAGAAACATTAGACTAAAGTACTATCCCAACCGTGATTAAAAGTCTAAAAAAAATTGAATTATTGTCAGCATTTCCTATTGTTAATTACTGAACATCATCTTTAGATTTACTCCAAAAACTCTTTGCCCTAAGACCACAACTTTCCCTGTCCAATATTCTTGCATCTGGTCAAAAGTCTTAAGCTGTTGGCCATAGAGTGGGTTGCCAATAGTTACTATTTGTGCTATTGCATCAACTTGCAAGAGTACGACTGTGTGTTGAATATATCCGCCATTCACTGGTTCGTTAACGTTGGCGATCGCTATGAATAGGTAATTCCAGACCTAGTAAAAAACCTACGCTAAACCATCCTAGACCCAAGACAAAATCATTAGTATATTCTCCAATGTATAACAAAATAATTTGGGGAAACAATTTTAGATTAGCTTTGGCACTTAGTAAAAATGTGATGATAACTGTAGCTAGGAATATTAATATTATATAAGTTAATCTTTGATGATTTACTAAGGCATTTTCTGCTGTTATTCCTCTATCTGCTAACTTCTTACCTAAATATAATCCTAGTATTATTGAAACCAAGCAAATTAAAGCAATTACAATCATTTTTTTGAGATTTTATGGGAAAATACATTAGGCATCTCCAGAAACTAAGTTTTAGCAATTGAATTGCAAAGGTTTGAGGTTAATTTTGGAGAAGTATATTAATTTAAGATATGGTATCATTTCTGCTTGAATACTTACTCTTTGCTCGAAGGAATGATTGGCTGTTTATTAGGAATTGCCGAAAATCCTCTAATATCATGTCCGTTGGTATAGGAGGATGTCATTTCAGTTATCAGTTATCAGTACCTCTGGCGCTCACCATCGGGATTGAAATAATGAAATTTATTCTTTTCATCCCCTTAAAAGGCTATGCTTTATAAACATCTTTCTTAACATAAAAATTGACAAAAATAGACAAGTTGTGCATAGGTCTTGGAGCGACTTTTTTAGGAGAACAGTGTATTGAAAAATACATTTTTTTGAGCACTGTAGACAATTTTGGTATACATTTAGACTTCTAACTTCTAACTTCTAACTTTTGACTTTTGACTTGATACTAATTTCCCGATCGCCCTTCAGCTTCACCAAACAGAATAAAATGTTCAAATCCACTGTTAAAAACACCATTTTCTACTGCTAAAGCTACAACAGGATTAGATGCTAGATAAAATCGTTCATCAAATGCAGTAGCTTTTTCATCACGCCCTTCAAAAAAACCAACATTAATAAAATGATCGAACCCACTCTTAAATACATTATTAGCTACCGCTTCTCTCACCCCTGGATTTTCAATTAAATAAGTAGTTTCATCAAATAAAAGACTGGGGTTGCGTCCTTGAAATTGACCTTGATTAATAAAGTGGTCTAAACCATTTGTAAACAAACCATTTTGCACAAATCTGGCTACATCAACGTTATTTTCTAAATAAAATTCCTCATCAAAATATATCTCTATTGGATTAATTTGTTGTTCCGTCAAATACTGAATAAAATTCTGGAAAATTTCAGGTGGCGTAACATCTGAAATAATCTTAGTCACAAAAGCATTAGATTCTAAACCAAAATTATTCAAAGCATCAATAACCGGAAAATCTATAGAATCAGAAAAACCAACTACATAAGTATTCTGAGCAGGGTCTATAACAATACCATTTCCAGATTCATTCCCCACACCACCAATAGTTGCAGAAAAATCTAAAAACAATCCACTACTAGAAACTTTACTAACAAAAGCATCATCTGGTAATCCCAAACCAACCCCTTCTTGAAACTCATTAATAACCGGAAAATTCACAGAAGCAGTACTACCAGTCACATAAGCATTACCCAAATTATCCACAGCAATATCATTAGCAAATTCACTATTATTTCCACCTAAAAAACTGGCATATCCCAAACTACCATTCCGATTAATTTTCATCACAATAGCATCACTACTACCGCCTCCAAAGAAATTTTGAAATCCACTCAAAGCAGGAAAGTCTCCCACAGGAGAAGTAGCAATATCTCCCTCAAGAATACGAGTTCCTGTTGTACCAGAAACATAAATATTTTCAGCTAAATCTATGGCAATACCACTACCAGAATCACCATCGCCACGACCATAAAAAGTTGAGAAAAGTAAGTCGCTACCTTCAGGATTTAATTTAGTAATAAAAATATCGCTATCTCCCCCATAAAAATTTTGCAGTGGGTTCTCAAGTGGGAAGTCAAAAGACCTAGTTGAACCTGTTATATAAGCATTACTATTATTATCAACTTCAATATCAATTGCTGAATCAAAATCTATGCCACCTAATAAAGTAGAATATTCTAATGTTTTGCCATTTCTGGATAATTTAGTTACAAAAGCATCGCGATTCAAATTATTAGTAGTTTCGGTTTGAAAGGCATCTTCTGTAGTAGGAAAGTCGGCAAAACCAGGAATTGGTTCTGCTGGAAATGGGGAAAAACCACCGGTACTTCCTGTTACAAAAGCATTGCCATTATTATCTACGGCAATACCTCTACTAATATCTTCGTCTCGACCGCCAAGGTAAGTAGAATATTGTACGCTATTACCTAAACTAGAAAGTTTTGTCACAAAAGCATCGCCGTTAAAACTACCTCCACCATAAGTAGTTTGGAAGGCATTAACTGTTAGGAAATCTAGAGAATTAGTATTACCTGTAACGTAAACTCCACCTGCTATATCTACAGCAATATCTGTGCCAAATTCATCGTTACTTCCTCCAAAATAAGTAGACCAAAGAACATTTCCATTTTGGTCGAGTTTCGTGACAAAAGCATCGTTATTAAATACTACTCCCCCACCATTAAAGTCTGATTTAATTGCATTTATTGTGGGAAAATCAATGGAAGTAGTATCTCCAGTTATATAAACATTTCCGGCAACATCTACAGCAATACCATTGCCACGGTCAAAACCATTTCCTCCTATTAATGTGGAATATTCTACAGTGGGGTCGATAACTAATTCATAGTATCTGTTATATTCTCCAATATCGAATCCTACTCGATTATTTCCGAGGAGTTGATAGGCAACTTCTACTTCAATTTGCTGACCATCTATTTCTTGATAAGCAATTGGGGGTGCTTCAGATAAGTCTCCTAATTCTGTATCTATAGACAGAGTACCATTGGCGAGAATATTAATTTCTTCAACTCCACTATAATTGAGAACAATTTGAGAAGTATCAGCACCGGGAGCGACAATAAAATCGCTTTTGAGATTGCCATCTACACTACTATATATAAGGTCAATATTTGGGTATAAATTTTCATACTCAATAGCGCCATAAGTCGGCAGATCGGTATGCCAATTATTAGAGTTATTACCTTGGAAAAAGTTAGCAACTCCTGGAAGTTTATTTAGAGGATTTATATTGGGGTTAGGGTTAGCATTCTCAAAATTTAGCGTTACTATATCTGAGGTAGTTTCACCTTCGATTTTTTGAGTAGAACTAAAGATAATTCCATCTTGAGCAAATAGTAAATCGTAGTTATTTGCTTTTGCTAAATACTCAACTTCAGAGTTGTTGATTTGCCCTACATTTTCGATAAAACTAATCCCTGTGAGAAAGTCATTAGCTTCAGAGAAATATGTCTGGGGTATGTCAAATTCTTCTACTTCTAATTCGGGGAGTAATATTTCTGAACTTGAGGCAATATTTAGATTATTAATTTCCCTAGTTTCAGAGAAATATGTCTGGGGTATGTCAAATTCTTCTACTTCTAATTCGGGGAGTAATATTTCTGAACTTGAGGCAATATTTAGATTATTAATTTCCCTAGCTTCAGAGAAATATGTCTGGGGTATGTCAAATTCTTCTACTTCTAATTCGGGGAGTAATGTTTCTGAACTAGAGACAATATTTAGATTATTAATTTCCCTAGTTTCAGAGAAATATGTCTGGAGTATGTCAAATTCTTCTACTTCTAATTCGGGGAGTAATGTTTCTGAACTAGAGACAATATTTAGGTGATTAATTTCATTACCTTCAGCTAAATAAGGTGTATGTAAGAATTCATTTTCCCAAAAATTGAAAGAATCCATAATTAATTTTCTCTAATAAAATCAAGCATCAGATTAGCAGTAATTTGTAATTTATCCAAGTTCTGAAAAAGTAGATGTTGGCTAAAACTTGAAATTAAAGTTGAATAGCTACTTTATTTATATCTTTTTTTTTGACTGGTTTATTTTCTTATACAAGAAACTGTTTACCGAATAATTAAGGTAAAAATTCTCTTACTCGCTGTGGAGAAACAATGAATTAGTTTTCCTTTTATTCAATCCAATCCGTTTTAGGGAGAGGTAATTATCAATTATCAATTATCAATTATTGAATCCTACCATTTTTCTATTGTCGGCAGATATAACCAACGATTTAATTTTTCTGCTGCTACATAACCTTTTAATTCTGGGTCTGGCCAAATATGAAGCTTATCTAAACATCCAATACTTTTAGCTGCTTCTTCCACCTCTTCCCATTGTTTAATAAAATTTTCTGCCCACGATTTTTTAGTCATAATTTAACTAGCAAATTCTAAACCTGCCACTATCATACGTTTACCATTACTTCCACGAACATTAATAGATTCCCAAAATATTACTTCTGGCTCAATTTTCATAATTTGTTCTAAATTTATTTTAAAATCATCTAATGTCATTATCGGAGGAGTGGGAGCCATAGCTACATACAATCTACATCCAGCTTGATGACCTTTTTGTAAGGCTTCATAACGTTTAGAAGGTGGGGGTGATTTTGGTTCAATTTTGAGACTAAGTTCATCATTAAAAAATGGTAAACTCATGCCAACTGTAATATTAGGCTGATTAAGAATATCTAAATCATTTACCCATAAAGGACTACGAGTTAAAATTCTTACTCTTTTCTCATTTTTAGATAATATTTCGACAGTTTGACGAGTAATTTTTGCTGTTTGATAATTTTGATATGGGTTGGTTCCAGAACATAATAAAACTACTCCTTTTCCTTCTGGTGTTTCGCGCCATTTTTTTTTACGATTTAATTTTTCTTCTAATTTCTGAGGTATATTTTCTCGAACTAATAAATATTTTCCCCAATCCATCTGAGGATTACTAATTCCTTTTTCTTGTAATTCCTTTTGTTTTGTCCGAATTGCCGGAGTTGAAGGTACATAACAAAATGTACATCCATGAAGACAACCAGATGCTATATTAATTACATAATTACATAATCCTTTCTTTTTGAGGGCACTTTCTTGAAGGGGATTAACAATTTTTTCTGAGCCTTTAATAATAGACATTGCCAGTACTCCCAAATAATTTGTATCATGTATTTTGGCATTTGCAGTCTTTTAATTTGTACCTAAGCTAATATTTAAAATTAAAATAAAGTTATTTATTCCCTGTACATCTAATTATATCTTTTTTTTGCAAATTTTGTACATATTTTTCTCTTACTATTTGATCTTTTATGATAATTTCTATTTCTTTATATTGTAATAATCTGTTTATTAATAAGTATTCAAAGTTATCTTTGGTTGCATGATGTTTCTCCATATAATCATTGCAGATTTGTCCGAAAGTTGCTTCGTAACCATTTCTAATATTCTGACCTAAGTCTTTTTCTAAAAGATTTATACAAGATTCGTGGTTTTCTAGAGAACTTTCTATGCAAAAATCTAATTTTGGCTGTTGCTCATAATAGTCAATAGTTTTTAATCCAAAACCATAAACCTTAAACTCAAATAAATGGTGTAAATTATTGTACTTCCACAAAGTTTCTTTCATTACTTGTAAGGCAGTTATATTCTGATAAAAATGCATTAAATAATATAAGACATCTATATAACCTTTAGGTATTAGAGAAAATGTATGTATATGTTTAGTGTTTCCTTTATCTCTAAATAATCTGAGAGACTCATTCCTTAAATAGCGTTGCCCACTAACTCTATCAAATAGTTTTAAATTTTCTGATTCATAATACCCACTTGCTTCTAGAATTTTATTAAAATTGACTGTATCAATACCATTTTTGCCAATAACAAATCTTTTTAAATCTCTAATCATATAGGTATAGAGAATTTCTGAACCCTTGAGAGTATTTATGCGCCTGATACTACTCATGGATACATGACTCCATCGAAAAGGATCAATTAAAAAGAAGGAATGACCTTTGCGATTTTCAGCTATATTTATACAATGAGAAACAGCATTTTCAAAATCACTACAAATAAATCCACACTGCTCAATTAAACTACCAAAATCTCCATAAATTTCATGTTGTTGTTCATTTACTAATTCTTCTAGAGCTGCTTCTAACATAGAATAATTTTTAAAGCAGTCTATATGATTTTTATTGTTATCTATAGAACCCATTTGGGTTCTCGAAGAAATTAGGCGATCGCCAGGGATTACTTCTAACTTCTAACTTCTGACTTCTAACTTCTGACTTGCGCGTAGCGCTATATCACCCACCAGTAACAGTCACGGAATAATTAAATTTAAAAGGTTTAAAACTTTTTCCATCTTTGGCACTCCCAATAATTTCTAAATCATAAACACCAGCTTTGGGAAAAGTAATTTCTGCTCCTGGTATCTCTTGATATTGCTCAGTATCAATACCTTTTAATTCTGGATTCATTATCGGTTTACTTTCAGCATTACGAGGTTGAGAATAAACATTTAACTGACAATCACATTCACTAAAAGGAACATTTTTTCCACCTTTACGAGTTAAAGCAAACCAGGCTAAAGAAGATTTGCCTACCTTTGGATTATGATTGGGAGTAATGTGAAAAGTACAAGCCACATCTTCAGAAACTTCAACATTATGAGCTTGAAATTTGAAAAAGGAATGAACTGGTTTGGTCAGTTTTTGAGACTCTAAAATAGAATCTTTATTTTTTGCTGAAGCAAACTGGAAGTCATTTATTTTTTGACTGTATTTAGATAAATATATATGCTCTAAATCATATTTTTTTTGATTACTAAAAATAAATTTTGGCGAAAGATAGTCGCTAAGTTTTGTAATTTCTCTACCAAAAGAAGAAATCAAAATTAGTAAAGAAATATTCAGACTAATTTTTAACAAGAAAAACATTTTTTTACCTTCTCCGAAATTTATTATCAAATAGTATTTTTGGCTATATTTAGCTTGTTTGAAGTTCTCAGATTACCTCAGAATTATCTTTTCATATAGAATCCGGTTATACAGTATATGTTTATAATTCTATCCACACTTCAATCTCCCCTACTCCCCTACTCCCCCAAATATATAATAAGTATTCAACCGAATTTGATATCAGTGGTGGGTTTACAGCACTTTGCGACTCTATGAGGTAGACTCATCGCGGGCAAGATGCCTGCACTACAATATTTTCAGCATTTACCCTGTAAATCATTTGCCCGAAATATCCTGTAATACCTCACCGTCAATGAGGGTACTTAAAATTGTTTGGGGTTTGTAGACACGGAGTGGCGCGTCGAAAACTATCCATAAGCAATTAGACCTTCTGCCTTCTGCCTTCTGCCTTCTGCCTTCTGCCTTCTTCAAGCACTTGCTTTTGAATTTTAACTTGTTCCAGTGGTGGTACATAATATTTGTCTATAGAAAATAAAGACCAAAACTGATGGGAACGTATAATCAAAACAACTAATATTGTCATGCCAAAAAAAATAGTACGCAACTGATTTCCCAAACTCCATTCCAACGCACCCAAATAATGGGAACCCACCGCCACCACATGAACTCCACATAACAAAAATGCCGGAACACTCAACAAATGTATCCTTCGCCACCACTTACCAAAATATTTCACTGCTCCATCAAAACTCGTCAGTGCTAGCGGTAACATTAACCCCAAACCAAAAATACCTGCCCATATTCCTACCTGATGCAGAGGCAACATAAACGATACTGCCTGCATATTCCAATTTAAACTGTGGTCTAACATTTTTCCTGTATGTGCCACCGACAAAACAAATGCTCCCATTCCTATTACTCGTCGATAACGTAGAGGTTGACTCCAAAACCGACTTAGAGGTCGCGCTACCAATGCTATTATTAAACATAATATTGCAGCAGAACCACTGTAGTCAACCATCTCACCATTTCGCATGACTACCATGATGCCAGTAAAGATACTCACCCATCCTGCCATCTCAAATAGTTGACTACGTTTGTCTGCAGTCAAAAAAGATGTCAACATTCCTACCCCTAACATTGAGGGTAATGTTCCCAACCCAAATGCAAACATAGTCGCTCCACCTAACCAGATATTGCTAGTTTCTGCGGCTTTAATTTGAGCAGCATAGAGAAAACCACATGGCATCAAACCCCAGACTAAACCCAGAAAAGCGGGAGTCCACCATTTGTTTTCCATGGAAAGATTAACCATGACTGTACTGAGACGGTTATGTAGGTTGTTTTTTTTCAAGGGGTGGAATATTGGTAGTTTGGGTAATAGTTGTGGTTGCACTTTTGCCAGACCAAACCAAATTAGCATTAAACCTGTGAGTATTGCTAACCACCGTCGCAAGTCACTGTCGATGCCAGCTAAATGACCACTTGCTACTAATACGGAACCTAATGCACCAATACCAGCACCAGTTAAGGTATAGCTACAGAGGCGGCCGAGGTTAAGCAGGGTATGAAATTGAAATTGATGCCATTTGTTAGGAGGAGTTGGCGGTCGAACATCTGTTCCACTCCGCGATCGAACATCCGTTCCGTTCTGCGATCGCGTAGAAAGAGAGAAAGTTGCAGTCAATGGTCCGCACATTCCAACGCAGTGACCGAAACTGCCAAGAAATCCTAAAGTTGTTAATAGTAATAGGTCTAATAGCACGTTTTTTTTCAGGGATAGTACCCAAATAAATGAATAAAATATTTATAACTCATAATGAATAAAATATTTATAACTCATAATGAATAATTACATCAATTACTTCTGTCAAAACTCCTATATCTAAAATAACTTTTCTTCTCATAATTACCTTATATTCTCTACTTTAGTTTTTTCAAAGATAGACCGCCTACTCCACTTTCCAAACAGCCAACAAATTCTTTGGCCGCTTCCAACATTGAAATAACTTTTTCCTCTTTTTCTGAAATCTCCTGTTTTTGCCCTTTAAACTTTAAAAATGCAATAAAATCTAAAACTTCCTGCTGTTGTTGAAGAGTTAAATTTTTCACGTTTTCTAAAATTATTTGTTCGTAACTAATTGCTTGAGTCATTTGTTTATTTTCCTACTACATTTAATAGATTTTTTTAGATTTTAGCAGATTTTCGAGATTAAAATTACCAATGTTATCTTTTTCTTTTGGGTTTAATACCCCAATGTCTACACGGTGTTTACAATTGGTTAGATTTTGATTCCCCATCCACTTTTTGCTTCTTCCTTCTTCCTTCTTCCTTCTTCAACAAATTACTTTAAATTTCATTTAGCTGAAGGTCTCTCTAGGTACTTTTTATTATAAGATAAATCCCCAATGCCACTATCAACACAACCAACCCATTGTTTAGCAGCTTCATAAGCAGATATCGGTTTTTTTTCAGGGGTAGGAATTTCTATATTTTGGTTTTTAATATGCAAAAATTTAATAAAATCTAAAACTTATTGCTGTTGTTGAAGAGTTAATTTTTTCACCTTTTCTAAAATTATTTGTTCGTAACTAATTGCTTGAGTCATTTGTCTATTTTTCTCTTAATTTGAACGATTTTTTTTACATCTTAACAGATTTTTTATGTGACACATAGTCCGTAGACTAATAATCCACAAATTATCAAAATCTAGGGTCAAAATATAGGGTTATGGATAAGTCGAAAAGTAAGATTCTGACTGCCCTTGGTAGTTTGATTAAACAACGTCGGATGAAATTAGGAATTTCTCAAGAAGAGCTTGGATTTCGATCTAATTTAGATCGTACCTATATATCTGGACTAGAACGTGGTGTGAGAAATCCTTCTCTAACTGCTCTTGTTAGTTTAGCTGCGGGAATGGGTATTAGTGTATCTGAACTTCTTGATAATTTAGAGGCATAAGCTAATAATATAGAGTGAATAATCAAGACTTAGTAGAAAAGTTAAAATCTACATTTAGAAAAAACTCTACTCAATTAAAAGTATTTAATCTTTTATCAGATAGAGAATGGCATTGTCGTAGTTGTGAGGGTAAAAACATAGCATCAGAACAATATGCAGGTGGAGGTGGTACTCAAGGATTACAAAGAGGTACAAAAAGTCGCCCTGGTTTAGAAATTAAAACAGAAAGAAAGTTCTGCAAGACTTGTTAAAAACAAACAACATGGGATTGTTGGACAGGAAAAATTAAAGCAGCAAATGCTCCTGCTAATATTCCCTCAGAATTAGTTGAAAAAATATTATCTGTCTATTTCTATGTAGATGTGATTGAACAAAGACAACGACCGCGACATGAAATTATTATTGACCATCGCTTTCCAATGGAAAGATGGGGAAATGTTGAAGAAACTCATAACTTAAATATGAGTGAAACTGAGATTAAACAAAAATTTCAATTGCTTAAAAAAGATAGTGCAGGTAATCATAATCTTTTAAAATCAAGAAGCTGTGAATTTTGTATTAAAACTGTTCATTAATTGATAATTGATAATGGAACATGGATAATTATAGCAGGTTTAGAGTTAGGTAGAAATAGGGAGATAAAATTAGGGATTTAAAAAACTCTTTCATTATCAATTATCAATTATCAATTATCCATTGGTAATGTACCTCAAGTTGGAAAAGATGCTGAGACTGGATGTATCGGATGTGGTTGGTATAACTTTGAGATTTGGCGAAATACTCTTAATCAAAAACTAACTGAGTTTAAGCAGGATAATTAACTATTAGATATCTCCAAAAATCAAAAATACAATCAATTATCACCTATAAATTATCAATTACTTCTTCCTTCTTCCTTCTTCCTTCTTCCTTCTTCCTTCTTTCTTCTTCCTTTCATCAGCAATTTTATTTAAAAAAGGAATCAACGCATAACCTATACATTCTGCTAAACGAGGAGGTACAGCATTACCAATTTGCCACATGGCTTTTTTCATAGAACCCTCAAAAATAAAAGAGTCAGGAAAACTTTGTAATCTTGCCATTTCTCTTGCTGAAATTACCCGATTAAGGTAAGGATGAATATGAGTACCACCATGATTTTCTTTAATAGTCATACTTGGTTTACCCAGATATTGTCGCTTAAAAGCATCAGCATAAGTCTTATATAAAGAACCACCAGGAGGCACTTTAGCAAGTCTTTCCATATATTCTTGTGAATGTCGAGTCCACTGATGATTAATTTCTGGAATAGGAGTTAATTCTGGAAGGTCAGAAATTGCTGATTCAATTGGTTTATATTGATGGGGTAATAGTTGAGGTTTTGGATAAGGATTTATCATGCCAAATTTATTGGCAATAAAAATAGTTCTAGGGCGAATTTGCGAAATTCCATAAGCAGCAGATTCTAGAATTGCTACAGATACATTAGAATAACCAATATCGATAAATGTTTGACAAATTTCTTTTTGAACACCACCTTTTTTCATAGTAATAATTCCAGGCACATTTTCCATAACAATATACCAAGGACGAATTTAATTAACTACTCTCACAAACTCTCGAAATAAATTATTTATAGGGTCATCAGGATTACGTTTTCCGGCAACTGAAAAACCCTGACATGGAGGACCTCCTACTACTAAATGTATTTCTGGCAAACCAATTTGATTGAGCCATTCTGTAGAATTAAATTCTTTGATATCCCCAGAAAAATGATGAGATGTAGGAAAATTTTTTCTATGGGTTGCTGATGCTATTGAATTTTCTTCAACACTTGCTATTGGTTGAAATCCTGCTTGAACTAAACCTTGTGTCATGCCTCCAGTACCGCAGAACAAATCGATAAATTTATAGTCAGATTTCAAGATGGGTTTGTCTTCAGTTTTAATGATTTTTTTATATGGGTCGCTGTCATTATTATTTAATTCATATTGGATTTTTTCATAACGTTCTAGTTTTGCTTTTTTATGATAATTTTTATCGTTTTGATTCTCTAAATTAGGAAATAAAGATAGTTGTTTTCCTTCCATGAAATTTTCCCTGTATCTGTATGTTTTTTAGTATAGTAAAGAATCAGAAAATCTAAAACTTTCTGCTGTTGTGCTGAAGCTAATTTTTTCAGTCTTTCTCAATTATGCCGCAATTAATTTCTATTATTAGACATCTCTAATCATCAAAAATAAAATCAATTATCCCACTCTTATTCATCAATTCTTTATCCCTGCTCCTTGCTCCCTATTCCCTACTCACTATGCGTGGAGGAGATGTCTATATGATATAATTTCTCCCTCCTAGTTAAATTTCTATTCAAACTCTGGTGCCCACACTTCTGCTACGGGTAATTTCCATCCAGGTAATATTTCTGCTACTTCTAAAACATCTCCATCTCTGAGGACAATTTTTTCTCTCATAAACCGATAAACTTCCATTGTCCGATTGCGGGGATTTACTAATACACCGACAATAGTTCCTAACTCTAGAAAATCTTGTATTTTCTCACGCAATTGTGGTAACTTATCGTTCTTAGATTTCACTTCAAAAATTAGTTCGGGAACTAATTCTGCATAATCTTCTGTAGGACGAGGTAATTTTTCTGCACTAATAAAAGAAGCATCTGGTGCCCGGATATCTCCATCTGCATTTGGTAAGTGAAAACCTCCACTAGAAGCAATAACTCTACCTAATTTCCGAGGTCTTACCCAATGCCATAAATAAGCCACTATTGCTGCTGCTACTTCATCTGATTCTAAACCAGAAGGACTCATAACAATAATTTCTCCACTTACTAATTCCATCCGATAATCTGGATAGTCTACTTGTAACTTTTTTAAATCTTTAACTGTTAAACCTGACATAGTTATCTCTCCTTTTTTTGTGCTTAATTAAATGTTAAAATATCCCTCTCTCACCGAATAATTAAAGTGGAAGTCTCTGAGTTAAAGAAAAAATAAATCTAACAAATTATTTTAGTCAATTCTTTTCTTTTAAGAATAGGTAATTATTAATTTTTAAAACCCTAAACCTAACACCCACAATTTTCGTTTTTCTTATCTCTTTCTTCTTCCTTCACTAATAAGTTTTAAACACAACTCCCGAAAATGTTCTCCTCGTTGTTCAAAATTTGGATATTGGTCGAAACTTGCACAAGCAGGAGATAATAATACAACTTTTGCATCATATTTTTTCGCCAATGCTGCACCTCTAATTACTGCTCGCTCCATTTCTCCTACTATTTCATAATTATGAAAGTTAATTTTTTGTAGTCTCTTGGCAAAAGTTTCAGCGGCATCACCTATTAATAAAACAGCAGCAACTTTTTCCTTAATTCGTCGCAACCAATCATTATCATTACCTTCTTTAGCTTCACCACCAGCAATTAATAACACAGGTTCAGGTACAGCACTTAAACCAACTGCTGCTGCATCATAATTTGTTGCTTTACTATCATTGAGAAAATCTACTCCATTCCAAGTACAAATATATTCTAAGCGATGAGGTACACCAGGAAATGTTTTCACTGCTTCAGCGATCGCCTCTTTTTCTATTCCTGCTAATTTCGCTACTGCCACTGCCATCAATAAATTCTGCTGATTATGATTTCCCAACATTCGTAGGGACTCCACAGAAACTATTTTTTCCCCTCGCGCTACTACCCACCCATCCTCAATGTAAATTCCTTTGGCAATATCTCCCACTAAGTTAGTTTTACCTTTAACACTTGTCCAGTGGGCATTATCTCCAAGATTAGTTGCATTTTGACGTATATACGAGTCGTCACTATTTAAAACTTGTGTTTTAGAGCGATTTAATAAAGCTGCTTTGATATTAAAATAATTTTCTATTGTATAGTGGCGACTCAGATGATCGGGGGTTAAAGTAGTCCAAACACCAATTTGAGGTGTAAGGGTACTAGATGATTCTATTTGATAGCTGCTAATTTCTGCAATTACCCAATCTGGTGGAGTTTCTAATAAAGCTAATTCACAGGCAGCATAGCCAATGTTACCACAGGCAGGAGCATTCAATCCTGCGGTCTTAAAAATTGCAGCAACTAAAGAAGTAGTAGTAGTTTTGCCATTAGTACCAGTTATCCCTACCCAAGGGGAAGATTTGAGATATCGCCATGCTAGTTCCATTTCTCCAATAGTTTCAATTCCACTTTCTCTGGCACGTTGGAGTGGGGGTATATCCCAAGGTACACCGGGACTAACAACGACTAAATCTAAAGATGTTTCCGGTTCAAACGAATAACCTAACTTAACAGTAATACCTTCTTGAGTTAAATTTTGTTGTTGTTGTTCAAGAGAGTCGGATGTGTTGCGATCGCTCAGTTCCACTTCCCAACCATTTTTCTTGAGCAGTCGCGCAGCAGCAATACCTGATTTTCCTAGACCAATAATATGAGTTTTTGGCATAATAAATATTTTTTGGTAGATATTTTGGTAAATTTACAAATTACCAAATGATAGTTATTTTGATTTTACAGCAGAGTGGGCTAAAAAGCTTTTGTTGGGATGACTTTTCTCATCGTTAGATATCTCCAGAAAAGAGGGAGTAGGGGGTAGTGAGTAGGGGGAAATAATTGATAATTTCTATGTGATAATTTATTTTATTTTTTATGATTAGAGATGTTTATTAAAAACTGACAATTTTAACTTTCATAATTTCAACAAAAGCACTATTTATAGGGGCAACTATAGAGGCATTTCCTGGCAAAAAAAATCAAAATAATTGTCCCAAATTATTGCTTAATTAGTCTATAACAGTAGGGTACGTTAATGAAATGTAACGCAACTAATTAGTTAATATTACTAATTTTTGCAATTAGACACTAGCTATGTCAGTCGAGTAGAGTGCATTAATGAAATGTAAGACACCTAATTAGTATTTCCTTAACTAAATTTAGTATTTTCTTAACTAATAGTACTAAACCTACGCATCTAACATGGTGTCATGCGACGCATTATTAAATACCTTTGATAGTACTAAACCTACGCATCTAACATGGTGTCATGCGACGCATTATTAAATACCTTTGATAGCATATATTTTAGCCATAATAGCGCACCCTAAAATTATGAACTTTGAAGAAGGAGTCAGGAGAATGGGGTCGATGGGAATTCTCACTCCATCAACCGCATTTGCACCGCGGGTGACGGTGGGGTATAAAACTTATAAGGGATAAAGATAAACCTAGGAATAATTCACCTACGTCACAAAAAATTCTATCCGTATGTTCCTAACTTTTAACTATTTCTCCAAAGTCTGCCAATACTCGTGCATTATTGCGGAGTAACCCTAACAAATTTAATCGATTCTGTTTAATTTTCGGGTCTGGGTCCATTACTAAAACACTTTCCGGCCCATCAAAGAAATTACTTACAGTTGGGGCAATTTTTGCCAAACCATCTACTAATTGTTGATAATTTCTGGTTTTTTGAGATATTTTTGTTTGAGGTACTAAATCAACTAAAGCATTATAAAATGCTAATTCTGATTCACTTTTAAACAAGTTTAAATCTACATTTTTTTTAGGTGCAAGTTGTATTTTATCTAACTCACCTTGAGTCGCCAAACGAGTTGAACGGTTAACAGTTTCATAGATTTGGTCAAGCAGACTATTTTGCCGAATACTTTGTAAGAAAACTGCCCGATTTCGTACATCTAATAAATCTTTTAATGCTCGTTCGGTATATTCAGAATCATTATTGCCTAACACCGCATTTACCAGATCGTAATCAATATTTTTTTCCTCTTGTAAAATTGTTTTAATTCGCTGCAAAAAGAAGTCATATAATTGGGGCAATAATTCTGATTCTGCTTCGGGATAAAATTTCGTAAAATCTACAGAAATTTGTGCTAATAACTGATGTAAATTTATTGGTAATTCGGCTGACCAAGTAATATTTACCACCGCATTTGCTGCCCGACGTAAAGCGAAGGGGTCTGAGGAACCTGTAGGTAACATTCCCAATCCAAAAATACTTACCAAAGTATCAAGTTTATCTGCCAAACTCACAACTTGACCGCTAATACTTTCCGGTAAAATATCTCCAGCACCTCTAGGCAAATAATGTTCAAATATTGCAGTTGCTACAGCTTCATTTTCCCCACAAGCACGAGCATATTTTTCTCCCATTATTCCCTGAAGTTCGGGAAATTCATAAACCATTTGAGTTACTAAATCAGCTTTGCAAAGTAGGGCTGATCTTTCTATATTTTTGCTTTCTTCTTGACTGACTTTTAACTGTTCAGCTATTAACTTAGCTATATTAATAATACGTTCTACTTTTTTCCGAACCGAACCTAGTTTTGCTTGAAATGTTACAGCTTCCAATTCAGGTAAATAACTTTCTAATGGTTTAGCTAAATCTGCTTTATAGAAAAATTGCCCATCAGCTAATCTAGCTCTAATTACTCGTTCGTTTCCTTTAGCAATAATCTCTGACTTTTCCGGGTCGCCATTAGATATAGTAATAAAATATGGCAGTAATTCAACTTTAGCTTTAGCAGTTTTTGTGGATTTCAAAACAGGAAAGTAACGTTGATGTGTCACCATAACAGTTGTTGTTACTTCCGAAGGCAAAATCAAAAATTCTTCATCAATTTTACCAACTACTGCTGTCGGCCATTCGACTAAATTTGTAACTTCTGCTAATAATTCTGTCGGAACTTCTGCTGTTCCTTGAACTTTTTTAGCTACAGTTTGTATTTGTTGTTCAACTTGACTCTTTCTTTGTTGAAAATCTACTTCTATATAAGCTTTTTTCAAGACTTCTGCATAATCTTTTGCCTGCTCAATTTCTATAGACTCAGGATGTAAAACTCGATGTCCGTAAGATATACGATCAGAAGTAATTATCTCAGAGCCATTTTCTAAATTTATCGGCAATATTTCCCCATCTAATAATGTTACTAACCATCGAATAGGACGAGGAAATTTGATATCTCCATCTGCCCAACGCATAAATCTTTTACCTTCAAGTTTATTAATCCATTCAGGTACTAATTTGATGAGAATTTCTGCCGTTTGTTTACCCTTAATTTTTTTATTAACAAAGACAAAATCACCTTTTTCAGTCGGGCGTATTTCTAGGTCTTTTAATTCTATTTCTTGTTTTTTAGCAAAGCCTTCTGCTGCTTTTGTCGGTTTACCATCTTTAAAAGCTGCTTTTGCCGGAGGACCTTTAATTTCTTCTTCTCGGTCTGGTTGTTGAGTAGGTAAATTGTTGATGACGACAGCTAAACGTCTGGGTGTGGCATATATTTTAATCCCATCATTTGTTAAGAATGCCTCACTCAAGGCAGTAGGGATAAGTTTTTCCCACTGTGATATAGCTTCAGAGACAAAAGTTGCGGGTAATTCTTCTGTACCAATTTCTAATAAAAATGTCGGCATAGTAAAATATTGACAGATTTGGATATTATTATACCGTTTCACTAAAGTCAAAAGTCAAAATTCAAAAGTCAAAATTTAAAAGTGATATTTTAAGTACTTAAAACTTCTACTATACAGTAATCTCAGCTTATTATTTGACTTCATCATTTACCAACTATTTGTCACATTTTTTAAGTGAAATGGTATTAGTTAATTAGGGCTTGCTGATTAAATCTAAAAGTATTTACAGATAAAGGTTTTCGCCTTTTTTGGGCCTTTAAAAAGTGCCTGATTTTCAGCTCTTTATGCTCAAAAAGGAGCTTATTTTAGGCGCATAGTTGGGCAGAAAAATCAAAGGACAATTCTTACTGCTACCTCCTCGTTCATTCCCTTTTCTCCTGTCTTCCCCTCCTGGGAGGGGTTAGGGGTGGGTTGTCTCCTACCCTCACCCATAAGACTTTTTCAGCAAACCCTAATTACAACAGTTTACCGAAAAATTGAGTTTAAAGCTTTCCCCTTCTAATATCAAATCTCACGCATTTTTGCTACATCTTCTTCAGCGGGGGAGTAGGGGAGTGGGTAGGGACGTTGCATGCAACGTCCCTACAGGGAGAAGTAAACATAAGAATAATTAACAATAACTGGAGTGCTAATTATCAAAAAAGTTATTCAATCTGTATTAATTACTTAATAATTTAAGTGTCATTTAAGTTAAGTATTCTTTTTTCATGCTTGGTATAAAACCAAATATCACACATTTTTGCTGCGTCTTCTTGAAAGCAGGCAATAGTAGGGACGTTGCATAAGTGGTGGTGTATTGTCCCGCAACGTTTGTTAGGAGGTACGGCAGTGGGAGCATCTTACTCCCGTGCCTGGTATTCCTTTTTGCTGTATACCATTATGCTTCTAAGGACTATCAGACCTAAGACCGTTTCACTAAAGTCAGAAGTGATACTTTAGGTACTTCAAAGCTAGGCATTGCTGAGGGGCGGGATGAATATCAGTGGGGTGGGTATCCTGCCTGGGGTGAAAATATAAGGAACGGGGAACGGGCAAGATGCCCCCAAACACAAAACTATTAAAATCATCCCGCATTTATGCAACGCCCAAAGCTATACTCTACAGTAATTTCAGCTTATTATTTTACTTCATCAGTTACCAACTATTTGTGACATTTTTTAAGTGAATTGGTATTAAGACCTAAGACCTACCACCTAACACCTAATTCTGTGCAGTCTTAAATAAAATTGGTATAAGTTATAAGTTTTCAATTAACTATTCTATGACTATTATTTGTATTTTTAAATATTCTATAACTATCTGGAATAAATATTTTTCATCTTTATAAAAAAGCATAATTTTTAATTAACATCTGCTATGTTTTATACCATAATTAATCTTCTACTATAAGCTCGTAAATATATGACATTGAAGTTAGTTAAACCAATAATAAGTAAATTATTAATCCAGCACATACCTCTGGCAAAAATAAAAATTAAATCCTTTTTTCTTTCTAAATATTTATCTTTCCCGTCTTCCATCACCTATTCAGCAACTCTGGCAACAAGTTTAACTATTTTGTGTCTGAAGAGACAGACTTCTTAAGCAAGACAATTTATTTAGCGATCGCTTTTATTCCCTGTTATGTATATATGTATATAGATACGAATCACTTCACTTTTACTTAGTTAATCGCTTTAATACAAAATCATAATCGTACCTGGGTACTAATAATTACATCCTGGAGAAAAAAAATTTTGTGAACCATAAGCATAAGATCAGGGTTATAATTATGCTTAAAGATGTAGACTAAAATTATGCCAATAACTTGCACTTGAGCCATCAATATTCATAACTCTGATGTTTGAAGCCAAACACTGAATAATCCGAAATTGAGTCAGGCAAAAATGAAGAAAATACTCAAGCACTAAAATATGTAACTTCTACCTCTACCTATTTACTATTTAAAGTATTTATTCTCATTCAATTCTCAGCAAATAGTATCTACCTATTCAATTTTATCTCTTACTTTAGGGCTGATTAGGCTAAAATAGAATTTGATGAAAATATATAAAGTTGTTCTTCAGGTGAGAGGCCATGATATTTGAATAACTCACAGACTTGTAACTTAAATTTTCCTATCATAAATGTTAGAAAGAGAACTCCCGTTATAATCGCGAGATTTAACTGTGAGAGTGTCAAAGAAATTCAATTATGATTATGTCCAAAGCCAAAAATTGGGTAACCAAAGACATTCGTATAATAATGCTTGCATAAGCAAACATTACCATGAGGTATATTCCTCTACCCCAGAAACACTCTAGCTTACTATAAAGTCACACTATGACCACTTTCAATATGTACATGGCTGCCGCAACCAAAACTAAAAGCACTGATGTCTGCACTTATAGAGAGATTGCTAAATTGAACACATCAGCAATTATGGCTTGTGGGTTGACAATGACCTACCAATCTGGAAAACAGTCATACCAGGTACTGAAGAATATTGACTTGACAGTAAACAAAGGTGATGTCCAGTTATTGATGGGACCATCTGGTTCTGGTAAAACTACTTTGCTGTCAATCTTAGCAGGATTATTAACACCCACATCTGGTAGAGTCTGTCTCCTGGGACAAGAAATCACTAAAATGTCCAGAAGCCAACTAGCCAAGTTTAGACTTAAGAATATTGGCTTTATCTTTCAGGGATTTAATTTGTTCCCTGCATTGACGGCAACAGAAAATATAGAAGTGGCTCTGAATATGAAGGGTATTAAAGGTAAGGCAGCAAAACATGAAGCTCAAATACTTTTAGAGCAAGTAGGACTAGCACCTCAGGCCAAGCTACATCCAAGAGATTTATCTGGTGGCCAAAAACAAAGAGTAGCTATTGCCCGCGCACTATGTGGAAGTCCTAGGGTAATCATGGCTGATGAACCCACAGCAGCATTAGATTCTCACAGTGGTCATACAGTTATTGAGTTACTGCGTCGTCTTGCGAAAGAAGGTGGTTGTACAGTGTTAATGGTAACTCACGATCCTAGAATAGTAAGTTCTGCTGATAGAGTAGTTTATCTTGAAGATGGGGTTGTACAGGAAAATAAACAACTATCCGATCATATTCTGTAATTTTAGTAATATATTCACATCTAGTGCCGCTACGCGGAAGTCAAAAGTCAAAAGTCAAAAGTCAAAAGTATTGATTGGTAAGGGTTCTAGGATTTTGTAACTGGTCAGTTATTTCTGCCATCCTGCACTAGAATTATTGTAACTTTCCAGATATTAATCTAACCCTGGGAACTCATTTTTTTTGTTTACTTTTCTTTTTCTTTGTTTTTGTTGGCTACTTCTGTATTGTTTTATTTAATTGTAAAATTTGTTCCTCGATAACACCCTTGAAAAGAAGTTAAATTAGTATTAGTAATTTGTTCAAGCTTAGTTACTAATGAGGCAGTACTAGGATGGTGGTGAAATTTATCCCACTGATAGGCAAATTCACCAATATAGCTACCTGTTCCTTGATAACTAAACTCTTCTATAGGTATCCCAGAAATACCAGAAATTTCTTGGTCATGATATCCATTAATAATTACTTTCTCTAATTTAACTTCTTTACCCAAACTAACATTCCAATGTACAGGTTCATAAGAAGAGAGAGCTAAAATGACAGGCTGATTTTTTCTTTCTATTTTGACATTAATAGTGCCTGTGGGATGATAGCCACCATGATGATCTGAGCGTGCCTCATAAACACCTACCAAGTGTAACTCCTTCTCTCCATTAGAAGTATTAAAAAAAGATGAAAAATTATTACTGCCTCCAACACCACAGGCAAACCCATCAACCACTCCTCTAGGCAATTCATTTTGATTAGCTTGCTGTTGAAATTTTGACCTAATTAATAACCAGCTACCAAAAGTAATACTAGCTATTAAAACACTGGCAGTTATAACAATTAAATATTTAATATTTTGGTCAAATAAGTTTATTCTCAGCCGCTTATTTTGAGAATAATTAAAATTTTGACTACTACCAGACGCTAGATCGACTTTTTCATCCAGACAAGCTAATAAATTTAAACTTTCTGGTTGTTCTAACATAGTAGAAACAATTTTTGCTGTTCCTACATATAGATTTCTATTTTTTCGATCTAAAATTAACCAATATTTATCAGTTTCATTTAACTGATAATCTTTTACTTCAGAATTTACCAGAGGATGCTGAATAAAAATCTGCCAAGCAACACTAATACCAGTACCGATATTTTTACCGTCATTGTACATAACTTGGTCAATTTCTGGTTCCCAGTGAAAAGCTACCCAGGGATGGTTAGATTTATATCCTAATGACTTTTCTAACTGTGGGTGAGCTGTAAAATTTAAGAGTTTGACGAGATTAGACATACATCAGTTTCCAACTTGATGAACTAAAGTTCTTATTTATTTTGGTTTAGGGAGTCAGAAGTAGGAGAATAATTTAGCCACTGTAGTCTATACCCACATTCGGAACTTCAAGAGCGTATCATTAAAAGTAGTATATGAATCTGTAGCTTGGTAGGTATTTATACTATGCAAATCATCTCAATACTTTTTTCGTTCATCGATCTTCCGAGTAAAAAATTTACGCATAAATACTTGCTCTGATGATGACTCAATCACGGCAGCTATAATTTTCTTCTAAAATTCTGTCTCCTGTTTTCCCCTCCTGGGAGGGGGAGGGGCGAGGGGTGGGTTGTCTCCTGAGGACTCCTAACTTAACCATTCTATGGCTGTTTAACCGGATTTAATATTAGGTATACTTATAGCAGCTACCTTCTCTTTTTTTCTAACAATTCAGTCCAGTAGACGGACAGGCGATCGCTATTTCTGAGTTCAACAATTAATAATTAATAATTAATAATTAATAATTAATTATTACCTCTTCTTTTCAAGGAGAGGATTGACTAATAATGAAAATTTTTCTTTATTATCCCCTTAAAAGGGGAGGCGCATACCCACAATTTTTCGGTAAGAGAGCGACAAAACTCTCCAAAGAATCAATTAAAACTACAGTATTGTTTTCTAGTAGGGGTGAAACTGTGATATTAAGTTTACCCCTCAATTTTATCAATCAAAACAAACCAATATTCAATTCACAGCAACCAACTTCATTGCCAAAATTTTATTAATAGTATCTTCAACAGCTTTATCTGGGGTTGAAGCGCCAGAAGTCACACCCACAACTACCTCACCTTCAGGTAACCAACCTTCAGATATTTTTACCTCACTTCCTAAAGGTTTATGTTCAATTCTATTCCCAGATAAAATTCTGTTAGCACCATCAATATGATAGGAAGGAATGCCATTTTCTATTGCCATTTCCTGTAAATGAGTCGTATTAGAAGAATTAAAGCCTCCTATTACTACCATTAAATCTAACTTTTCATCAAATAAACCTGCCATTGCATCTTGTCTTTCTTGAGTCGCATCGCAGATAGTATTAAAATTTTGATAATGCTCATTTAATTTATCTGGTCCGTACTTTTTCATCATTGTTCGTTCTAGCAACTTTCCTATTTGCTCAGTTTCACTTTTCAGCATAGTAGTCTGATTAGCAATACCAATTTGTTCTAAATCTAAATCTGGATCGAAACCTTCAGAATAAGCATTTTTAAACTTATCTATAAATTCATCACGGTTGCCACCATTAAGAATATAATTACAGATATATTCTGCCTGCGATTTATTCAGAACTATCAAATATTTATCAGCAAAAGAGCTAGTAGCTATAGTTTCTGCATGACTATATTTACCGTGAATAATAGAAGTAAATTTTTTCTTTTTGTGTTTTTCAACACTGTTCCAAACTTTAGAAACCCAAGGGCAAGTAGTATCAACAATTTGACAATTTTTCTCCTTTAATATTTGCATTTCCTGAATACTTGCACCAAAAGCAGGTAATATTACAACATCATTATCTCCAACTACAGAAAAATCTTTTTTACCATCAATTACAGGGATAAATTTAACTTTCATATCCCTCATATCTTGATTAACAGAAGGATTATGAATTAGTTCATAAGTAATCCAAATTTGTTGGTTAGGAAAATGTTGACGAGTTTCATAAGCTATTGCTACTGACCTTTCAACACCCCAACAAAAACCAAAAGCTTTTGCGAGTTTGATAGTAACATCCCCTTTTTGTAGGGTATAATCATTATCTCTAATTTGTTGGATTAAGTTACTTTGATAAACAGACTGCATAACTGTGGCAACTTCTTCCCCATGACCAAACCCTTTGCGGTTATAATTCTCAGATTTTTTTAGTGCTCTGGTAAAAGCTTTTGTATCCATGATTATTTTCAACCCTTGATAAATCTCTTTTATCTTATAGCAATTAGTACTTATAGCGTTACGGGTAGGGAGCAAGAACTAGGAAAGAGGAAGCAGGAATGATAGAGAAAAAAATTTTTTGATCTCTAATTAAGCAGACATGGTATAAATTACACATAAACTGGTAAGTCGATGGGCAGAAATAAATATAATATGTTCCTAGTTTAGGAGATTTTATAACTACCTAATACCTGAAATAAAATTGGTATGATTTTCTGAATATTCCACATTCCACATATGAGTATAATCAAGTATTACAAAAACTGGTGAACCGCTAATTATTTCTATCAAATTCAAAAAAAATAGTTACCGAAAAATTCAGTTTAAAGCTTCCCCATTTTAGGGGGTAATTTGTGTTTTGATATAAAAAGTGGAAAGTTATTCAAGCACTTTGAGAACTAAAATTATGGAGTTTTGCATAAAAAGGCTTATGTTATAGAAAAACTCTTTACCTAAAATTTATGGCCTAAAATCTCCCCTTTTAAGGGTATAAAAAGCGGTCGATATTCGGAGCTTCCTGTAGGGTGGGATGGCTAGGAAACCTGCTCTTGCAGAGCCACTCCGCTAACGCCATATCCAATCGACCAAGAGAAAGAATATTTCAGATTTCAAGCCTCTTGTTTCAGCTAGATGTACTGATAACTGATAACTGAAATTACTTATACCAACTCTCAAAAGTAATGCTTTACTTAAGTAAAACTTCGGTTATTAAATAATTAATACAGACAAAATCCATTTTTGCTAATTAGCAGCTCAGTTAATATTAATTATTTTTATGTTTACTCTGTAGGAACGTTGCATGCAACGTCCCTACTCCCCCACTCAATAAAATGTAGAAAAGTTTTTGAGAAATGGTATTACATAGAATCCGGTTATACAGTATATGTTTATAATTCTATCCACACTTCAATATTAAATCTCCCCCTAACCCCATATTCCCATCCTGGGAGGGGTTATATCATGTTCGGACGGGTCAGTTATATTGAAGAAGGAGACAGGAGACAGGAGACAGGAGACAGGAGGAAAATTACATGGGGATTCTAACCCCAAGTAATTTTGAACACCTTGTAGACGGTGGGGTATTAAACCCACAAAGAAAATGATAAAATTGAAGGACTCCGGGTATCGACAGTACCAAACAAATACTTAAATTATCAATACTATTCTCGAATATTTGTTCTTTTTCTCCAATATTTCCTCCTGACTCGGTCCTCCAGACTCCTGACTCCTCACAACAGTCATTTATAAGTATTCAACCGAACATGATATTAGGGGTTGGTCCCCATATCCCCACCCCCAAATATATGATAAGTATTCAACCGGATTTGATATTACTGGGGTTCTTCTAATCTCATTTTGCTATACATTTGGATCGCCGTACTCCAAATTTGATAACCATTATCATTTAGATGCAGACCATCGGTACTAAGATCCCCTCGGAGAAAACCTTGAGAGTCTGTAAATAGTGGGTGAAGATTTAAAAAAAATGCTCCTTCATCATCAGCTAACGCTTTTAGGCTACGATTTATTCTTCTGATGCGACTATTAGGTAGTTGTAAAAGATAATCGCGACCTTCCCAGATAGCCGCCTCTCCACTATGGGGTAAAATAGATTGGATAACTATTTGACTCCCAGGATGAATGTATCGTAATTCGTTAATAATTCTTCTTTGATTTGCTAAAATCGCCCAATCGCTTTCTCCATGAATTAAATCATTAATACCAATCATCACAAAAATTGTTTCTGGCCTCGTACTATCAAATAAATAAAGTCGCTTCAATAGGCCAGACGAAGTTTCTCCAGAAATTCCTTGATTTAACCAGGTTCTATCTCTAGGGAGAAGTTGCGATGGAAACCAAAGACTCAAAGAATCTCCCACCATAACAGTTAGACGATCAGGACGATTTTTAGCTGCAGCGATCGCCTCTCGCTGTAACTGTTCTACCCATTGTGCATAAGTCCATTTATGGTTTCTGCCAATAGCCAGAAGCTCTTTCCTCGCTTCCCCAAATAGTGGACTTGGTCTATTAGTTCTAATCCTATCAGTAGCATAGTTGATTGTAGCATTTGCTTGAGGCTCTTCTGACAATTTGTAGTCATTCATAACTAAAGTGGCCACTGTTAATAACAGTAGCCCGTTAGCAGCTAAAGAACACCAAGCCCAAGTTGGAACATTTTTAGATAAAGTAAACACCGTAGCTGAATTAAATTAGTCTCCGATACTGAAGTAACTGATTTATGGCTATGGCTATTTTACCTAGAATTTTCCCATTAGTGTTTTTGCACTATGCCAGTACCAAGGGCATCAGGTTCCTTCATAAACCCTGTATAAGCTTCCATACCATGTTCAGCAATATCCAAGCCTTCAAATTCTTGTTCTCCATGGACACGAATACCTGTAGTAGCTTTCAAAGCCAGCCAGAAGATAGTACTCATAATCACTGTAAACAATCCTACAGAGATAATACCTATGGCCTGAGTCAAAATATTAGCATCTTCAACGAAAATACCAACAGCTAAAGTACCCCAGATTCCACAGACTAAGTGAACTGATGTGGCACCTACTGGGTCATCAACTTTCAACTGGTCAAACAAAGGTACAGAAAACACAACAATGATGCCAGCAACAGCACCGATAATTACTGCCTCTAAATAAGATACGCCATTACAACCTGCTGTAATACCTACCAGTCCAGCTAAAACGCCGTTAATAATCATTGAAAGGTCTGGCTTACCATCTTTCAACCAAGATGTAATAGTTGCGGTAGCTCCCCCTGCTGCTGCTGCTAAATTTGTAGTTACGGCGATATAGGCCACATTTTCGTTTGCTGCTAGTTCTGAACCAGGGTTAAAGCCAAACCAGCCGATCCACAGAATTAAACAGCCCAAGGTAGCAAAACCCATATTATGACCAGGAATAGCTCTCGGTTGGTCATCCTCATCATATTTGCCCATTCTTGGCCCTAAAATATATGCTCCGACCAGTGCTGCCCAACCACCCACTGAGTGGACTGCTGTTGAACCGGCAAAATCACCGAAGCCCATTTCAGCTAGCCAACCACCACCCCAGATCCAATGTCCGGTAATGGGGTATGAAATACCTGTGATTAACAAGCTAAAGAATAAAAAGGCACTAAATTCAATCCTTTCAGCTACAGCGCCAGAAACAATGGTGGCTGCCGTAGCGGCAAAAGCTGCTTGGAATAGAAAAAATACAGGCAATGGTAAACCAGAAGGAAATGGGTCTAGTCCGTAGCTAGTAGCTTCCCCAGTTAGGAAAAAACCACCCCCACCAATGAAGGGATGGTCCCCAGCAAACATTATGGAAAATCCTATAGACCAATAAACTAATGTAGCTAAGGCAAATACAATTAGGTTTTTTGCTAAAATATTAACTGCATTTTTATGACGACAAAAACCTGTTTCTAACATTCCGAAACCAGCATTCATAAAAATCACAAATATTGAAGCTACCAAAATCCATATTGAGTCTAATACCCCTTTGACATACTCTGGGGTTAATTCTTGGTCTTGAGCTGTGGCAGCTCCTGCCCATAACGCAATAATTATGAATACTAGGGGTATGCAGGCTAATGTCGCAGGGGAAAACCATCTTGTCCGATCTAACCTGTTTATCAGTGCTGTCGGTTCTAAGAAACTGCTATATCTTGCTGATAATAACTGTTTCTTTTTTGTTCTATTGTTCTTGAACTTTACTTTAGATTTCATTGTGAGAACTAATTAATAGTTTACAAGTGAAAATAGCGCATCAATTCTTGTATAGATTTTCTGTATCTCTTGCTACTTTTATTTGATTTAGTAGCAATAGCTGTTTGAGTCTTTTCACAAAAGTCTCTGCCTGTAACAATACCAATTATTTGTCAGATTTTTGCTCTCAAATGTTTGCAATTTAATTAAATTTGTGTTAAATATTCCTGGTACCCCATTTCCTCTAATTTAGTTTGTTTGTCCATTACTGATTCAGCTAGGGTCTGACGATATTTTTGGACTCGTTCTAATAATTCTGGTTGGTGGGATGCTAATATTTGAATTGCTAATAAACCAGCATTTTTAGCATTGCCGATCGCTACTGTGGCTACTGGTATTCCTCTTGGCATTTGTACTATAGAGTATAGGGAGTCTATACCTTGTAATGTTCTGGTTTGTACAGGGACACCAATTACCGGTAGTGGCGTTAAAGATGCGACCATCCCTGGTAAATGTGCTGCACCACCCGCTCCGGCAATTATGACTTTTAATCCTCTTTGATGGGCAGTTTGGGCATATTCAAACATTCTCTGGGGCGTGCGGTGGGCAGAGACAATGGCGACTTCTGAGGGGACTTCAAATTCTTCACAGATAGCGATCGCTTCTTTCATTGTGGGCAAGTCTGAGTCACTGCCCATAATAATTCCGATGATTGGGTTCATATTTATAGGAGTTTTCATTAAAAATACAGAGATTTTAGCTTAAAGGCAGAAGGCAGAGGGCAGAGGGCAAAAGTTTTGTAGTCTACCTTTGTGAAAAGAAAATTTTTATAATATCATCAGGACTTACGCAAAGGCACTATGTATAGAGTATGATAACTATTGTCCAATAGTTGTGAGCGCTATATATAGCATATCTGCGTAAGTCCTAATCATGTCCGGATAATTAGCGATCAAAAAACTTTCTCCTTTTCCTCCTCTTCTTTCTTTCCTCCTGACTCCTGACTCCTAACTCCTAACTCCTGACTCCTGACTCCTGACTCTTTCATCGTTATTCCCAGAAACCAGATTTTTTTAATCATGTTTAGAGGCTTTTCCTAATCCTAAACTACTTAATATAAATAACCCGAATAATATCGACGGTTCAGGAACTGCTTCAATGCGATTAAAGGTTATAGGTGTGCCAAATAACAGATTACCATTACCATCAAAAATACTATCTAAAGAGTCAATACTATTAGGCTGAATAACAATATCAGAAACAACTGTACCTCCAGGAAAAGTCGTTGAACAACCTTCAGGGTCGTTAGTCCCTACATAGGTATTAGAAACAAAAGAAAGGTTGACTTCACAGTTAAAATCATCTAAATTTGTAGCATTAATAAACTGTTCATATTCAGGGCGATCGCATAAACCAAATAAAGAAGTTTCGTTGAGGAAACGATTAATACTAATAGTAACTTGAGAGTCATTATTACTAAAAAAAGAATACAAGCGCACCCGAAAAGGAAATCCTCCTGTTGTTTGTTCTAAATAAACAGTTTCTGTATTTTCCATCAGGTCACTGCCAATAAGTTTAACCGGACAATTTGACATTGTAATCTGAGGAATCATAGGATTATCAGCAACCTGTTTAGTATTATCAAATAAGCCAGTGAACCATTGTGATACCTGCTCCACTTGAAATAAAATGGGAGGCATCATAGTTGCAGCATGACTTTTTTGAGCAAATGTCACACTTAAAAGTAGAGTGCTTAGAGTACAAAATTTAAGTTGATTTATCTGCATTTTTCTACACTTCTTTTCATCAAAAATATCTTATTAAATTGCCACCTAGTTTAACACAGATTCTAATATTTTCCTAACTCTAATTTTTCTTGAAATTTTAACTTAAGTAGGTGAGCATAAATAAACGTAATATTAAAGGGCGGGTTTTTAGAACTCGACCGTACTGAAGTCAAAGCTTTTGGTTAAACCCGCCCCTAAACTTTTTTGAACATTTAATTTAGAACTACCTACTTAAGCTCGTGAATTTAACTACTAGAATTATTAACGCTAAAGTCCCTGGTGATCAAAATCTACAGCAGATTTTAATCGACTCTACTGGCAATATTAAACAAATTATCCCTCAAACAGAAGAACTTTTACATACCTCATCTGCCACTATTGATGTTCAACAAGATTGGGTTTCTCTCGGTGGGTTTGATTTACAAATTAATGGTGCTTTAGGTTTAGCTTTTCCGGAAGTAGATGCAAATTCTACTACTAAAATACAGGAGATTTGTCAGTATTTATGGCAACAAGGAATAGATGCTTTTTTGCCCACTATTGTCACAACTTCTATAGATAATATTCAGCGATCGCTCCAAATCTTCCACAATTTGGCCTCACAACCTCAAGACCCAGAAATGGCAAAAATTTGGGGTGTTCATTTAGAAGGTCCTTTTCTCAATCCAGAAAAGCGAGGCGCTCATCCATTAGAATATTTACTACCATTAACGCTCAAAAATGTCAAAGAAGTTTTGGGAGAGTATGCTGAGATAGTTAAAATCATTACTTTAGCTCCAGAATTAGACTCCACAGAAACAGTTATTCCCTATTTAAAAAATCTAGGAATTACAGTTAGTTTAGGGCATTCTCAAGCCACAGCAAATGAAGCAGAAAAAGCTTTTAAACTTGGAGCTTCAATGGTGACTCATGCTTTTAATGCGATGCCGAGTTTACATCATCGAAAACCAGGTTTATTAGGGGCAGCAATTACAAATTCGGATGTTATGTGTGGTTTAATTGCTGATGGTCAGCACGTCTGTTCAACAATGATAGAAATTTTGTTGAAAGCGAGTCAATATCAACAGGGAATATTTTTGGTTAGTGATGCTTTATCACCCTTGGGATTACCTGATGGAATTTATCCTTGGGATACTAGAGAAATAGAAGTTAAAAATGGTACGGCAAGATTAAAAGATGGAACTTTATCAGGAACAACTTTACCTTTATTAGTTGGGGTTAATAATTTGGTGAAGTGGGGAATTTGTGATATTGAGACGGGAATTTATTTGGCGACTATTGCACCCCGGAAGGCGTTAGGAATAGATAGTGAAATTATTGGTAAGTCTGGGAAAAATTTATTGAGATGGAGGGTAACGAAGTCAGAAGTCAGAAGTCAGAAGTCAGAAGTTATTTTTGTAACGAGGATTTGAGTTGGCAGAGAATATTTAGAGTTTGCTGAAAAAAGCAAAATGTGGGAAGTGTGGGGAGGGTGGGAAGACCGAGAAAGTAGTCGGAAGAATTGTTCGGGAGATTTTTCTGTTCCGGAATACTTTTGGAACGGGATGCTACCCAAGGGCAAACCACAGTGCCTCAAAAAAAAATCTGCTGAAAAATTTGGCAAGACAGATAAAGTCGGAATAATTGTTCGGGAGATTTTTCTGTTCCGGAATACTTTTGGAACGAGATGCTACCCAAAGGCAAACCACAGTGCCTCAAAAAAAATCTGCTGAAAAATTTGGCAAGACAGATAAAGTCGGAATAATTGTTCGGGAGATTTTTCTGTTCCGGAATACTTTTGGAACGAGATGCTACCCAAAGGCAAACCACAGTGCCTCAAAAAAAATCTGCTGAAAAATTTGGCAAGACAGATAAAGTCGGAATAATTGTTCGGGAGATTTTTTTGTTCCGCAATACTTTTAGAACCAGATGCCAACCAAAGACAAACCATAGTCCCTCAAAAAAAATCTGCTGAAAAATTTGGCAAGACAGATAAAGCCGGAATAATTGTTCGGGAAATTTTTCTGTTCCGAAATACTTTTTAAAACTCAGACAAAGCAATATTTTCCCTCTTCCCTCTTCCCTCTTCCCTATTTCTTCCTGAAGTAATCGGAAGAATTGTTCGGGAAATTTTTTTGTTCCGCAATACTTTTGGAACGAGATGCCAACCAAAGGCAAACCATAGTCCCTCAAAAAAAATCTGCTGAAAAATTTGGCAAGACAGATAAAGTCGGAATAATTGTTCGGGAGATTTTTCTATTCCGGAATACTTTTAGAACCAGATGCCACCCAAAGGCAAACCAGAGCATCTCAAAAAAAATCTGCTGAAAGCTATCTGTAGTAGACTGACACAGCTAAAACTGTGCAATAGATTTGTGTCTTTATCTCCCCTACTCCCCTACTCCCCCACTCCCCCACTTCCCCACTCCCTAATGCACCATTTAAGGTGTGTCAGTCCAGTAGGGGGCGCAATTCGGAGCTTTGCCTTAGCAAATGCCATTCGCCCCTACTAGATATGGCGCTTGGTGCGTAAGCCTTGTTAGACAAAGCAATATTTTTCTTCTTCCCTCTTCCCTCTTCCCTCTTCCCTCTTCCTTCTTCCTTCTTCCCTCTTCCTTCTCAATTACAATTTAACGCCACATTCAGGACAGAAATTATGAGTAACACTATTTTGTGCCCCACAATTACTACAAGTAATGAACTCCACAGCTTGTTCAAGTTGCTTACGAATAGGTAAACCAACCATTTGAGCATTATTCTTACCAGGCGCTATCATTGGATAACAATTCTCATCCTTAGTCACACGAACATCCATCAATACAGGTCCATCGTGAGCCAGCATTTGAGCGATCGCCTCTTTCAGCTCCTCCCGACAAGAAATCATCATACCTTTAATTCCATAAGCCTGAGCCAACATCACAAAATCAGGCATTCCCACCTCCATATTAGAAGAAGAATAGCGCTCACCAAAAAATGCCTCTTGCCATTGACGCACCATACCCTGCCAGCCATTATTAATAATTACAGTTTTAACATTAATGCCATACTGTGCCAGAGTCCCCAACTCCTGAATATTCATTTGAATACTCGCATCACCAGCAATACAAATCACCTCCCGGTTTGGCAGTGCCACCTTTGCCCCCATAGCAGCAGGCATCCCATAACCCATAGTCCCCAAACCTGCACTAGAGATCCATTGCCGAGGCCCATTTTTCAGAAATTGAGCAGCCCACATTTGATGCTGACCAACATCAGTTGTATAGTAAGCATCTGGAGCCATTTTGCCGATTTCGTTAATTACCTCTTGGGGTGAAATACTATCTGAATGTTGGGGGGCAACTAAAGGATAATCTTGTTTCCAGCGATTAATCTTTTCTAACCAAGGCTGAGTTTGATCGGGATTAACTAAATCTCCTGTTTCTCGACAACGACGCAGCAAGTCTATCAAAACTTGGCGTACATCCCCAACAATAGGAACATCAGGAGTCCGGTTTTTACCTACTTCTGCCGGGTCAATATCAATATGAATTACTTTCGCATGACAAGCAAATTCGTCTAACTTTCCAGTTACCCGGTCATCAAAACGGGAACCAACAGCAATTAATAAGTCGCACTCACTCACCGCAAAATTAGCATAGGCAGTACCATGCATTCCTAACATTCCTACTGATAGGGGATGATGTTCGTTAAAAGCACCTTTACCCATCAAAGTAGTAGTTGCAGGAATATTAAAATGTTCTGCTAATTCTTGAATTTCTGCATGAGCATCTGCGGAGATGGCACCACCACCTATATATAGTAAAGGACGGCGTGCCTCTAGCATCAAATTTACTGCTTGGTTAATTTGCCGGGGGTTGCCTTTGACAGTAGGACGGTATCCAGGTAGTTTGATGGAACCTGGTTCTACGGGTTCATAGTCAAATTCTTCCAAACCTACATCTTTGGGAATGTCAATCAAGACTGGGCCAGGACGACCTGTACTAGCAATATGGAATGCCTCAGCAATAATTCCGGCCATATCCCTTGGGTCTCGGACAACATAAGAATGTTTAACAACTGGTAGAGTAATGCCATAAATGTCTGTTTCTTGAAAGGCATCAGTACCAATCATTTTTCGGCCGACTTGGCCTGTAACTACTACCATAGGAATTGAGTCCATGTGAGCAGTAGCTATGCCTGTTACTAAATTTGTGGCTCCGGGACCTGATGTAGCAAAGCATACACCTACTTTACCAGTGGCACGGGCATATCCATCGGCGGCATGAGCCGCTCCTTGTTCGTGTCTGACTAGAATATGTTCTAGGTCTCCTGCTGCTTCTGAACGGTAAAGTTCGTCGTAAATTGGTAATATTGCACCCCCGGGATAGCCAAATATGTGTTTGACTCCATGACGCTTGAGACTATCCATTAGTGCAAAAGCACCCGTTGCTCGTTTTAGGGTAACTTTAGTTTGTAATTGCACAGGCAATTCCTCTCTAGATACTATTATGTATAGTTAAAAGTATAATTTTAATCAAAAATGAGATGTAATAAAAAGTCTTTTTTTACATAATTTATAAAAAACTTTAAGATTTTCTAACAAGAGTAATTTTTTCGGTATTTTTAAGATTTTAGAAGCCTACTCAAAAAACTGCTGAGTAAATGTATTTTTCTTAACAAATCAGGCCCACTTGGCTGCGTTCTAAAAAGATGTCATCCTGATAAACTAGTAAACTAAAAAATTAAGTGTAAGGAGTGAGTAACTTGAAAAAAGTAGAAGCTATTATTCGGCCTTTTAAGCTGGACGAGGTTAAAATTGCTCTCGTTAATGCTGGTATCGTGGGTATGACTGTTTCTGAAGTCAGAGGTTTTGGGCGTCAGAAGGGTCAAACTGAAAGGTATCGTGGTTCTGAATATACAGTTGAGTTTTTGCAGAAACTCAAGGTTGAAATTGTAGTTGAAGAAGACCAGGTGGATATGGTTGTTGACAAAATTATTGCTGCCTCCCGTACTGGTGAGATCGGTGACGGTAAGATTTTCATTGCTCCAGTAGATAGAATTGTGAGAATTAGGACTGGGGAAAGTAATATAGAAGCAATCTAGTTTTAGAGAGAGGTTTTTTCGTGTTAGGTGATAGGTAGTTAGAAGTTACTTTGAGACTTCTGGCAAAGAAAAATTTATGATTTTTGTCTTGTCATTTATTTGATTTTCAATTTGCTTAATAGGTCTAATAATTGAAGTGTCAAAACTTTTTTATACCTCAAAACCTAACATTTAACGTCTAGCTTTTGTTAGACCTTCTAAAAACATTTATTGTAGTTATAGCTGTAGGTTGAATTGAGGGAAAGTAGCTGAAACAAATGTGGTTTTTTTTGTTGAGTATTACTGCCGTTTTATCCAACCTACGGTATATTAATAAATACCAACATCAATGCCAAATTATTTACTTATTTCCTTCAGACGAGCAGCATAATTTTCCAATATTTTCACTCTCTGCTCATCGGTAATCCGAACAGGTGCATATAAAATTTCTGGTGCCAATACATCAAAACCAACAAACTGCAACATTCCTCTATGAATAGGCCTTCACATACTCCCCAACCTATGCGTGGAGTAGATGTCTAATTATTATTAAATTTAAGCAACACCCATTTCTTCCTTCTTCCTGAAATGACCTTTTGCTATAACTAGAGTTTTTGAGTGGAGCTACAGGGTAAAAGCAAAGAAAGTATAAATATTTCTTAAAAACATATTATAAGTATAATTAACTAAAGATAAACCAGGAAAAAATTTGTTCTCCAAATGTTGATTTCTATAATAATTCATTTTTCAAAACTGAATAAAATAATAAAAGTGCAATTTTGAGTTAATTGGGATTGAAAGTTTATATTTGATACAGTTGCTAGAGTGAGGATAGTCAAGATAAATATGAAAATACAGAAGAATCAAGAATATAGCTATCAAGTAGGTAATTATTTAGCATTAGAACATCCCACTTATGTTAGACGCTCGGCAGATAAAGAGTTATTTAATGCTTTGAAGAAAGGTGAATATTGTTATGTATTAAGTTCTCCACAAACGGGAAAATCAAGTTTAAAAATTAGAACAATACAACTTTTGCAAGCAGAAAATATTATCTGTATTGCTTTAGATATGACTAGAGTTAATAATAAACTTTTGACTATAGAAGAATGGTATGAGCAAATAATTTTAACTTTAGAGAAGACTTTTTTATTTCCTCGACATTTCCCGGAATTATGGTGGGAAGAAATGGCATATCTGCCTGGGGATGAAAGATTATTTATTTTTATTGAAGAGGTATTGTTAGTTAATACTCAAAATGAGAAAATAGTAATTTTTATAGATGAAGTTAATGATGAGAGTGTTGTTAATTCGGGCTTTAGTAGTTTAGGGGTATTAATTGATTATTGTATTGAGCAAAGAACAAATAATCCAAAATTTCAACGTTTAACATTTGCTTTGTTAGGAACAACTATACCCGATAATTTAATAGATAGATGTAGATATATTGAACTTAATAGTTTCAAAAAAGAAGAAGTAGCTCATTTAGCGCAGCTATTTAAAGGCATAGTTAAAAAGCCACTACAAGTTATAGAAAAAATATTATATTGGTCGGGTGGACAACCATTTTTAACGCAAAAACTGTGTCAAATAGCGATTGACTATCTGGGAGAAAGAAGAGGAGAAGAAAATTATAATGAGATAGCTTTAATAGAAGATTTAGTAAAAATTTGTGTTATAGAAAACTGGGATTCACAAGACTACCCAATTCATTTCAATAAAATACAAAATCTTTTGCTGAAGAATATACAGAAATCTACCAGTCATTTAGAAATATATCAACAAATATTAAAACATGGTAGATTAAGACCGCCTGGTCAAGATAATCAAAAATTTAAAAATGATGCGATCGCTAATCATCAATGGGAAATTAAAGAGTTATTGAAGTCTGGTGTAGCGAAAGTAAATCATGGTTTTTTAGAAGTATACAGTCCGATATATGCAGAAATTTTTGATCGGGAATGGGTACAACAATATTTACCAACAGTAACTAATTTTGCTCCTCAAACTAATCCTCAAATATTAGAATTAAATGACCGGGAAAAAATATCTCTAATGGTATCTGATTTCTCTAATGAAGAAGGAAGAAGGAAGAAGGAAGAAGGAAGGAATAAAAAGTGGATAGGGACTCAAACCCTAACTAATTATCAAAACCCTGTAGACGGCGGGGTATTAAACCCAAAAGAAAAAGATAATAAAAATAATAATTCAAATGAAATTCAGGTTCAGCAACAACATGAATTAGGGGAAATAACAGCACATAAAAATCAGAATAATTTCCATAATATTCCGCTTAAATTACTAGAGAAACAACAGGAGAAACCAGTACAAAAAAATCAGAATAATCCCAATAATATTCCGCTTAAATTACTAGAGAAACAACAGGAGAAACCAACAGAAAAAATTAATAACAAAGTTCAGAAAAAACAGATAGTTCGGAAAAAAGTCAAAACATCTTCAAATCAGCAGAATAAACTGAAACTAGGAGTGGCGGGTTTAGTTATAGTCTCAATAACAGCAATGACAGTAGTTGGTTGGGCAACTAAACTTTTTAAAGATACACAAAATCAACTTCAAAGAGCAGAATATCAACTAGAAAAAGCACAGTACGAACTTCAAGAAGCACAAGAAGGTACAAAACTAGAACACAAAGGAATTACTGCTTTAAGAAAATTTGAAATTGCAGAAATAGAAGCATTACTATCAGCAATGCAAGCTGGAAAAGAACTAAAAGAATTAGTTGGAGGCGATCGCCCACTTCAATATTATCCAGCTACAAGTCCCATATTTGCCTTACAACAAATACTCAACAATATTCACGAGAAAAATCAAATTCCCAACGTCAAAAAAATTACCATGAGTCCTGATGGCCAACTACTCGCCACAGTTAACAATGATGGTACAGCCAAAATCCTCAAATACTCAGGTCAGTCTGTAGCTCAATTAAGAGGACATCAGGGCAAAGTTTCTCACATTAAATTTTCACCAGAAGGAAACATTCTAGCTACAGCAGGAGATGATAGTACAGTTAGAATCTGGGATTTTCTGGGTAAGCAGCAAGTAGAACTAAAAGGCCATGAAGGTCAAATTTGGCAAATTACTTTCAGTCCTGATGGTAAATATATAGCTACAGCAGGAGAAGATGGCACTGCAAGAATTTGGAATATATCAGGCAAGAAAATAGCGACTCTCAAAAAACATCAAGGTCGAATCTTAGATGTCACATTTAGCCCTGATGGTAAATATATAGCTACTGCTGGATGGGATGGGACTGCGAGAATTTGGAATCGATCCGGAAGACAGTTGGCCAGACTCAGGGGGCATAAAGGTAGCGTCGAAAAAGTAATATTTAGTACAGATGGTCAACGTTTAGCCACTGCTGGATGGGATGGCACAATTAGGGTTTGGCGACGTAGTTCCGGTAAACTACTAACCAAACTTAAGGGAGGTGAAGGCGGGATCTGGAATGTTAGCTTTAGTCCGGATGGCAAAAGTTTGGCTACAGCAGGAGAAGATGGATCAGTCGCGATCTGGGATACTTCAGGCCAAGTATTATCAAAACTTCCTGGACATCAAGGAATTGTCACCAGTGTTAGTTTTAGTCCAGATGGTGAACGTTTAGCTACAGCAGGTAGTGACGGCAGTGTGAAAATTTGGAACAATAATGGTAATTTGTTAGCCAATCTTAGAGGACATCAAGGCAGGGTTTGGGAAGTTAACTTTAACGCTGATGGACAACGACTATTAACTTTGGGAGAGGATGGTACAGGTAGAATTTGGTCACTAGAAGGTAATCACGAGACAACTCTTCAGGGAAACTCCGATATTTTTGGGTCAGTAAGTTTTAGTTCTAATAGTCAGAAATTAGCAACAGCAGCAGTTGATGGTACTGCCCGCATCTGGGATATTTCGGGAAAACCTTTAGCTCAATTTAATGGATATCTGGGAATGTTTGGGGATATGAGTTTTAGTCCTGATGGTCAACGTCTAGCTACTGCGGGAGATAGTGGTCAGGGGAGAATTTGGAAGATTTCAGGAGAAGAGTTGATAGAGCTAAAAGGTAAAAAGGGCAGAGCAAAGCAAATTGGTTTTAGCCCAGATGGGCAACGTTTAGCAACGGTGGGAGAAGATGGTGTTGCCCGCATCTGGAATAATTCTGGTCAACAGTTGGCTGAGTCAAAAGGGCATAATGGTCGTGTGTTGGATGTGGTTTTTAGTCCAGACGGACAATATATTGGTACTGCTGGAGAGGATGGTATTGCCAAAATCTGGGATAGTTCTTTTCAGCTTGTGTCAGAATTGAAAATTCTTTCAAGTTGGGTCGAGAGTATGGCTTTTAGTCCATCTGGAAAGTACATAGTGACGGGAGATAGCAATGGGGTAGTCAAAATTTGGGATTTTTCGGGGAATCAAATTGCTGATCTGAAGGGCAATATAGGTAGTGTGAATAATTTGACTTTTAGTGCTGATGGGGAGCAGGTGGCTAGTATGGGCAAAGATGGAATGGTAAGAATTTGGGATATTACTGGACGTCAATTAGCTCAATTTGAGAATGCTAAGGCTTTAAGTTTGGATGGTAAATATGTGGCAACTTTGGTGGATAATAATTTACAGTTGTGGCGCGTGAAAGGATTAAATGATTTGTTGAAAGGTTCTTGTGATTGGCTTCAAGATTATTTTATTACTCATCCCAAGGTGAAGGATGATTTAGAAATTTGTGATATGTAAGGGGTCAAGCGTCTGTAGGGGCGGGTTCGGCGTTAAGTTAATGGTTTTACTCACGACCTTGTAAACCCGCCCCCGCACCAATAATCTAATTGCATAAAATTAGCTGTGTCAGTCCAGTAGGGGCGGGTTCGGCGTTAAGTTAATGGTTTTACTCACGACCTTGTAAACCCGCCCCCGCACCAATAATCTAATTGCATAAAATTAGCTGTGTCAGTCCAGTAGGGGCGGGTTCGGCGTTAAGTTAATGGTTTTACCCACGACCTGGTAAACCCGCCCCCGCACCAATAATCTAATGCATAAAATTAGCTGTGTCAGTCCAGTAGGGGCGGGTTCGGCGTTAAGTTAATGGTTTTACCCACGACCTGGTAAACCCGCCCCCGCACCAATAATCTAATGCATAAAATTAGCTGTGTCAGTCCAGTAGGGGCGGGTTCGGCGTTAAGTTAATGGTTTTACCCACGACCTGGTAAACCCGCCCCCGCACCAATAATCTAATGCATAAAATTAGCTGTGTCAGTCCAGTAGGGTGTGTTAGTGTTAGCGTAACTGAGCGAAACCCTATATACAGCACTTTCCGTGGTTCTGAGATACACTCCGAAGCGGGCAAGATGCCCGCACTGCAATATTTTCACCATTCATCTTGTACATCATTTGCCCGAAATCTGCTGTATATTGTCAGTGCGTAACTCCCAATTAATTAAACTTAAAATCTACAACCTTTTTAAATTATGCTAAATCCAATACAACAATTTTCATGGCAAAAGATTCTCTCTACTTTATTGAGTTTTTTATTAGCAATATTTTTATTAATGCTAATAGCTACACCCACTGCTTTAGCAAGTCTAAATGATGATAGATTTGATGGTAATATTTTTGCCCTTTATGCGGGTAATGGTTCTCTTGTACCTGCTAGAGTAACATTAAAAGAATCTCTCAAAAGTTCTAAACCTGCCCTATTAGTATTTTTTCTAGATGATAGTAAAGATTGTAAACAATTTTCTACTGTAGTTTCTCAACTTCAAGCATTCTATGGTCGTGCAGCAAGTTTTATTCCTGTTAATGTGGATGCTATTGTTACTCCTATAACTGATGATTCTACACAATCAGCTTATTATTATGAAGGATTTGTACCTCAAACTGTTTTAATTGACCAAGAAGGAAAAGTTGTTTTAAATGCTAAAGGTCAAGTTGCTTTTGAAAAAGTAGATGATGCTTTTAGAGAAGTTTTTGATTTATTACCTCGCTCTGAGTCTGTTGAACTTAAGCGTAGAATTCTTAATGAGGTAAATATTGAATTGAGTAATTAGATAAGCATTCAGCGGTCAGCTATCAGCTATCAGCTATTAATTCATTTATTAATTCATTGCCTTTAATGTATTTTCGTCATTGCGACCGATAGGGTTTGCGGAGCAGTCCGGAACGGAAAGCAATCTCATATCTTAGTCTTAGGTAAGCATTCAGCTATCAGCTATCAGCTATTAATTGATTGCCTTTAACATATTTTTGTCATTGCGACCGACAGGGTTTGCGGAGCAGTCCGGAACGGAAAGCAATCTCAGCTCCTAGTTTTTCGTACTTCATCCATAAGTCCTGATACAGCAGATTCCACTTTGATGAACTACACCCATCACGGGCAAGATGCTATAGCGGGCAAGATGCCCGCACTACAGGCATTGAATTGTTAATATCTGTAGCTCATATACACTATATCCTTGTGTTTGCTAATCTTTAACCCTGTTTTCCTTCCTTTACTGTTCCCTATTCCCTATTCCCTATTCCCTATTCCCTTTTTAAGCGCCAATGTATCCTGATTTTTTACCAAAATTAACTGAAAGTTTGACTGAATCTAAATCTGTTTCTTTTGCTCAAAATATTCAGTATAAGTCAATTTCTACTCCTCTGAATTCTCAAGCAATTAATACAAGTTTTGTCTCTCAAGGTGAAGGTAATACCCCGATTTTATTACTGCACGGTTTTGATAGTTCTATTTTTGAATATCGTCGTCTTTTGCCATTACTTGCTGCTCAAAATCAAACTTTTGCTGTTGACTTATTGGGATTTGGTTTTACAGATAGATTAGCCAATTTAAAAATTAATCCAAAAGCGATCGCTACTCATCTTTATTATTTTTGGAAAAGTTTAATTAACCAACCTGTTATTTTAGTAGGTGCTTCTATGGGTGGTGCTGCTGCTATTGATTTTACTCTGACTTACCCGGAAGTTGTGAAAAAATTGGTATTAATTGATAGTGCTGGAATGCAAAATAATCCGATTATTAGTAAGTTTATTTTTCCTCCACTTGACTATTTCGCCACAGAATTTTTGCGTCGTCCCCAGGTTCGAGCAAATATTAGTCGTAGTGCTTATTTTGATAAAAGTTTTGCGACTTTAGATGCTAATATTTGTGCCAGATTACATCTAGAAATGCCTGGTTGGAATCAAGCTTTAATTTCTTTTACTAAGAGTGGTGGGTATGGTAATTTCAAACAAAAATTGCCTTCTCTACAACAGCAAACATTGATTTTGTGGGGAGAAAATGACCGGATTTTAGGTACTAGTGATGCTGGTAAATTGGAGGGCGCGATCGCTAATTCTCAACTGATTTGGATTCCTAATTGCGGTCATGTTCCTCACTTGGAAAAGTCACAAGTTACTGCTAATTATATTCTTGATTTTATTAGAGATAATTAGTGATAGATTTATTAAGTAATTATTCTTGATTATCTATTACTTTTTATCAAAATTAATTCACTGTTTTCAGCAAGATTAGGTTCAGCTTCACTACAACCAATAAAGTCCAGTTTACTAAATTTTTCCAGATGGTTTTCAGAAGTATTCAAAAGTTATTGATAGTAATACTCTAGAGCAGATAGTAAAATTTCATCTGTGCTTTGTTGATTTTTTTCCTGGATAAAGGCAAGTTTTTGCGCCTGTTCTTGAGTGAGTTTAGTAGCAATTTTCATTGTTGTATAAAATTGATAGAATAATTTGAATATCCAAGCGTATATAAGCACAATACTTATATTACTTTCCTAATAGTAATTTTATTTCTGGAGAAAAGCAATAATGAGTAACTCGAAAGCAAAATGAGGTGCTGATGGCAGTGAGCTTCCTACAATAGACCCTCATACTAAAGCCAAGCATCAAATTATCGAAGAATATATAGAAAATTTGGGATTGGTGAATGCGTAATGCTTTTGTCTCAAACGCTTTTTATCCCCTTAAAAGGGGAAACTTGAGACAAAATTTTTTCGGTCATAATGAAAATTTTTCTGTTCATCAATTACTTTAATTAGTTGATCATTCAGCATGCGGTGAATGACAGTCAAACCGACCATTATTCGATAAATGGTCAGCGTACTGTCACACATCCTACTCGATCTTTTGTTGACAAATAATTTCTTAAAAAAAGAAAATAATTAACTACTTTTATGAATCTATAATATCATGTTCCCCCTCCGGGGGAGCTACGCTAACGGATAATCAGTGATAGAACTCCGTTACGCTCACGCGACCAAAAAACTTTATCCCTTCTAACCTTTTCTTCCCTTCTGCCTTCTGCCTTCCTTCCTCCAAGGTGTAAGTCTTCAACCAAACATGATATAATACAATTAATTATTAACGAAAATACAGCCTTTTCTAGGTAGTAAATTCAATTCTAATTGAGTAGATTCTTCTTGCCAGGAAATTTCACAACTACCATAAACAATTTTACTAGGTCGAGAATTAAACTGAGTAACAGAAACATTTACATTTGCTGCTTCTGTACCACTATTAATAACCACAATAATTTCCTCATCTCCTAACATACGGGCAAATACATACACATTTCCCTCAGCAAATAAAACCTTATAACTACCCGTACGCAAAGCAGAATATTTATTTCTAATAGCAATCAACTGTTTATGATATTCCAAAACTTGATTATCCCATTTTTCCGTAGCAGGAAAACCACGACGAGAGTCAGGGTCTAACTTCCCTGGTAAACCTACTTCATCACCATAATAAATACTAGGTGCGCCAGGAAAAGTCATTAACAACAGAGTAGCTAACTCAACACTTACTTGATCTCCTTGAGCAATATTCAAAACTCGAGCTGTATCGTGACTGTCTAATAAATTCAGTTGAGTTAGTTCAATTTCCCAAGGATAGAGTTGCAGCAACTCCTGCATTTTTTGACCATATTCAACAGCAGATATAGCTGGGTAAGCTGAATAGTCACAACCTTTAACTTGGTCAATATCTACACGATCGCCCGCTGTAAAAGCAATAGTTGGACCAGTAAACAAATAATTCATCACCCCATCAAACTGAGTACCATCTAACCATTGCACGCAGTCACTCCAGACTTCACCCACAATATACGCTTCTGGGTTAATAGCTTTGACGCGATCGCGAAATTCTTGCCAAAACCCAGGAGTCTTAACTTCAAATGGCACATCCAACCGCCAACCATCAATGCCAAACTCTAACCAATATTCCCCAATTTCCATAATGTATTCTTTCACTTCGGGGTTATCGTGATTGAATACAGGTAAAGCACGGTTGCCTACCCACCCGACATAGTTTGCAGGTAAACTGCCATCGTAAGCAGAAAGAGGCCAGTCTTCTATTTTGAACCAATGTAACCAGGGTGAGTGGGGACCGTTTTCCAAGATATCGTTGAAGAAATAGAAACCGCGACTAGCGTGGTTGAAAACTCCATCCAGAACAACTTTTATATTGCGATCGTGAGCAGCATCTATCAATACTCTTAAAGCTTCATTACCTCCTAAAATTGGATCGACTCGGTAATAGTCATGGGTATGATAGCGATGGTTACAAGCTGATTGAAAAATAGGAGTGAAATAAATAGCAGTGACACCCAGGTCTTGAATATAGTCAAGTTGTTCGATGACACCCCAGAGGTTGCCACCTTTGTAACCTTGGGGAGTAGGAGGTTCATCCCAAGGTTCTAGGGTAGAAGGATAATAACCTTTGTCTATACCTTTTCTGGTTTGGGTAGGTGGTTGACCTTTGGCAAAACGGTCTGGAAAAATTTGGTAAAATACGGCGTGTTTTACCCACTCTGGTGTTTGAATTTGCATAGATAATTATCTCTTTAATTAGGAAACCACTACTATTTTGACAGGAAATTGGTCTCAAAGTATCACAAATTAAAGTAATATTAAAATTTGTCACAATGACTAGGCAGTTTGATGTAGAGAAGGGTTAGATTTGTACAGGACACATAATATTCTAGAATTTGCCAAAGCCACTGAAAAAAAATTAGTGAGTATTATGGCCTATTAGCAAAGAATTATTTAAGGAAAAATCAAAATTACATTGTGATGGTGATGGCAGCAATAGCTCACGTCAATACTTGTTTAAGCAAGACTTGCAAGCTCTAATTAATGAATTAGGGATAAAAATTCCCATTCCAAAAATTTAATTACCAATCCATAAAACCATGTCAGAATATTACAATGCCTTCATCTCTTACGGACGTGCCGACAGTAAATCTTTTGCTACAAAACTCTATGAAAAACTCACAGAAAATGGTCTAAAAATCTGGTTTGACCAAAATGATATTCCTCTGGGAGTAGACTTTCAAAATCAAATTGATGATGGCATCATAAAAGCTGATAATTTTCTGTTTATTATTGCGCCTCATTCTATTAATTCTCCCTACTGTCTCAAAGAAATAG